>JAEUHB010000188.1 GCA_016794665.1 Opitutaceae bacterium
GCGCAAGGTGGATGGCTACGGCTTCTACCCGCGCTTCCCGTTCCGCGTCCCGCTCGGCGATCACGGCGACACCTACGACCGCTACATGATCCGCGTCCTCGAGATGCGCGAGTCGATCAAGATTCTCCAGCAGGCCTTCGCCTCCCTGCCCGCCGGGCCCGTGATGGATCCGAAGGCCAAGCTCCGCGGTTTCCGCCCCAAGCCTGGCGAAGCCTACGGCCGCATCGAGGGCCCCAAGGGCGAGATTGGTTTCTATCTCGTGAGCGACGGCACGCCCAATCCCTACCGCTACCGCGTGCGCCCGCCGTCGTTCGTCAACCTCACCCTGCTCGAGGACCTCTGCCTCGGCCACACCGTCGCCGATGCCGTGATCATCCTCGGCTCCATCGACATCGTCCTGGGCGAAGTCGACCGCTAACCACCATGCTCGGCTCCGGTCTCCTCCAAGGTCTCGCCGTCACCGCGAAGAATTTCGTGGGCTCCTTCCACGATCCCGCGCGCTACACGACCGTCGAGTATCCGGAGCAACCCACCAAGCTCCCGGAGGCCTACCGCAACTTCCCTTTCCTCGTCACCGAAAACGCCACCGATCCGATGGGCACGCTGCGCTGCGTCGCGTGCCAGATCTGCGAGAAGGAGTGCCCGCCGCAGTGCATCTACATCGAGAAGAGCGCCGACAAAAAGCCCGACGCCACCGGCAAGCTGCAGCTCTACCCCAAGGTCTTCGACATCGACACCTCGGTGTGCATGAGCTGCCAGATTTGCGTCGAGGTCTGCCCCTTCGACGCGATCAAGATGGACCAGGTCTTCGCCATCGCGACCACGGATCGCTTCGACGGGCTGCTGCTGAAACGCGAGCAACTCGCGAAGTCCAACGACTACTACCACTCCATCCACCCGACCGAAGCGGCCGAGGTCGACGCTCGCCTCGCCGCAGAGCGCAAGGCCGCCGCCGAGAAAGCCGCCGCCGCGGCCGCGGCCAAAGCGGCCGCCGCGGCCGCGCAAAAACCCGCTTCGCCGGCGGTGATGCCGCCGGACGAACCTCGCCGAAGCTCGCAGAGCGAAGGCGGGCGCCCCCCCGCATGAGCAGCTCTCCCACCCTTGAGCGTTTGCCGCTGGTCGTGCGCGACTGGCTCGTCGGCTGGTTGCCCGAATCACTGCGCTGGCTCGCGGGCAGCCTGCTCGCGATTGTCGCGGTCATCGTCGCCTTCGCGTCGCTGTTCGCGTTGCTCACGTTGGTGGAGCGCAAGCTCCTCGCCCGCGTGCAGAATCGTCCCGGCCCCAACCGCACCGGCCTGCCGTTCCTTCCGTTTACCAAGAACCGCCTCTTCGGGCTCGGTCAGCCGCTGGCCGACGGCATCAAGATGCTCACCAAGGAGGACATCGTCCCGCGCACCGCGGACCGCGTGCTGCATTTCCTCGCCCCGATCGCGCTGCTGGCGTTCGCGATTCTCACGCTCGCGGTCATCCCGTATGGCCGCCACCTGGTGCCCCTCGAGCTCGAGGCGGGCGTGCTCTACTTCTTCGCCGCGGGCGCGGCGACCGAGCTCGGCGTGTTCATGGCGGGCTGGGCGAGCCGCAACAAATACTCGCTCCTCGCCGCGATGCGCGCGCTCGCGCAGCTGATCAGCTACGAGCTGCCGCTGCTCCTTTCGATCGTGCCGGTCGTGATGCTCGCGGGCACGCTCTCGCCGGGCGGCATCGTCGAGCGGCAGGGCGGCTGGTCGTTCGGCCTTCTGCCACAGTGGCACGTGTTCACGCCGTGGGGCGTGACCGGGTTCGCGATCTTCTTTGTCACCGCCCTCGCCGAGTCGAACCGCTCCCCCTTCGACCTGCCGGAGGCGGAGAGCGAACTCATCGCCGGGCACCTCACGGAATATTCCGGTTTCAAGTATGCGCTCTTCTTCATGGCCGAGTATTTCGGCATGTGTGCGCTTTGCGGCATGGGGGTGACGCTCTTCCTTGGCGGCTGGCAGGCGCCGCTGCCGTTCCTGGCCGTCGTGCCCTCCTACGTGTGGTTCGTGGCCAAGCTCCTCACGCTGCTGCTCGCCTTCATGTGGGTGCGCGCGACGCTCCCCCGCATGCGCATCGACCAGCTGATGCGCCTCGCGTGGAAATTCCTCGTGCCGCTCGCGCTTGTGAACCTCGGCGTCGCCGCCTTCTGGGCGCTGACCGCCGACTGGACGGGCGCCGTGCGCGCCACCCGCTGGCTCATCGCCGCCGTGCTGATCGCAGGGCCGTTTGTCCTGCTCGGAAGGAAGCTCACCACCGGCCTCGCGCCCAGGACCTACCGCTACGCCGCATGATCACGCTGCTCATTATCGCGACCGTGACTGTTGTCTCCGCCGGAGTCGCGTTGCTGCTGCGCAACCTCATCCACAGCGCCTTGCTGCTGATTGGCAACTGGGTGGGCGTCGCCGCGTTTTACCTCTGGGCGGGCGCGGAGTTCGTCGCGTTTGCGCAGGTGCTCGTCTACGTGGGGGCCGTTTCGATGATCGTGCTGTTCGCGGTGCTGCTCACCTCGCGCTCGCCGGCCGACATGGCCCTCGCGCCGCACACCCGCAGCCGCGTGCTCGCCGCCGTCGTCACCAGTGGCGCGGTGCTCGGGGTGCTGCTCGGCGCCGTGATCAGCACGCCCTTGCCTGGCACCAACATCACCGTGCCCTCAGTCACTGTCCGCGACCTCGGCAACCAGCTTGGCGGTCCCCACGCGGGCGCCGTCCTCGTGGTCGGCGTAATCCTGACGGTGGCCCTCATCGGCGCCGTGGTCATCGCCTCCACCGGACGCGACGACGGCAAGCCCGACGCCCCATGAGCCTTTCGCCTCTCCAGCTCTGCCTGCTGTTCTCGAGCGCGTTGTTCTGCGTCGGGCTTTTTGGCGCCCTCGCCCGCAGCAACACCATCCTCGTCCTCCTTGGGATCGAGCTGATGCTCAATGCCGCCAACCTGAACTTCATCGCGTTCTGGCGCTTTGGCGGCGCCCACGCGCCCGCCTCCGGCGTGCTGTTTGCCATCTTCTCCATCGCCGTCGCCGCCGCCGAGGCCGCCGTGGGCCTCGCCCTCGTGATCGCGATTTACCGGCACCAGAAAAACATCCGGCTGCAGGACGCGAGCCGGCTCAAGGGCTGACGCGCATGAGCCTCTCCGCCGATCTCCTCTGGCTCATCCCCGCCCTGCCGTTGATCGCGGCCGTCGTCGGGGCGTGCGCACCGCGCGGCGCATTCAAGCTCGCCGCCGCCGCCGCGATTGCGGCGCTCACGGGCGCGCTCCTGCTCTCATGCGGCGCGCTCGCCACCGCGCTGGCCGCTCCGGCGGCGAAACTCGCGAGCAACTTCACGTGGTTCGACCTCGGTCATGGCGCCGTGCGGCTCGGCTGGCTGATCGATCCGCTCACGGCGCTGATGTGCGTGATGGTGACGTTCGTCGGCCTCCTGATCTTTGTATTCAGCACGGGCTACATGCGCGACGACGCGCGCGCGAAGCAGTTCTTCTGTTTCCTCAGCCTCTTCGCCGCGGCAATGCTCGGCGTGATCGTCGCCAACAGCCTGCTGCTGCTCTTTGTGTGCTGGGAACTGGTCGGCCTCGCCTCGTATCTGCTCATCGGCTTCTGGTTTCAAAAGCCCGAGGCTGCGGCGGCCGCGAAAAAGGCCTTTGTCACGACGCGCATCGGCGACCTCGGTTTGCTGCTCGGCCTGCTCTGGCTCCAAGACTCGGCGGGCACGCTGCTCCTCTACGACGGCGGCAAGGGCCTGCTCGAACCCGCCGTGCTCGCCGGCCTCGGCGGCTCCACCGCGATCGGGTTGCTGCTGTTCTGCGGCGCCGTCGGCAAATCGGGCCAGTTCCCGCTGCACGTCTGGCTCCCCGACGCGATGGAGGGCCCCACGCCCGTGTCGGCGCTTATCCACGCGGCCACGATGGTCGCGGCCGGCGTGTTCCTCATGGCGCGCGTCTTCCCGCTGCTGACGCCCGATGCGCTCACGGTCATCGCATTCACCGGCGCGGTCACGGCGCTGATCGGGGCCTTGATTGCCTGCGCGCAAAACGACCTCAAGCGCATCCTCGCCTTTTCCACGGTCTCGCAGCTCGGCTACATGATGCTCGCGATTGGCGTCGGCTCGTGGGTCGCGGCGATCTTCCATCTCCTCACGCACGCGTTCTTCAAGGCGCTGCTCTTCCTCGGCGCGGGCTCGGTCATCCATGCCGCGCACCACGAGCAGGACATCCGCCAGCTCGGCGGCCTGCGCGGGCCGATGCGCGTGACGTTCGCGACGTTTGCCATCGGCATGATGGCGCTCGCGGGCGTGCCGTTCCTCTTCTCCGGGTTCTGGAGCAAGGAGGCGATCCTGCACGCCACGCACGCCTGGGGCGTCTCGCAGCTGCCGCTCTACACCGGGCTGGCCGCCGTGGTGCTCACCGCCTTCTACATGACGCGCCTCGTCGCGGAGACCTTCCTTGGCGCGCCGCGCTCGGAGCCCGCCGCGCATGCGCACGAAAGCCCCGCGGTGATGACCGTGCCGCTCGCGCTGCTCGCCGCCTGCGCCATTCTGCTGAGCTTGCTCGCGTGGCCGTCGCCGTGGCTGCAACTCCTCCTCGATCCTTCGGCGGCCGCAAACGACCACGCCGACGGCGTCGGCTTGATGGCGCTTTCCATCGCGCTGGTCGCGCTCGGCCTCGGCGCCGGTTGGGCCATGTATGGTCGCAAGCCGCGCGAGAAATCCATGTCGGCCGATCCGCTGGCGGCGCGGGCGCCGCGCGTCTTTGCGTTTCTCGCCGCGCGCATGAAGTTCGACGAACTCTACGCGGCCACCTTCGGCCGCGCGGCCTACGCGCTCGCCGTGTTCGCCGACGCCCTGGACCGCCACGGGTGGGATGGCGCGGTGCGGCTGCTTGCCCGCCTCGGGCGCTTCACCGGGCTGGTCAATCGCGAGGCCGACGAGGACGGACTCAACGCCGGCTTCGACGCCACGAGCGAGTCGCTGCGGAAAACGGGCCGCGCCTACTCGCGCGCTCAGACCGGTGATGCCCACGGCTACCTGCTGATGATCGCGTTCGGCTTCGTGGTGCTGGTGTTCGCGGTGCTGTTCGGGGGGGCGCGATGAACAAGCTGCCGCTGCTCTCGCTGCTCGTCTTCGCGCCTTGGGCCGGCGCGGCGGTGCTCGCGTCGCTGCGCGGGGCGGGCCTGCGCGCGTCGCGTGTCGTCGCCCTCACCTCCAGCCTCTCCACCCTCGTGCTCGCGGCACTCGTCCTCGGCTCCTTCGAACCCGCGCGCACGGCGCCGCAGTTCGTCGAGCGCCACGCGTGGATCGCCGCGCTGAATGTCCACTACCACCTCGGGCTCGACGGGCTGAGCCTTGTGCTTGTGGTGCTCACGGGGATCATCGCGCCGGCGGCGTTGCTGGCCTCGTGGTCGGTGGGGCGGCCGCGGCTCTTCGGCGTGCTTTTCCTCACCCTGCAGGGCTCGGCGCTCGGGGTGTTCCTCGCGCTCGATTTCGTCCACTGGTTCCTGTTCTGGGAGCTGAGCCTCGTGCCCGCGTTTTTCCTGATCAAGCTCTGGGGCGGCCCGGGCGCGACGCGCGCGGCCTACCAGTTTGTCATCTACACCATCGGCGGCAGCGCGTTCATGCTCGTTGGTTTCGCGGCGATGTTTGCCACGACTGGCTCGCTTGATTTCCAGCAACTCGCCCAGCACGGCGCCGATGGCTCGCTCGCCGCGAAGCTCGGTGCTGGCGGCATGCGCCTCGTGTTTCTCGGCGTGCTGCTCGGCCTCGCGGTCAAGGCCCCGCTCTGGCCGCTGCACACGTGGCAGGCCCCGGCCTACGCGGAGGCGCCGACCGGCGCCTCGATGTTCCTCAGTGCGGTCTTGGCCAAGATGGGCGTCTACGGCTTCCTGCGGATCCTCTGGCCGATTTTTCCGCAGCAGCTGCACGACGCGGCGCCGTGCCTCCTCGCGCTCGCCCTCGGCGGCATCGTGCTCGGCGCCTGGGCCGCGCTGCGGCAGACCGACCTGAAGCGCATGATCGCCTACTCGTCGCTCAACCACGTGGGCTACTGCCTGCTCGCGCTCTTCGCGGTCACGTTTGCCGCGGGCCGGCCGGGCCTCACCGGCGAAGCGGCGACGGCGGCGCTCGCGGGCACGATCCTGCAGATGTTCAACCACGGGCTCTCGGCGGCGGCGCTGTTCTGCTGCGTGGGCGTCCTCGAGTCCCGAGCCGGCGGGAGGCGCGGCCTGCATGACTTCGGCGGCGTGCGCACGGCCGCACCGCTCTTTGCCGGCTTGTGCGGCGTGGCGCTGTTTTCCTCGCTGGGACTGCCGGGCCTCAATGGCTTCGTGGGCGAGTTCCTGATTTTCCGCGGGGTGTTTGGCCTCAGCCCGGCCAGCGCCGCGGTCGCGTGCCTGGGCCTGCTCGGCACGGCGATGTTCCTGCTGACCTTCTGGCAACGCGTCTTTCATGGTCCGCGCGCCGGCGCCGCGGCGGGTGAGTTCGCCGACGCCCGGGGCACCGATCTTGCGGTGCTGGTGCCGCTCGCCGCGCTGATGCTCGCGCTGGGCGTCGCGCCGCATTTGTTGCTGCAGTTCATCAACCCGCTCGTGACCGCCTGGGCCGGCCACCTCGTGCTGCCATGAGCGCGCTGCCATTCACGATCTACGTCTCGTTCGCTGGCGCATTGTGCGCGCTGGCGGCGGGCACGCGCGCGCGGATGGTAGCGCTCGTCACGGCGGTGCTTGGCTTCGGCCTCGCGCTCGTCGCGGCCGGCGCATTCTCACCTTCGCCCGGGCTGCAGACCCTGATCAATGTCTCATGGGTCGGGGAGCTCGGCATCCGCTATCATCTCGCGGCGGATGGCATCAGCCTCACGCTCGTGGTGCTCACCGGGCTGGCGGCGACCGCGGGCGTGCTCTTCTCGTGGAACGTGGAGGAACGCGCGGGCGAGTTCTTCGCGCTCTACCTCGCGTTGATCGGCGGGGTCTACGGTGTGTTCCTCAGCGCGGACGCGTTCACGCTCTTCGTCTTCTACGAAATCGCGATCGTGCCGAAGTATTTCCTCATCGCGATCTGGGGCTCCACCAACCGGGAGCACGGCGCGATGAAGCTCGTGCTCTACTCGTTTGCCGGCAGCGCACTCGTGCTCGCCGGCCTCCTGTGGGCCCACGCCGCGGGTGGCGCGACGGGCTTCGGCCTAGGCGAACTCGCCGTCGCGGCCGCGCGCATCCCGCGTGAGGGGCAGATCGCGATGTTTGCGCTGGTGTTCCTGGGCTTCGCAGTGCTGGCGGGCCTGTTTCCGTTCCACACGTGGGCGCCCACCGGTCACGTGGCCGCGCCAACCGCGGCCTCGATGCTGTTGGCCGGCGTCGTGATGAAGCTCGGCGCCTACGGCTGCCTGCGCGTGGCGCTGCCGCTGTTTCCCGCGGGCTTCGCGTTCTGGCAGCAACCGATCGCGTGGCTCGCGATCGCGGGCATCCTCTACGCGGGCTGCGTCGCGCTCGTCCAGGACGACTTTAAGTTCGTCATCGGTTATTCGAGCGTGAGCCACATGGGCTTCGTGCTGCTTGGGATCGCGGCGGCGAACCCCGAGGCCGTCGCGGGCGCGGTGCTGCAGATGTTTTCGCACGGCGTGATCGCCGGCCTCCTGTTCGCGGTGGTCGGGCGCATGATTTACGAGCGCACGCATACGCGCCGGCTCGCTGACCTGCGCGGAATGCCGCTGCACCGCGCGCTGCCGTTCGCGGCGCTGGTCTTTGTGCTCGCGGGGCTGGCATCGATGGGGATGCCGGGCTTCAGCGGATTCCCCGCCGAGCTCGCGATCCTGGTCGGCGCATGGAAATCGTCGCCCGCTTGGGCGCTCGCCGCCGGCGCGGGCGTGGTGGTCGCGGCGGCGTTCACCCTGCGGGCGATTCAGGTCTCTTTTTTTGGCACCACGGACAAGTCCGTCGCCTTGCGCAACGCGCCCGTGCTGCACCTTGAGCCGATCACGCTGCCCGAGCGGGCGGGGGCGATAGTGCTGGTGGCCGCGACCGCCTATGTCGGCCTCAACCCCGACGCCCTGCTGAACTGGATCATGCCTGCGCTCCAGTCGCCGCTCATGCAGGCCACGCTGAAGGGAGGCACGCCTTGAACTACGGCGAACTATTCCGCGCGCTCAGCCCCGAGGCCGTGCTCGTCGCCGGGGCGCTGCTCGTGCTCGGGGTCGATCTCGCGCTCGGTCGAAAGAAAATCGCGGAAGCCCGCTGGAACGCCGCCGCGCGCACCGGCATCCTTTCGATCGGTCTCGCGGCCTGCTTCACCTACGCGGTGGGCGCGAGCGGCACGGCCTTCGACGGCGCGCTCGTGCTCGATTCGCTCACGCGGGCGACGCGATTCGCCGTGCTGATCCTGGCGGGACTTTCGCTCGCGCTGCTGCCGGGCACGGTGCGGCTGCGGCATCCGGCGGAGTTCGTCGCGATCGTGCTGTTTGCGACGGCGG
This sequence comes from Opitutaceae bacterium, assembly GCA_016794665.1. Classification (GTDB taxonomy): domain Bacteria; phylum Verrucomicrobiota; class Verrucomicrobiia; order Opitutales; family Opitutaceae; genus ER46. Next base: position 8,464 of record JAEUHB010000188.1, read on the forward strand.
GCTTCACCGTGATGGCGGCCGCGCAGAATCTCCTCGTCGCGTTCCTCGCGCTCGAGCTCGCGAGCCTCTCGCTCTACGTGCTCGCGGGCTTCGACAAGTCCCGGCCGGAGTCCGCCGAGGCGGCGCTAAAATATTTCCTGTTCGGCGGTGTTTCCGCCGCCTTCCTCCTCTTCGGCTTCAGCCTCATCTACGGGCTCACCGGATCGATCGAGATTCCCGCGATCGCGCGCCAGATTGGCCACTCCCCCGGGAGCCCGCTGCTGGTCGTGGCGCTCGTGATGGTGCTCGCGGCGTTTGGCTTCAAGGCCGCCGCGGCGCCGTTTCACCTCTGGGCACCCGACGTCTACCAGGGCGCGCCGGCACCGGCCGCGGCGTTGATCGCCTCGGCGTCGAAGGTTGCGGGCTTCACGCTGTTCGCCCGCCTGCTGTGGAGCGGCGTCGGCGACGCAACCGGCCAGGCGCCACTCTGGATGCTCGCCGTCGCCATCCTCGCGGGCGCTTCGCTGATGCTGGGCAACCTCGTCGCCCTCGCGCAGCGCAACCTCCGCCGCCTCCTCGCCTACTCCGCCATCGCGCACGCGGGCGTGATGCTGCTCGGCGTCATCACCGGTGGCCGCTTCGGCCCGGCGGCGCTCATCTATTACACCTTCACCTACGGTCTCGCGACCATCGGCGCATTTGGCGTCATCGCAGTCGTCGAGCGGGCGGGCCGCTGCGACACACTCGAGGACCTCGCGGGATTGCACCGGCGCTCGCCTTTGCTGGCGGGATGCCTGGCCGTGTTCGTGCTTTCACTCGCCGGCATTCCGCCACTGGCGGGCTTTTTCGGCAAGTTCCTGCTCTTTAGCCAAGCCCTGCGATTCGGTGGCCTCTCGGGCCCGGCCGGCGGGCTCGCTTTTCTCGCCATCGCTCTGAGCGCCGTCGCGCTTTACTACTACTTGCTCGTTTTGAAGCAGGCCTATGTCGCCGCGCCGGCCGCCGGATGCCAGGATAGCATCCGTGTCCCGGCCAAGCCCGCCCTCGCCCTGCTGCTCGCCGCGGCGCTTTTGATCGCACTGGGCGTCTTTCCGGGATCGGCACTGGGTCTCGCGACTTGAGTGCGGATTCTCCCGCCGTGCCGCCACTTGTCAGCGAGGCAGTTTGTGCCAATTTCCCTGCGGTTGAACCTCCCCCTCACCCGCCTCGTTTTCCTCGCGCTCGCGACGGCTTCCGCGTTTGCGCAGGAAGCGGAGATTTTCACCGCCAAGGAGATCGCGCAGGGTCACAGTGATCGCGGTATCCTGGCGAAGCCCCGGGCCGCGCGCCGCGCCGAGGCCGACACCGAGGAGAAACGCGAGGGCCGTCGCCTGCGCCGCCACTGGGATCGTTTCGGCGGCCTGCGGCTGCTAGAGGTGCAGCCGGGCGAATCCGTCGACCAGGCAATCGCGCGCCTCATGGCCACGGGCCGCTACGAGTTCGTCCATGCCGACGCGATTCGCCAGGCGACCGTCGTGCCGAACGACCCGAGCTACAACCGCCAGTGGTCCCTCGCGAACGCCGGCGCCAACAACGGCATCATCGGCGCCGACATCGGCGCCGCCACCGCCTGGGATGTGCGCACCGACGCATCGGGAATAATAGTGGCCGTGATCGACTCCGGCGTGCGGCTCGACCATCCCGACATCGTTTCAAACCTCTGGCGCAACGCCCGCGAGGTCCCCGGCAACGGCATCGACGACGACGGGAACGGCTACATCGACGACATCAACGGCATCAACGCCATCACCCGCAGCGGCAACCCCGGCGACGACCACGGCCACGGCTCGCATGTCGCCGGCATCATCGGCGCCGCGGGCAACAACGGCACCGGCATCGCCGGCGTCGCGTGGCGCGTGCAGATCATGCCGCTCAAGTTCCTGCGCGGCACCACCGGCACAGGCGCCACGTCCGACGCCATCACGTGCATCGACTACGCCATCGCGCAGGGTGCGCACATCATCAACGCGAGCTATGGCGCGGTCGCCACCGGCGGCGTCCCTCAGTTCATTGGCGCGGAGTTCGAGGCCATCCGCCGCGCGCGCGATGCCGGCATCATTTTCGTCGCCGCCGCGGGCAACGAGTCGAGCGACACCGACATCGTCGGCAGCTATCCGGCCAGCTACCGGCTCGAGAACATCGTCTCGGTTGGCAACTCCGGCGCGCGCGACGAGATTTCGCCGTCGTCCAATTTTGGATCCGGCTCGGTGGAGCTGTTCGCGCCCGGGTCGGACATCCTGTCGCTCTCGCACACGGCCCAGCTCTACATCACGCGCTCGGGCACCTCGATGGCCGCCCCGCACGTGAGCGGCGCGCTCGCGCTGCTGAAGGCGCAGTTTCCCGCCGACACTTACCGCCAGCTCGTCAACCGCGTGCTGCGCACCGTCGACACTCCCGCACCGCTCGCCGGCCGCTCGCAAACTGGCGGCCGCCTCAATCTCGATCGCGCGCTCCGCTCGACAGATAACCGCCCCTTCAACGACAGCTTCGCCAACCGCGCGCGCCTCAACGGCACCAACGCCGCCGTCCGCAGCGTCAACACCGGCGCCACCGTCGAGGCGGGCGAGCCCGCCATCGGTGGCCTCGCGGGCCTGGGCTCGCTTTGGTGGGAGTGGCGCGCACCCACGACCGCCAGCGTGCGCTTGAGCACCTCGGGCAGCGGCTATGACACGCTCCTGGGCGTCTTCACCGGCTCCGCCATCGGCGCCCTCACGCCGGTCGCAGCCAATGACAACGATACCGGCCTGGTCACGTCCCGGGTCGAATTCACCGCGCAAGCCGGCGTCACCTACCAAATCGCCGTCGCCAGCAAGACTGGCGGCAGCGGCCTCACGCTGCTGGAGCTCGGCTCAATTCCGGCGAACGACAACTTCGCCGCGGCCGAGCTCCTCACCGGCCGCGCCGCCGTCGTGAAAGCGACCAACGCCCAGACCACGCTCGAGCCCGGCGAGCCCTCGATCCGCAACCGCACCGGCGGCAAATCCCTCTGGTATCGCTGGACGGCGCCCGCCGCTGGCCGCTTCCAAGTCGCGCTCTCCAGCGACGGCTTCGACCCGCTGCTTGCGGTCTACACCGGATCCGCGCTCAACGCCCTCTCGCTGGTCGGCGCCAGCGACGACGGCGACGCGGAGGCCGGCGGCACCTCCGCCGCCACGGATGCCGTGGTCACCTTCACCGCCAGCGCCGGCACCACCTACTACATCCAAGCCGACGGTGCGGCCCGCGCCGGCGCGCCGCCGGCCTCCGCTCGGTTTGCACTCACGATCAATGACTCGCTCTGGACCGGCGTCACAGCGGGCATCGTGACAAACGCTCCCACCGTCGGGCCCGACGGCACGGTTTATGTCGGCAGCCGCGATGGCCGCCTGCACGCATTCAACACCGACGGCCAGCGGCCATGGCCCGCGCTCGACCTGCAAGCCGCGATGGATACCTCCGCCGCCGCGCTCGCCCCTGACGGCACGCTCTACGTCGGCACGACCACGGGCTTCTCGCAGGCCGGCACCGCGAAGCTCTTCGCCATCAATTCCACTAACGGATCGAAGAAATGGGAAATCGTGGTCGGCACGGGCGTAGGTGCCAACAAAGCCACCGCGCTCGCCGAGGACGGCACCATCTATGTGCACTCGGACGAGGGCCGGCTCTTCGCCTACCGCGACAACCAGACAAGCGTCTCACTCAAATGGTCCGCGGCCGTGCCCGGGCTTTCCTACGCGTCCCCCATCATCGCGCCCGACGGCACGGTTTACCTCGGGAACGACGACGAGGCCGGGGGTCATAAGCTCTTCGCGCTCAATCCCGCGGACGGCTCCGTCAAGTGGACCTTTGCCGCCGACAACGCGATCTATACCGCCGCCGCGCTGGACGCCGCGGGCAACATCTACTTCGGCACCCTCAGCTCCGGCCGGCTCTATTCCGTCACACCCGCGGGCACTCTGCGCTGGATTTACGGCGGCGCGACCCTCGGCACCTCGTCCTCCCCCGCGCTCAGCCCGGACGGCGGCACTGTCTATTTTGCGGGCTACGACGGGGTCCTGCACGCGGTCAACACCACCACGGGCGGCGCGCGCTGGACCTTCCGGCTGGGCGACGAAGTGCGCGCGTCCTCGCCGGCGGTCGACGCCACCGGCACCATTTACATCGGTTGCTACGATGGACTCGTCTACGCCATCGACGCCAACGGCCGCCTCGTGCGCACCTGGGCCACCGGCAACATCGTGCGCTCGTCGCCCGCCATCGCCGGACGCACGCTCGTGGTCGGTAGCAACGACCGGCACGTCTATGCCTTCGACCTCGGCGTCGGCAGCTCGAGCCTTTGGTCGCAATATCGACACAACGCGCGCCGCACCGGCCGCCGCACCAGCGCGGCGCTCGGCATCACGACCCCGCCGCAGTCGCAAGTCGCCGTGCTCGGGCAGTCGCTCTCGCTCAGCGTCGTCGCCTCGGGCGACGGCCCGATTTCCTACCAATGGCGCAAGGATGGCGCGCCGATTCCCGGCGCCACGTTCTCGGTCATCACCATCGGCACCGTCACCGCCGCGACGGCGGGGAGCTATTCAGTGAGCGTGATCAGTCCCACCACGTCGCTCACTAGCGCCGCCGCAGTCGTGGCGGTGGAGCCGCCAAACCCCGGCCGCCTCGTCAATCTTTCCGTCCGCACCACGGCCGGCACCGGCGCGCAGACGCTAATCGTCGGCTTCGCCATCGCGGGCGCACCGGACAAGCCAGTTCTCATGCGCGCGATCGGCCCCGGCCTCGCGCAGTTCGGCGTGACCGATTTCCTGGCCGATCCGCGCATGCAGCTTTTCGATGCCGGCGGCGCCGTGCTCACCGCCAACGACAACTGGGCCGCGCCCATCACGGGCAACAGCGCCGCCATCGCCAACGCGATGATTGCCTCCGGCGCGTTTGCGCTCGCGCCTGCCTCGCTTGATGCGGCGATTGTGCGCACCATGGCTCCCGGCGGCTACACCGCGCAAATCACCGCGGGCGGCGGCGCCTCGGGCGTGGCCTTGGCCGAGCTCTACGACACCGCGCCGGGCGCGGGCGCGCGGCTCGTCAACGTCTCCGCCCGCGCGCAGGTCGGCGCCGGCGGCGATCTGCTGATCGCGGGCTTCACGATCTCGGGCAACCTTCAGAAATCGATTCTCATCCGCGGCATCGGTCCGACCCTCGCGGGCTTCGGGGTGCCCGGCGCCCTCGCCAATCCCCGCCTCGATCTCTACCGCGGCACGGCGGTGATCAATGGCAACGATGACTGGGGCGGCGCACCCGCGCTCACCGCGGCGTTTGCGCAAGTGGGCGCATTTGCGCTCGCCAGCGCCAGCCGCGATGCCGCGCTGCTCGTGACGCTTCCTCCGGGCAGCTACACCGTGCAGCTTTCCGGTGTCGGCGGCACCAACGGCGTCGGTTTGATCGAGGTCTACGAACTGCAGTGACCGGACCGGGCCATACGCACGTATGCGTATGGCCGGATGGGGCCGATCGGGGCATGCTCGGCGATGCGCAATCACGCTTCACTGTCATGAACCCAATCCGCTTCACCCGAATCCTCTCCCTCTGCGGCCTGCTGGCCGCGTTGCTCGTCACCTCCGCCGGCCTGCGCGCCCAGGCTCAGTTCGCCGGCACCTACATCGGCACCCTCAACACCCGGGTCACCGTGCCGGTTGTCGGCACCATCGAATCAGGCTTCGGCGCCTACGTCGCGACAGTCACGGCCGCCGGCGCGTTCGACCTCAACGGCGGTGGGCTCACGGGCACGGTTTCGGCCAGCGGCGCCGTGACGATCACGGGGGGCACGGCTTTCTCCCTGTTCGGCATCACGTCGGCCACCATCACCGGCACGACCCTCAGCTCCGCCTACGGCCCGCCCACCGCGGCCTCGAACAACACGTCGTCCTACCGCATCAATCCGAGCACCGGCTTCACGCCCGCCCCTGGCGGTGGCGGCGGTGGTGGTGGCGGCCCGACGCCCATCCCATCGATCACAAGCCCCGTTCAAGCCAGCGGCACGGTGGGCGTGGCCTTCACTTACCAAATCACGGCGACCAATTCGCCCACCAGCTTCGGCGCGAGCGGCCTCCCCCCCGGCCTCTCGATCAACACCGCGACCGGCCTCATCTCCGGCACGCCCACCGCCTCCGGGTCATTCAACGTGAACCTCTCCGCGACCAATGCCGGCGGCTCCACCGCGGCGCCCTACACGTTTGCCATCAGCCCTGGCGGCGGCGGTGCAACCGCCGCGCCCGTGGTGACGAGCGCAACGGGCACGGGCAACGTCGGCACGCCCTACAGCTACCAGATCATCGCGACCAATTCGCCCACCTCCTACGCGGCCACCAGCCTGCCTGCGGGGCTCACGGTTAACGCCACGACCGGCCTCATCTCCGGCACGCCTACGGTTGGCGGCACGTTCCAGGTCAACATCACCGCGACCAACGCCATCGGCAGCAACACCGGCCGCCTCACCCTCACCGTCGGCACGGCCCCGGTCGTCAACTTCGCCGTCGCGCCCACCAACCTCGTGGGCTACCGCAACCGCGTCGGGCAGGTTTTCCAGTTCACCGTCACCGGCTCCAATTCCGGCGCGGTGTGGGGCACGGATGTCTACACCGATGACTCCACCGTGGCGCGCGCCGCGGTCCACGCGGGCGTGCTCGCCGTCGGTGAGACCCGCACCGTGACCGTCACCATTCTTCCTGGCCGCCCGAGCTATGCCGCGTCGACGCGCAACGGTGTGGCGTCCGCATCGTGGGGTTCGTGGTCAGGCAGCTACTCGTTTGCCGGCGCAGGGGCGGTCGTCGGCGTGCCGGTCGCCACATCGGCGCCGGCCTTGGCGCCTGGTTTCGTTGTGGGTGCAGGCACGCTCGCCGCGGGCGGTCGCTTCGTCTGCCCGATCAACGTCACCGGTGGCGGCACCTACACCTACCAGTGGTATCGCAACAACGTGCTCATCGCCGGCGCCACCGCCAACCCTTACATCGTCGCGTCCGTCACCGCCGCTGACGCGGGCACCTACACCGTGGATGTGCGCAACGCCCTCGGCACCGTGCGGCTCACCGCCGGCAGCCTTACCGTCGGCGCCGCCGGCTCGCCCGTGATCGCGCTGCACCCGATCTCCAAGACCGTCCTGCCCGGCGCCACCGTCACGTTCGCCGCCAGCGCCACCGGCGCCAACCTCACGTATCAGTGGTTCCGCAACAACATCCAGATCGCCGGCGAGACCGGCGCGATTCTGCTGCGCAACAACGTCAACGCCGCCGACGCCGGCACCTACACCGTGCGCGTGACCAACGCGGCCGGCTCCGTCACCACCACGGGCGGGGTGCTCACCCTGTCGCCCAACGCCTCGCGGCCCGCCAACATCTCCGTGCGCACCAACGTCGCCACCGGCGCCTTGGTCACGCCCGGCTTCGTCCTCCAGGGCACCGGCACCAAGCGCGTCCTCATCCGCGCCGTGGGCCCCGGCTTGGCGCAATTCGGCCTCGGCGGCGTGATGGCGGACCCGAAGTTCACCGTCTTCCAAGGCCAGACCCAGATCGCCACCAACGACGACTGGTCCGCCGCCAACATTGGCCAGGCCTTCACCGCCACCGGCGCCTTTGGCCTCGGCAACGGCGGCTCCAAGGATGCCGCGCTCGTCACCGACCTCCCCGCCGGCCGCGACTACACCGTCCAGGTGACCAACGCCACCGGCTCGGGCGGCATCGTCCTCATCGAGGTCTACGACGCGGACGCCCTCACCGGCACCACCAGCAGCAAGTTGGTCAACGTCTCCGTCCGCGGCCAGACCGCGCCCGGCGACGATGTGCTCACCCTCGGCCTCGTCATCGGCGGCACCGGCCAGCGCACGCTCCTCGTCCGCGGCATCGGCCCCGGCCTGGCCGCCTTCGGCGTCCCCGGCACCGTGGTCGACCCGCGCCTGCAAATCTACGATAGCCAGCAACGCGCCATCCTCGCCAACGACGACTGGGGCAACGCGGACTTTGTGAGCGAGCTGGGCCTCGCCACGACCTACGTCGGCGCTTTCGCCCTCGCCAACAACAGCCGCGACGCCGCCACCCTGAGTCTCGTCGACCCCGGCGCCTACACCATCCAGGTCAGCGGCGCCGCCGCGTCCCCCACGGGCGAGGCCTTGGTCGAGGTCTACGAAGTGCCCTGATTTTTCGCGCCGCGCCCGCAGCATGGCGCGGCCGGAAAGTGAAGCGTGCCCCCGGTGCCGCGCAGCGCCGGGGGCATTTTCATTTTCCAGAAAAGCCTTCCCACCCCGCGCGCCAACCGCCACAAACCCCCGCGGTGCCCACCGCGACGACCATCGGTCCCGACGAGATTGAGCCTGCAATCCAGCGGCTGGCCGCGGCCATTCGCGCGCGCCACGCCTCGGCGGGGCGGCTCCTGCTCCTTGGCATCGCCAACGGCGGCGTCGAGCTCGCCCGCCGCCTCGCCCGGCGCCTCGGCGCCCGCTCCGGCACGATCGATATTTCGTTTCATCGCGACGACATCGGCCGCCACCCGATCCCGAAGGAATTTGCGCCCACGCAAATCCCCGCCGATGTCACCGGCGCCACCGTCGTGCTCGTGGACGATGTGCTCTTCACTGGCCGCACCGTAAAGGCCGCGCTCGACGAGCTCTTCGATCACGGCCGCCCTGCCAAGGTCGAGCTCGCCGTCCTTGTCGACCGCGGCGGCCGCCTGATGCCCGTCGCCGCCGACTACATCGGCCTCGTCCTCGCCCCCGCTGCCGGCGAAAAAGTCGCCGTCACGCTCGACGCGCAAAACCCTCGCCGCGACACCCTCCGCCTCGAGCCCGCGAAGTCCGCGCCCCAATCGAAAATCGAGAATCCAAAATCGAAAATCCGCTGATGTCCTGGACCCGCCGCCACCTTCTGACCATCGAGGAACTCTCCCTCACGGAGATCGATCAGATCCACGCGACCGCCGCCGCGTTCAAGCGCACCCTCACGCGCAGCGTGAAAAAGGTCCCCGCCCTCCGCGGCAAGACCATCGTCAACCTTTTCCTCGAGCCTAGCACGCGCACGCGCATGGCGTTCGACATGGCGGCGAAGCGGCTCAGTGCCGATGTCATCTCGCTTGATGGTGCAAGCAGCAGCACCACCAAGGGCGAGACCCTGCGCGACACCGCCGAGAACATCCAAGCGCTCCAAGCCGACATGATCGTGATTCGGCACGCCGCCGCCGGCTCGCCGCTCTACCTCTCGCGCATCCTCGACATCCCCGTGATCAACGCCGGCGACGGCGCCCATGAGCATCCCACCCAAGGCCTGCTCGACACCTTCACGATGAAGGAGCACCTCGGCTCCGTGCAGGGCCGCAAGGTCGTTATCCTCGGCGACATTTTGTTCAGCCGTGTCGCGCGCTCCAACATCCACGCCCTCGTGAAAATGGGCGCAGCCGTAACCCTCGTCGGCCCCTCCACGCTGGTGCCCGCATGGTTCACCGAGATGGGCGTGAGCGTCTCGCACGACCTCCGCAGCGCGCTGGCCGACGCCGAGGTCGTGATGCTGCTGCGCATCCAGCACGAGCGCCAGGCCGCCGGGTTGTTTCCCTCGCTTGGCGAATACACGAGCATGTTCGGACTCAACAAGGCCCGCGCAAGCTGGCTCAACCCCAAGGCCATCATCATGCACCCGGGCCCGATAAACCGCGGTGTCGAGATCGACAGCGAGCTCGCCGACGGCGATCGCAGCGTGATCCTCGAGCAGGTGACCAACGGCATCGCCGTCCGCATGGCCGTCCTCTACCTCTGCGCCGGCGGCCAGCCCGAGCTCGTCACCCCGGTCGAATAATTTCCGCGCCATGCCGACCCTCTGGATCAAAAACGCCCGCGTGATCGACCCCGCCGCCAAGCGCGACGCCGCCGGCGATGTGTATGTGCGCGATGGCAAGTTCGTCGCCTCGCTTTCCGCCGCCGACAAGAAGCGCGCCAAGGTGATCGAGGCGCGCGGCCTCGTCGCCTGCCCGGGCCTCGTCGATATCCACGTCCATTTCCGCGAGCCCGGCCAGACCCACAAGGAATCGATCGGCACCGGCTCGCACGCCGCGGCGGCGGGCGGCTTCACGACGGTCGTGATGATGCCCAATACGTCGCCCGTCGCCGACAACGCCGGCACCATCCAGCTCATGAAGGATGTCGTCGCGCGTGACGCCGTCATCCGCGTGCACCCGACCGGCTGCATCACCGTCGGCATGAAGGGCCAGGCGCTCGCGCCGATCGGCTCGCTCAAGCGCGCCGGCGTCGTCGCCATCACCGACGACGGCGACTGCGTGCAGTCAAACGATCTCATGCGCCGCGCCGTCGAATACGCGAAGATGTTCGACCTGCCCGTCATGGATCACTGCCAGGATCACTCCATGACGGCCGGCGCCGTGATGAACGAGGGCGTGGTCTCCACCCGCCTCGGTCTCCGGGGCTGGCCCAACGCCGCCGAGGACCTGATCGTCGCACGCAACGTGATCCTCTCGGAATACACCGGCGCGCACATCCACCTGCAGCACATCTCGTCGAAGTTCTCCGTCGATATCATCCGTCGCGCGAAGCAGCGCGGCGCGCGCATCTCCGCCGAGGCCACGCCGCACCACATCGCGCTCACCGACGATCTGCTCGCGGGCTACGACACGAACTTCAAGATGAACCCGCCCCTCCGCACCGAGGAGGATCGGGTCGCGCTCATCGCGGGACTGCGCGACGGCACGCTTGACATCATCGCCACCGACCACGCGCCGCATACGGACTACGAGAAGGACAAGGAATTCGATTTCGCGCCCAACGGGATCCTCGGCCTCGAGACCGCGCTGCCCGTGACGCTCGACGTGCTCGTGCGGCAGAACAAATTCAAGCTCCCCTTCGTCATTGACCTGATGACGCGCCGGCCCGCCGAACTGATGAAGCTCGCGGGCGGCACGCTCACACCCGGCGCCGACGCCGATGTCTGTCTCTTCGATCCCGCGGAAAAATGGCGCTACGACGCCAAGGCCGGCCAGAGCAAGTCGAGCAACTCCCCGTGGTCGGGCCAGACGCTCACCGGCCGGGTGAAGGCCACCATCGTGGGCGGTCGCATCGTCTTCGACGGCGCGAAGATCGTCGCGCGCTAACGCGTCACCGCGGATGAACGCGTCCGCCGCGTCCGTTTTCCAGGCGCTCCAACTGGCGCTGCTTGCGGCAGGCGTCGTCCTGCTGTGGCGGCTTGCGCTCAGCCCGCAGGCGCGGTCCGCCGCGGCGCCCGTCCTCCTGCCTTCCTGGGACGTAGGGCCAACCAACTTCCTGCTTTTCGGCATCAGCGCGTTCCTCGGCTATTTCGCCGGCGGAGCAATCGCGCATCAATTCTCGGCGGGCTACGGCCTGGGCGAGGATGCGTCCAAAGTGTTCATCGGCGCGGCCGCGCAACTGGGCATGCTCGCGGGCGCATTGCTCGCGCCGGTCGATCGCGGGCGCATCGCCGGGCCGCTGCCCGCGGGTCGCGTGGCGATCTCGGGGGCGGCGGCATTTCTCGCCGGCTTTCCGGTGGTGCTCGGCGTCTCATTGGTCGCCGAATGGCTCGTGCGCCGCGCAGGCCTGCCGGAGGCGCGGCAAGATCTGATTGGAATGTTTGCCCGGGCCGAGTCGCCCGAGTTGCTCGCCGCGATGATTGCCCTGGCCGTCGTGGCCGCACCGGTGGCGGAGGAGCTGGCCTTTCGCGTCGGATTGTTCCGCTGGCTGCGCACGCGGATTCCGCGCTGGGCGGCGCTCGCGCTGCCCGCGCTGCTCTTCGCCTCGCTGCACGTCAATTGGAAGACGCTCGCCGGGCTCGCAAGTGTGCCGCCGCTCGTAGCGCTGGCCGTTGTGTTCTCGCTCGCCTACGAGCGCACCGGGCACGTCGGAACCCCGATCGTCGCCCACGCACTTTTCAACCTGAACACCGTCGTCGGCATTCTCACCGGCGCCGTAAAGGAGCCATGAACCCTTTCACGCGCAATCGCCGCGAATCCGTCGCTGCCTGGGGCGAGGCGAAGCTCATCACCGTGATTCGCCGCTGGCTGGGCGACGTCTCGCCACGCGCGCCCTTCGGCATCGGCGACGACTGCGCCGTGCTCCGGCCTTCGCGCGGCCGCCAGCTCATCACCGTCGATCCCGTGATTTACGGACGGCATTTCGACGACCGGGTGCCGCCGCGCGCGGTGGCGGAGAAACTCCTGAAGCGCAACCTGAGCGACATCGCTGCGATGGGCGGACGGCCCGTGGCGGCCGTGCTCGCGCTCACGCTCGATGCGCGCGTGAACCGGCGCTGGCTGGAAAAATTCTATCGCGGCCTCGCCGCCAGCGCCCGTCGCTTCCGCGTGACGATTGCCGGTGGTGACATTGCTCAGGCGGATGGGGTCCTCGCCGCCAGCCTCACGCTGCTGGGCGAGGCCGCCGGCCCGCGCGTGCTCACGCGCACCGGCGCGCGGATGGGCGACTGGATTTTCGTGACCGGCATGCTCGGTGGCAGTCTGCATAGCGGGCACCATTTTCGTTTCACGCCGCGGCTCGCCGAAGGCCGCTGGCTCGCCCGGCAGCGCGCCGTGCGAGCGCTGATGGATGTGAGCGACGGCCTGGCCAAGGACCTGCACGCGCTCACGCCCCGCGGCGCCGCGCCCGCGCTCGATGCCTCCGCCCTGCCCCGCCGCGCGGGCGCCGACGTGCGCGCGGCGCTTACCGACGGCGAGGACTACGAACTCGTCTTCGCCCTCGCCCGCTCCGCGGATCAGGCGGCGTTTCTGCGCCGTTGGCGGCGGGCCTTTCCGCGCACCCCGCTCACCTGCATCGGCCGTTTCGCGGCGAAAGGGAAATTTCCCGCCGATGCCCTCAACCTCGCCGACTGTCGTGGCTACGAGCATCTGCGATAGGTTGCGCGCCGGCATCACCACGGCCACGGCCGACGAAACACGCGCTCTCGCCGCGGAGTTTGCCGCGGCGCTGCCACCCGACACCACGCTTGCACTGCACGGCAACCTCGGCGCGGGCAAGACGACCTTCGTGCAGGGCCTCGCGCGCGGGCTCGGCGTGACCG
>JAEUHB010000191.1 GCA_016794665.1 Opitutaceae bacterium
GTCGCTGATGGACCGCATGGGCGTGAAGCTCGACCGCTTCGGCGACGCGACCACGCGGCTGGCGAATCTCTAGCCGACGGCGCGGGGAAAGTGTTTGCCCGTTGGCGGAGGCCGGTCGGAGGCTTGCGGCCGGTCCGCGCGCTTCCTGTTGCCCGCTCGGATCTCTACCCCATGAACCTACCGCCCCGCCCGTATTTCCCGGCCGTCGCCAGTGTCGCTCTCATCCTTGCGCTGCCCGTCGGTTTCGCCGCGGACGCGACCAACCCTCCGGCTGCGACTCAGTCCGCCGGCGCGATCTCCGGGCGCGTCCAAAACGTCGCCACCGGTCAATATCTCAACAACGCCCGCGTCGCGGTGCAGGGCACCGACCGAGTCGTCTTCACGGACCAAAGCGGCAGCTACCGTCTCACCGGGTTGCCGGGCGGCCCGGCGGTGCTCGAGGTGTTTTTCACCGGCCTCGATCCGCTCCGGGTTCCCGTCACGATCCGCGTCGGCGACGTGATCGAGCAGGACATCAGCCTCACCAACGCCGCGCGCTACGGCGCCGATTCCTCCGGCACGGTCAAGCTCGATGCCTTCACCGTCGCGACCGCGCGCGAGACCGACGGCGCGGCCATCGCGATCAACGAGCAGCGCTTCGCGCCCAACATCAAGAACGTCGTCGCCGCCGATGCGCTCGGCGACGTCATGGACGGCAACGTCGGCGAGTTCCTCAAGTTCATGCCGGGCATCACCGCCGAGTATGACCGCGAGTCGGGCGGCTCCGTGGCGTCGGTCTCCGTGCGCGGCTTCCCGACGGCGCAGGCCGTGGTGTCGGGCGACGGTCTCCAGATGGCCAACACGGGCAACCCGCAGGGCTCGTCGCGCGTGTTCCAGTTCACGCAGGTCTCCATCAACAACGTCGCCCGCCTCGAGGTGACCAAGGTCCCCACGCCCTCGACGCCCGCCGATTCCATGGCCGGCTCGATCGACATGGTGAGCAAGAGCGCCTTCGAGCGCAAAAACGCCCAGCTCCGCTACAGCATCGGCATCTCCGGCAACCACCGCACCGCCCGCCTGCGGAAAATGCCGCACACGACCGACGAGCGCGTCTTCAAGACGCTGCCGAATTTCACCTTCGACTACACGTTGCCCGTCACGAAAAACTTCGGCCTCGTCGTCACCGGCCAGAGTCAGAACCGCTTCATCGAGATGCAGTGGGTGCCGCGCGGCTTCAGCACCACCGCGACCGGCGTGGCTGGCGCCTCCATCAGCCGGCCCTACCTGCAGTCGTTCCAGCTCAACAGCGTGCCGCGCACCAACGCCCGCAATGCCGTCGGCCTCAAGGCCGACTGGCGCGCCACGCGCAACGGCGTGCTCTCCTTCAACCTCGAGCGCAGCCGCTTCGTCTCCGACCGTTCCAACGCCTCCCTCTCGCTGACCACCGGCACCAACGGCGTGCCCGTGCCCGCCACCGGGGTGCCGCTCACGTTCGGCGACGACTTCACCTCTGGCGCCACCGGCCGCGGTGCGATCACCATCGGCAACGGCGGCGCGGGCGTCCGCCAGCAGCTCGACACCGAGGCCATCGGCCTGCGCTACCGCCACGATGACGGCGACTGGCGCATCGTCGCCGCGCTCGGCCTCTCCAATTCCTCCGGCGGCTACCAGGACACCATCCACGGCCGCTTCCGCGCGCTCGTCATCACCAACCGCGCTCCCGTCCGCGTAAGCTTCGCGCGCATCGACGACATCCGACCGCAGTCGATCCAAGTTTTCGACAACGCCGAGCGCCCCTTCGATCTCACCAACCTAGACAACTACCAGGTCAACTCCGCCACCTCCACGCCGCGCGTCATCCGCGACAGCCTCGCCAACGGCAAACTTGATGTGCGCAAAACCCTGCCGGCCCTGTCATTCCCCGCGGCGCTTCAGATCGGCGGCCTGCGCCGCGAGCAGACCCGCGATGTCCGCCGCGAGAGCATCAACTGGAACTACAACGGCCCCGACGGAAATCCCGCGACGCCCGATTCGCCCGCGCTTTTCCGCAACACGATCTATGTGAACCAACCGGAAAACTTCGGCTTCCGGAACATGCCCTACGTCTCCACGGCCAACGCCCTGCGTGCGTTCCAGGCCAACCCGAATCTCTTTTCCAAGACAGCCGCGCAGACGACCGCCGAGGAACTGTTCCGCCTCAACAACTCCGAGTGGCTGCAGGAAGACGTGACCGCCGGCTACCTGCAGGCCGAGCTTGGTCTCTTTCACAACCGCCTGAAAGTGCTCACCGGTCTCCGCTATGAACGCACCGATGCC
>JAEUHB010000255.1 GCA_016794665.1 Opitutaceae bacterium
GTGAGGCCGCCAAAAGCGGTCTCGAAGAGATTGGCGTTCTGCGCGACGAGGGCGTCGTTGAGCGCGGCGGTGCGCAGGCCGTTGACCGAGGTGCCCGTGCCGTTGCCCGTGAGCGCGATAGCACCCGTGGTGCCCACGGCATACTGCTGCACCGAGCGGCCAACCTGAAAGGTATTCTGCCCGTTCACCGTCATCGACATCGAGATGCGGTTGTTGGAATTGAGCGCGTTGATGAGGTCGGCCATTCGCCCACCCCAGCCGGTGCCAACTTCATTGAAGGGCTTGTCGGGGACGCTGGTCTGCCACTCGACCTGCTGATCATTGTGCGAAAACAGCTGCATCGGCCGCAGGTCAGGCCGGGTGAGGTATTGCTGTTTGGTGAGCGGGTGGCTGAGCGTGCCGGTATTGGCGAGGAGGGCGAGCTTGCCTTCGTTGAACCGGTTGCGCAGCTCGGTCATCGCAGGGTGCAGGCCCCACGTGCGGCCGTCACTTGTCTTGGGCGTGATGGGCAGAACGCTCGCCTGAGGCAGCGACAGGACGCCACGGCCACCCGTGTAGGCAGCGTAGGTGGCGTTGTCAGTGGGGACGATAAGGTTGTTGGCATCGTTACCGCCGGCAAGGAAGAGGCAGACCAACGCCTTGTAGTCCGACTGTGGTGCCGCAGCGCGGGTCGGAGTCGAAGACGAGTCGGCCGCCGCCGCGCCGATAAGGCGGAGCTGCGCGAGCGACGAAAGGAAGCCAGTGGCACCGACGGCGGAGCAGCACGCACCGACGAAGTTGCGGCGGGAGAGATCGGGGGCGGTCGTCTTGGGATTCATGGCGGGCTGGTTATTTCTGGATGGCGCCTTGCGGGACGGAAATCGTGAGGTAGATGGCCGAGCGCACGCGCTCGAGGTCAGTGGCGCCGAAAGTGGCGGCGGTGCTATTTGGCATCGCCGTGATGGCGGCAACGAAGCGATCGGTGACAGCCTTGGGGAGCGAACCGGCCGCGAGCACAAGGTTGGCGTAGTCGACCAACGCCTGGGGCGTCCGGGCCATTGCGAGGATCGTGTTGTCGAACCGGACGCCGACCGTGGCCTCGGCGGGATTGAGCGTGGAAGTCGTGCCAGGAATGCCGGTGCGGCCAGCGTAAATGTAATTCCACAGCTGATTGGGCATCGATATGGCCGTGGTGTCGGTGATAATCTGGTATTCCGGGGCGACCAATCCGGCCGTGGCCAGCACGCCGGCCTGAACGAAACCGGGCTCGAAGAAGTTAAACACCGTGGGGGCCCGGAGCGCGGCCTGCGCGAGCGTGGTCTCGGGGTTCGTGATGGTGAAGCGCTCATTGTTCGCTCCACCATTGAACGCGCGGAGCACCGCGGTCGCCCGGAGGAGCGGTTCCTTCAGCTTGCCGAAGGCGGCGGTCGCGGCGACTTCGTTGGACCGCGCCTCGTTGTCCATCAGGATGGCGCGGGTCACAGCCGCAAGGTCGCCACGGACACCAGCGCCATTGTTGGTGAAGACCTGCGCGACACGATAGACATAGCCTGGGCTCGGATTCGAGGTTACAAGCCGCTGGATGAGCTGCCGCGAGATAAACGGCGCGGTGTTGGGATGGGCGACAAGGGCGTCAAGCGTGTCCTTAAGGTCCTTGGCGCCACCTTGGTTGGCGGGGATGGTGATGCCGCCGATGATGGTCTTGGGCCGGTCGTCGTGGAAGGCCGGGTAGAGCATCATGGGCTGCATGTTGTTAACCGGTTCGCCACGGAAGTTCGGCACCGGGTTGGCGGAGTAGTAGGCCCAACCCGTGAAGATCTTCGCCATCTCGGTGATGGTGGTGTTGTCGTAGCTGGGAATCGGAACACCCAGCGGATCGAGTTTCAGGGTGCCATCCGGCTGCAGGAGGTTCGTGCCGACGGTGAACAGCTGCATGACCTCGCGGGCGTAGTTCTCGTCGGCGGCGGTGAGCAATTGGCCGGCTCCGTTGAAGGTCGCCTTGCCGTTGCGGAGCGACGAGAGGTAGATGCCCATCATCGGGCTGAGGGTGACTTCCTCAAGAACCTGCCGGTAGTTGCCGAATGCGCCGCGGACGAGGATGTCGTAGTAGTTGGTCAGCGCGCGGGCGTTGTTTCCGAGCATGCCGTTGGTGTCCGAGACCACGAGAATTTCGCTCAACGCGAACGCCACACGCTGGCGGAGCTGATCAGGCGCGGTGAGGGCGAGCTTCCACCAAGCGGCTTGCCGGTTGGCCTGCGAATACTGCGGATTGTCGAGGATCGCCGTGTAGGCCTGATAGTCAGCGTCAACCGCCGGCAGGTGGAGCGAAGCCGGCAGCGCAATCTGGGCGGAGATCCAAGCATTGAGGTCGGCGCGGCGCTTGCCCGCGAGCGCATCAATTTCCGTCCGAGTGGGCCCGAAAGTTCCCTGGATGAGGAAGCGAGCAGCGTCATTGGCGGTGAGCGGGAGGTCGGCCAGCGGCGCGGGCGTGGGCGGCGGCGAGAAAGCCAGCGAACCGCTCGTCTGGATGAACGTGCCGCGGAGCTCACCGTTCGGGAAGTTGGCTGACTCAATGGTGAGGAAAATCCGGCCTTCCTTGATCCCTTGCACGATGTCTGCGGCGGTGAGCGCGCCGGTGGACTGGAAAATCCACGACACGCCGTTGACCTGGCCGTTAGGCAGGCGCAGGAGGTCCGCGCCCACTTCGTTGCCATTGCCGAAGCGGAGATACGCCACGGTTTCGGGCGAACTGAGATTGGAGAAATTAAGGCTGACGACCGCGAAACGGTTGTCGTTGCTCAACTGGATCGTGGCAGTGCCAAACGCCGTCGTAGCCGTGACACCCGCCGGCGGCCGCAGCGTGGCGATGTAAAGCGTGCCAGGATTGTAGAAGATGGTGACATCGGCAGCGCTGCTGCTCCCGACGGTGTAGCCGGGCCCGGACGTGAGGACGAGCGTAGCGTCCTTGTTGATCGCATTGGCGCCACCGCCAGCCAACGGGGCAATCACCACGGTAGCGCTCGTCGCTCCGGCGGGAATCGTGACGCTGCCGGGCAGGGCCGTGTAATCCACGCCAGGCACAGCCGTGCCGCGTATCTCGTAGTAAACCGTGAGAGGCGCGGTCGTGATGCCGCCGCGGGTGATCGTGAAGATCGCGGGGGGGGCACCGCGGGTGTCGGTGGTAGCCGTCGTGGCAGCAACATTAACCGCAGCCGCGCCCTCGGCTGTCATGTCATAGACCTCCACGAGCGCGAGACCGGTGGTATTGCCGACACCGCTCACCTGGATCGTATAATTCTTGCCGGGCTCAAGGTCGACGAGCATGGCCGCATCGCGGGAACCGGCGGTGAAACCGAATGCGCCTGCCTCGGCAAAGGCCGTC
Source organism: Opitutaceae bacterium (assembly GCA_016794665.1). Lineage (GTDB taxonomy): Bacteria > Verrucomicrobiota > Verrucomicrobiia > Opitutales > Opitutaceae > ER46. Next base: position 3,362 of record JAEUHB010000255.1, read on the forward strand.
GAGATGGCGGTCGCGTTGCCCGTGCCCCAGTTGTCGTTGGAGGCAATCTGCTGTCCGGCACCGTCGAGAATCGCAATCGCCGGATCAGCGATCGTGCCAGCAACACCGAAGCTGCCGAGCGTCGGGCCCGCGGCGCGCACGAGGAACTTGCGCAAGCCACGACCGGGTGCGATGGAGAGACCCGAAATCATGATGCCTCCGCCGGTGCCCACCTGTGCGCGGGTGGAGAGGTTCATCAGGCGTGCGGGGCCGGTGACATCGTATACCTCGACCAACGCGATGCCGGAAGCGTTCGCAACACCGGTGACTTGCGCGGTGTATGCTCCCGGCCCCAGCGTGGCGACGAGCGCCGCATCGCGGCTGCCATTGCCAAGCGCAAAGGCGCCCACCGTGGTGAAAGTCGCCGCCGTCGCGGCCGTGGAGCCGGCCACGGTCGTCTGCCAGTTGTCGTTTGATGTGATAAGCCGGGCCGGCGTCGAGCTATCGTAGAGGTCGATGCGCGGGTCACCCAAGGTCCCGGCAACGCCGAAACTGCCGAGGGCAGGACCGACCGCGCGGATGAGCACGTTCTTCGGGCCACCGGGCCCGATCACGAAACCAACCACGGCGACATTGGCGCCGGTGCCGACTTGGGTGCGGGTCGAGAGGTTCGCGACGCGATCGTTGTCAGCAGCCGAGACTGACGTGAGCGCACACAGTGCGCAGGCAAGCATCGCCCTTGCGGGGCCAGTGATTTTTTTCATCGGGCAGAAATCGGGGTTGTGGGGTGCGATTGAGACGCCGTTCACAGCTCTTGGTAACGAGCATAAGTGAACAAGCTTCAGGCCATTTTGTCCAGCCCCGGCCCAAACGGTTGCGGCAAATACCCGTTCAGGCCCAACTCGAACTCAGGCGTTCATGAACCCGAGGTTGGGCCGGGCAAAACGGCCGATATTCGGGAGCACAACCGGCAAATTGGTCGGGCTGACGCCGAACCAGGACGCGAGGGTGGCGGAGTATTCGTCCACGCTGGTCGTGGGAATCCACATGCCGCGGTTGCCCGCATCGTCGGGGCCGCGAATGGTGAGGTCGGCCATGCGGCCAAAAATGTCACCGCCTTTGACCGCCCCACCAACGACAAAATGGTTGGAGCCCCAGCCGTGGTCGGACCCGTCGCCGTTGGTGTTGTAGGTGCGGCCGAAATCAGAGGCCGTGAAGGTAGTCACCTGATCGGCCGCGCCGAGTTCAACCGTGGTGCGGTAGAGGGCGGCGACGTTTCGGCTCACGTCGGCAAACAGGTTGGCATGCGCGCCGAGCTGCGCATCATGGAGGTCCCATCCGCCGATGCGGGCGAAGAAAATCTGGCGTTTCAGGCCAAGCTGCGGCGCGGCTGCGATAAGCCGGGCAATGGTCCGTAGCTGTTGGCCGAGGCCGGAGTTGGAGAACGCAGTCGTGAACGGCGGGTTGCCCGAAAGGATGGCCGAAAGCATGGCGCTGTCAGAGATTGCCCGTTGGGTCATGCCTGCGAACGCGGTCTCGAATAGGTTGCCGTTTGCCTGCGCGAGAAGGTCATTCTGGGCACGCGTGCGGAGCCCGGCAGGGGCAGTGGCGCTCGTCGAGGAACCGGTCAGCGAAATCGCGCCGTTCTGGTTCACCGCAAACTGGACGACGTTGCGGCCGACCTGGAACGAGTTCTGCCCGTTCAGGCTGATGGACATGGAGATGGTCGAGTTTCCATTGAAGGCATTCGTAAGGTCCGCGAGGCGGCCGCCCCAACCCGTAGAAAACGGTTTGTCCGGCACGCTGCTCTGCCACTCCACCTGCTGGTCGTTGTGCGAGAAGAGCTGCGGTGGCAGCGGCACAGAGCGGGCGCTGTATTGCGCCTTGGTCGTTGGAACGACGAGCGTGCCGACGTTGCCAAGGAGGGCCATCTTGCCGGCGTCGAACAGCGACTTGAGACCGGTGTTATTGGTGCCAGCCACATCCGCATTCAAACTGGAGTGCAGCGCCCACGCGCGCCCATCGCTGTTGGTCGGCGTGATTCCTTGGAGCTGGTTTTGCGGCAGCGCGATGGCGCCACGGCCAGCGGCAGAAGCGTAGGCGTTGTAGCCTGCGGTGTCGAAAGGCACGATCATGTTGTTGGCGTCGTTGCCGCCCGCGAGGAAGAGGCAGACGAGGGCCTTGTAATCCGGCGGGAGGGCGCCGGCCCGCGCGGGCAGCTGCGGGCCGTTGTCGGGGCTAGCGACTGCACCCATCAGCCGGAGCTGAGCGAGCGTGGAGAGCATGCCGGTGGCGCTGACAGCCGCGCAGCACTGGCCGAGGAACTTGCGACGATTCGGGTCGATGACGGGATTCTTCGGGTTCATGGCGGGTGTTATTTCTGGATGGCGCCGTAGGGTGAGGTGACGGACAAGTAGATGGCAGAGCGCACGCGCTCGAGGTCGGCTGCACCGTAAGTCGCGCCGGTGCCGGCGGGCATGGCGGAGACCGCGGCGACGATTCGGTCGCTGGCGGCCTTGGGCATCGCGCCACCGGCGAGCAAAAGGTTGATCGAGTCGACGAGGGTCTGCGGCGTGCGGGCGAGCGGCAGCCAACCATCCAAATTCAGGCCGATTGTCTGCTGGTTGGGGTCGGTGGCTGAGCGGTTGGCATAGATGTAGCCATAGTAGAAATTCGGCTGCAGCAGGGAGGAGATGCCGTTGAGGATTTGGAATTCCGGGGCGTAGAGGCCCGCCGCCGCGATCGCGCCGGGGAAGACGAAGTCGGGCTCGTAGAAGTTAAACACGGTCGGCGCACGCAGCGCGGCTTGGAAGAGGTTGTTCTCCGGGTTGGCGATCGGCAGGCGGCCGCTGTTGGAGGTGGCATAGAAGGCCCGGAACATCGCCGTGGCGCGAAGGAGCGGCTCCTTCATCTTGCCAAAGGTCACCGTGGCGGCGACCGCCGGCGAGCGCGCCTCGTAATCCATCAGGATCGCGCGCACCACCGCGCCCAGGTCGCCGCGCACACCGGCGCCGTTGTTGGCGAAAGCTTGCGCCACGCGGTAGACGTAGCCGGGGCTCGGGTTGCTTGTCACTAGCCGCTGGAGGAGCTGGCGGCTGATGAACGGACCGGTGTTCGGGTGCTCAAAGAGCGCATCGAGCGCGTCCTTGAGGTCTTTCACGCCGCCCTGCGCGGCGGGGATGACTTTGCCGCCAAAGATGGTCTTGGCCGAGTCGTCGTGAAAAGCCGGCCAGAGCATCATCGGGTTGACATAGTCCGCCGCGCCACCGCGGAAGAGATTGTTGTTTGCCGTCGCACCCGCCGCGGGGTTGGCAAAGGACCAGCCGGTGAAGACCTTGGCCAGCTCCACGATCGTGGCCTGGGTATAGGTGGGGATTGGCTGGCCAGCGGGGTCGAGGCGCACGGTGCCGTCGGGATTGAGTTCGTGCAGGCCGATGGTGAAAAGCTGCATGATCTCGCGGGCGTAGTTTTCGTCGGCGAGCGTGATGGGCTGGCCCTGCGCGTTGAAGGTGGCCTTGGCGTTGCGCAGCGAGGAAAGGTAGACTCCCATGATGGGGCTGACCGTGACTTCCTCGAGCACCTGGCGGAAATTGCCGAAGGCACCGCGCGAAAAAATATCGTAGTAGTTGGCGGCACCTTCCTGCCAAGCGGCGATGGTCGCGTTGGCGTCGGAGGCGACGAGAATCTGGCTCAGCGCGAAGGCCACGCGCTGGCGGAGCTGGTCCTGCCCGGTGACGGCGATCTTCCACCATGCAGCCTGGCGGTGCACGCCGCCGGGGCGGGTGTTCACGTTGTTCACTGCGTTCTGGCCGCCGGCGTTGATCGCAGCGAAGTCGGCCATCGTCGCTTCACGATGACTCGACGCCGGCAACGCCATCTGCTCGTTGATCCATGAGGCGTAGCCCTTGGCCATGAGCGAGGATAGGTCGGCCTGGCTCGGACCAAATGTCGCCTGCGTGAGGAAGCGCGCCGCGTCAAAGACTCCCACGCGCGAGAGGTCGAGCGACGGCGGGGAGGCGGGAGCGTTGAAGACCGAGGCGCCGCTGCTGCGCACAAAATTGCCGCCGAGCTCACCCGCCGGGAAATTCGCAGAATCGATGCTCACGGTCACACGACCGGCTTTCAGCGCCGCAATCAGGTCCGCGGTCGAGTAGGTCCCTACCGGTTCAAACGTCCACAGCGCATTCGTGACCTGGCCCTGCGGGAGGTTGAACACATAGTTCCCGTCGATCGCTAGGTGCGCGACGACTTCAGGCGAGCTGAGATTGGAAAACGTCACATTCACATAGGCCGATTTCTCGTCCGGCGCGAGTTGCACCGTCGAGGTGCCGTAGGCCGTGGAAGCGTTCACGCCGGCCAGCGGGCGCAGCGTGGAAATGTAGAGCGAGCCGGAGTTGGCGTAGATGGTGGCGCCTGCGCGATCAGCGGCGCCCACGCCGTAGGCGGGGTTGGCGTTGAGGGTGAGGGTGACGGAGCGGTTGTTGAGGTTCTCGGGATTGGCGCGGGGCGTGAGGCGCAGCGTCGCGGAGGTCGCGCCCGCGGGGATTGTGAGCGTGCCCGGCACCGGATCATAGTCCACGCCCGAGACCGCCGTGCCGCCGAGCGTGAAGCTCACGGTCACGGGCGTGGTCGTGAGGCCGACGCGCGAAAACGTGAAGACGGCCGGCGTCCGCGTGGTGGTGTCGGTCGTCGGCACCGTCGACGCCACGCTCACCGTCGCGAGGTTCTCCGGAGAGAGATCATAAACCTCGACGAGCGCCGGGCCGGTGGCGCCGGCGACGCCGGGGACTTGGATGGTGTAGTTGCCGGGCGGAACATCGAGGAGCAGGGCAGCGTCACGGCTGCCCGCGGGGAGAGAAAACGCGCCCGCCTGCGCAAACGCCGCCGTAAGCGCCGCTGCGCCCGCCGTCTCCCAGTTGTCGTTGGCACCGCCGGCGATCTGGCGGCCGGCGGAGTCGAGGATTGCGATTGCAGGATCGGCCAGCGGGCCGGCGACGCCAAAGGCCCCAAGCGCGGGACCGACCGCGCGCACCAGCACTCGCCGCGCCCCGCCACCCGGGGCGACCGAAAGGCCGGAGAAGAGACCGTTGGCACCGCTGCCCACAACCGCCCGCGTCGACAGGTTCATCAGGCGCGCGGAGCCGGACACGTCGTAAATCTCCAGGATGGCGACGCCCGTGGCATTGTTCACGCCGCTCACCTGAGCGGTGTAGGCGCCAGGCGAGAGCGTGGCGACGAGCGCCGCATCCTGGCTGCCATTGGTGAGGGCAAAGGCGCCCACCGAGTTCATGGTCGCGGCATCGGCCACCGACCAGTTGTCGTTGGCCAGCACAAGCACGCCGGCGGAGTTGAACAGCTGCAGCTGCGGATTGGTGAGCACGCCCGCGACGTTGAACGGCGCCTGCGCGAGCCGGGCGCCGACCGCCCGGATGAGCACCCGCTTGGGCGCGCCCTCCTGCACGACGAAGCCGGTGATCATGATGTTGCCGCCCGTGCCGACCTGCGCGCGGGTGGAAAGGTTGCCTAGCCGCTGGTCGTATTCCGCGGCGGTGGCGCGCGGAACCGAGAGCGCCGGCGCGAAGCCGGCCAGCATGGCCAGCGCGAATCGACGGGTGTGGTTTTTCATCGGGGCGATGGATTGAAAACGAACCGGCCGGAAATGTTCCGCCGGAGCCGCGGAGGCTCGCGCGAACTGTCGCCCGGTTTCCGGCGTTGTCCAGCGCCGCGATGCAAACGCCGCGTAAATTCAGCGCGCCGCCGGCGCCACGCGCAAAACCGCCGTAGTGCGAACACCGGGACGCACCTCGCCGGTCGGCAAGATGATCGCGCCGCCCCACGGCACTGCAATCGTGGTGACAGGCAACGGCTCCGGCGCGAGCGCGACTTGGCGCCACGCATCCCGCCGCGGATCATAGGCGAGGATATCCCGCGCGAATCCGGGGTGGGTCTCCAGGATTCCGCGCTTCGCCACCGCCGGCGAGCTGACCCCGAGGTCGAACGCCTCCAGCTGCGCGAAAATTTTCCCGTCGTCACCGCCGAGGATCCAAATTTCTCCGCCAACCACCGAGGCCGCCGCGGCCATCACCGCACGTGGCGGCGCCGCGACCGCCCGCCATGCGCGCACCGCGGGATCATAGGCGAACGCGTCCGCGAGGATGTGGGCCGCCCGGCCCGGCCGCGGCTCGCGCCCGCTGTAGAGAAATACCTTCCCGCCTAGCCCTGCCGCCACCGGCACGATGCGAGCCGGGCCGGGCCACGCCGGCAGCTCCTCCCACCTAAAATCCCCCGTCCGGCCGCGTTTCGCGAGATCGAGCGCAAAAAATGACCGCGTCGGCGCACCCGGCTTCATGTCGTGCTGACCGCCGAGCACGAAGATCACCGAGCCGAGCTGCGCACCCGCCATGAACGCCAGGGGCGCGGGGAGCGGTGGCAGCGCGGTCGTGGTCAGTTCCGTTCGCCGCGCATCCCAAGCGAGCAGGAACACCTCGCGATAACACTGGGTCGCGTCACAGCCACCCACGCACACGACCCCTTCCGGCGTGCTGAAACTGAAGCCATAGCCGAGCGGCCGGGGCAGCTTCAGGTTTTTTCCCGTGCGCCACGCGTCCGCGCCGCGCTCGAGCACGAAGACCTCATCCCACCAGACCTTGGCACCGCCGTCCCACGGCATCGCGTGCGGAAAATTCGCACCCCCCGCGACGATCAGCGCGTCGCCATGCACGCCGGCGAACGGCGCCGCCTGTCCCGCCTGTCGCGTCTGGCCGGGCCCGGGCGGCAGTTCCGGCAGCGAGGAAAACCTTGGCTCCGCCGCCAGAGCGAGCACCGGAAGGAGCAGCGCAGCGAATCGCATCAGATGGGCGGAGAGCATGGGCGGGGGCAACCCTTGCTCCGCCGCGCGCAAAGACAAGCCGCGCGCGCGCTCGACAAACCGCGCGTCGTCGCCGCATCGTCGCGCCCGCCCATGCCCCGCCCTGCCCTGCCCCGCTTCGCCGCCGCGCTTGCGCTGTGCTTCACGGCGCTCGCGCTC
>JAEUHB010000339.1 GCA_016794665.1 Opitutaceae bacterium
TCCGTCATCGCCACCGCCTTCGGCGGCCTGCCCGAGCTGCGCGAGCGATTCACGCCGGACGAAGTGATCCACGATCCGACCCGCGCCGCCGTGGTGCGCCGCGAGATCACCGAGTTCTTTGAAAACAAGCGGCGGGACTTCACGGTGACGCTCGCGGCCAGCGGCACGCCCTTCCAGCAACGCGTGTGGGCGGCGCTCCGCGCGATTCCGCGGGGCGAGACGCGCACCTATGCCCAGCTGGCCGCCGCCATCGGAAATCCCGACGCCGCGCGCGCCGTCGGCCGTGCCAACGCCACCAATCCTATCTGCGTGATCATCCCATGCCATCGCGTCATCGGCGCCGACGGCTCGCTCACGGGCTTCGCGTTTGGCGAAGACATCAAGCGCCGGCTGCTCGAGCACGAGCGGACGCCCGCGGCCGCCTGACGCGCCCGCCTAGCGGCCGGCCGTGGCCGCCTCGTGCAGTCGCACGATGAAGCGCTTCAGCTTCGCCTCGTCCTTCACGCCCGGCGCGGATTCGACTCCGCTGTTCACATCGACGAACTTGGCGCCGCTCGCGCGCAGCGCCTCGCCGATATTCTCCGGGTTGAGCCCGCCCGCGAGGATCCAGAAATTTTCCGGGTGCGCGGCCTGCGCGCGCGCGAAGCCGGCCCAATCGCCGGTCTTCCCCGAACCGCCGAAGCCAGCGGCGTGAAAGGTGTCGAAGAGGATGAACTTCGCCGCGGCGCGGACGGCGGCGGGAACCCCCGTGCCGGGCGGGAGCTTCGGCGCGAGCCACAGATGCTTGTGCCCGACGAGCTCCGACCATGCGCGAAGGTCGGACTCCGGCACTTCGAGCCGGTGGTGAATCTGGAAATAGTCGAAACCCGCGTCGCGCTGCGCCGCGAGCGTGTCGAGCGTCGGCTCGACCGAGACGGCGACCTTGCGGCGCTGCGGCAGCCGCGGCGCCATCGCCTGAAATTGCGCGAGCGAGATGCCCCGCGGCGACTGAGGGTGAAAAATAAACCCGAGGAAATCCGCCCCGCACCGATCGGCGAATTCCGCGTCGACAAGCGAGCTGAGCCCGCAGACCTTGACTCGGATGCCGTCGATCATCGGGAGGTTCAGCCCAGTTTCTTCACCAGCGCCTCCACCAGCGCGTCGAGGCTTGGCGTCTTGGCCGTGAAGTCGATCGGCATGCCCACCTTTTTCATCGTCTCGCTCGTCTGCGGGCCGATGCTGCCGGCGAGGGGGCGCTTCGCGTTCTTGCCGAGCTTCAGCGCTGCGGCTTGGTCCACAAAGGACTGCACCGCCGACGAACTCGCGAACAGGATCGCATCGGCGCCACGCGCCCGAAAATCCGCGGCCACGGGATCGGCGCTGAGGTCGGTTTTCTCGGTCTTGTAGACCTGGAGACGGTCGACGATGGCGCGGGCTTCCTCGAGTTTCTGCACCAGTTCCTCCCGGTTGAGGTTGCCCGAAATCACGAGCACCTTGGCGCTGTCCAAGCTGCCGGTGGCGATCAGGTCGTCGGCGAGCGCGGCGCCGGTGGCGACTTTGGGCTGGCACTCGATCTTGAGGTGTTTCTCGCGGATGGCGGCGGCGGTGGTGTCGCCGACAGCGGCAAAGCGGAGCAGGCCGAGCGAGCGGATGTCGTCGTAGACGCGCAGGAACTCATCGAAGAAGAATCGCACGCCATTGGCGCTGGTGAACACGATCCAGTCGTAGCTGCCGAGCTCGGAGAGCACGTCGTGCAGCGAGTGGAGGTCGATGTCCCTCTTCACGGCGATGAGCGGCAGCTCGATCACCTCGGCGCCGAGCGCGACAAGCTTGGCGGCCAGCTCGGGCGATTGCTCGCGCGCGCGAGTGACGGCGATCCGACGGCTGGAAAGAGGGGGAGAAGCGGTCATGAAATCAAGTGGAGGTCTCGCAGCACGTGGGCCGCGGCGGCGTCGGGGTCGGAAAAATCCTCCGGTCGCAGCGAAACGGTGACGACGCCGCACTGCTCGTGAAAGAGGTGAAGCGTCTCGCCCACGACGTGGGCACCGAGCGCCGTGTGACAGCCGCCGCCGAGCGCGGCCTGGAAGGCCCGCTCCATCGTCACCGCACGCATCGTGGCACCATCAAAGACGGCGGCGAACTTCGCCGCATCATCAACCCGGCACTGCACCGCGATGGCGCCTTGGCCGACAGCGGGCACCATCTGCTCGTAGTCGAGCGGCGCAAATTCGAGGCCCGGCCACGTGTCGATGCCGAGGCGCTTCAAACCCGCCGCGGCGAGGATCGTGCCGTCGGCCACGGACTGATCCGCGATCTTCTTCAGGCGGGTGTCGACGTTGCCGCGCAGCTCGGTGAACACGGCATCGGGGAACAAGCGCGCGATTTGCCGGCGTCGGCGCGGGGAGCCCGTCGCGATCGTGGCCGGCGCATCCACGCCGGCGCGCAGGACCAGCACATCGCGCGCATCGGCGCGCGGCAGGTAGCCGCCGATGGCGAGGCCGGCCGGCATATCGCCGGGCAGGTCCTTGCAACTGTGCACCGCCACATCCGCCTTGCCCTGCTCGACGGCGGCCTCGAGCTCACTCGTGAAAAGGCCCTTGCCGCCGCGCTGCTCCAGGGACCAGTCCGCCTGCTTGTCGCCGGTTGTGACGATTCTCCGCAGCTCGGTCTCGACCCCGAGCTGGTTGCGCAGATGCGCGGCCACCATCTCGGCCTGCGCGAGGGCGAGCGGGCTTTTGCGCGTGGCGAGGACAAGTTTGGTCATCGGGAAAAACAGAAGGCGCAGAGAGCGAATCTCTGCGCCTTCGAAATGCAGAGTCGCCGGCCCGGATCAGGAGTAGGAAGCCTGCACGCCCTTGATGTTCTTCTTGGTCATCCAAGGCATCATCGAGCGGAGGTAGGCTCCGGTCTTCTCGATCTTGTGGGCTTCGCCGGCCTTCAGGAGCTTGTTGTAGTTCTTCAGGCCGCCCTTGTATTCCGCCACCCACTGCTTGGTGAACTTGCCGGTCTGGATCTCTTTAAGGATCTTCTTCATCTCGGCCTTGGTCTTCTTGTTCACGACGCGCGGGCCGCGGGTGATGTCGCCGTATTTCGCGGTCTCGGAGATCGAGAAGCGCATGCCGGCGATGCCGGACTCATACATCAGATCGCAGATGAGCTTCAGTTCGTGGAGGCACTCGAAGTAGGCCATCTCGGGCTGGTAGCCCGCCTCGACGAGCGTCTCGAAGCCCGCCTGCACGAGCGCGCTGGCGCCACCGCAGAGCACGGCCTGCTCGCCGAAAAGATCGGTCTCGGTCTCTTCCTTGAAGGAGGTCTTGAGCACGCCGGCGCGGGTGGACCCGATGCCCTTGGCCCAGGCAAGCGCGGTCTTGAGGGCCTTCTTGGACTTGTCCTGCGCGACGGCGACGAGGGCGGGCATGCCCTTGCCCTCGGCGTAGAGGCGGCGGACCATGTGGCCGGGGCCCTTGGGCGCGACCATGATGCAGTCGATGTCCTTGTGCAGCTTGATGAGGCCGAAGTGAACGGACAGGCCGTGCGAGAAGAGGAGCGTCTTGCCCTTGGAGAGATTGGGGAGGATGTCCTGCAGGTAGACGTCGGCCTGCTTCATGTCGGGCAAGCCGACCATCATGACATCGGCTCGGCGCACGGCCTCGGCGGTGTCGAAGACCTCGAAGCCGTGCTGCTCCGCGACGGCGCGGGACTTGGAGCCGGGATAGAGGCCGATGATGACCTTGCAACCGCTGTCCTTCAGGTTGAGCGCGTGGGCGTGGCCCTGCGACCCGTAGCCGAGGATGGCGAGCGTTTTGTTGGCGAACACGCCGAGATCGGCGTCTTTGTCGGTGTAGACTTTGGCGGGCATGATGAGATTTTCGATTTGGGATTCTCGATTTTCGATTTGGAAAGTGCGAAGCGCGGCTTCAGCGCTTCAAGGCAAGACGCCCAGTGCGGGCGAGCTCGATGATGCCGAAGGGCGCGAGCAGGCTGAGGAGCGCGGTCACCTTCTCGTCGGAGCCGGTGAGCTCGATGATGAGGTTGTCGGCGGCGAGGTTGACGATTTTCGCGCGAAAGATGTCGGCAATCTGGACAATCTCGGAGCGAGTCTGGGCATCGGCCTTCACCTTCACGAGGACGAGCTCGCGGTCGACCGACTGGCCGTCCTTGAAGTCGATCACCTCGACCACATTGATGAGCTTCCGGAGCTGACGGATGCAGAGCTCGAGCTGGGCCTCGTCGCCCTTCAGCACGGCAGTGATGCGCGAGAGCGAGGCATCGTGCGTGGGCGCGACGTTGAGGGAGTCGATGTTGAAGCCGCGGCCGGAAAACAGCCCGGAAACGCGCGCCAGAACGCCGAACTTGTTCTCAACGAGGACGGAGATCGTGTGTCGCATGGAGGTTTGGATGAAAAATGGGAATGGTGGACGCTGAGGGACTCGAACCCCCGACACCCTCGGTGTAAACGAGGTGCTCTAACCAACTGAGCTAAGCGTCCGAGCCAGCGGGAAAGCAAATCCGGCGGCAGGCGCCCATGACAAGGAATTATTCGGGCAGGCGGGGCGGCGTCGGCAAGGCCCCTAGAGTCGATGCCGGCGCGTCCGGGGCGACGCCCGCTCGTCCGCACCCGCAAATCCAGCCTGGGCCACCGCTATAGATCAAACGTCGCGCTCAGGATAAACTGTCGCGGATCGACGATGCGGTAGGTGTGGGGCGTGCCGTCGGGGAAAGCGCCGATGGGCTGCAATCGGTCTCCCGCTTCCTGGAGGTTGCGGATGTTGAGCTGGAAGCTTGCGCCGACACGGTTGGCCCAGAGCCGGGTGCGGTAGCGCAAATTGACGTCGAGCGAGTAGTGACCGGAGGTCTTCTTGCCAAAGAAATCACCGCGGTCCCAGATCGGGTTGTTGCGGTCGAGGTCGGTGATGGTGGCGGGGAGCTTCTGCACGCCGTAGTAGCCGAGGAAGCCCTTGTCGGCAAAACGCAGCGCGCCGCCGACCTCGAACTTCTTCAGCTGCTCGTGCTGCGTGATGCCGGCGAACTTGAAGTTGGTGCTGAAGCGCGCGGAGTATTTCCGGATGTTGGGCTGCGGCGTGCCTTCGGACTGCTGCACGACGGCATAGGGCGAGCCAACGAAGACCGCGAAATTCTGCGCGGCGGTCTGCGCGCCGCCGTAGTTGGTGTTCCACCAGAGCTGGCCCGTGCGCTGATCGCGAATGGTCGTCCAGACGGGCATGCGCTCGCTGATCCACTGGGCGATGTCCTTGGAGACGTTGGCGTTCTTGGACTCGTTCTTCGTGATCGAGGCGGCGACAGTCCAATAATTCGTGGGGTTGTAGTTGAGCTCAATCTCCTTGCCGGTGGCGATGATGTCGTTGGTCGAGGATATCTGGCCGGCATCGAACGCGGCCTCGATCGCCAGCTGCCGCTCCCACGGAATACCCATCTGGCGGCCGACCTCGGTCTCGATCTGTGACTGGGTCCACGTCGGGTTGGTGGCGGCGACCCATGCGAGGGCCTGAGTCTGAAGGAGGAAGGCGGCGGTGGAAGCCACATCCGTGCGCGTGACGCGCTGCGCGATCGTGCCAGCGTCGCCGCCGCGCGTCTTGAGCTGCTTGGTCTCGTAGCTGTTCACACGGAGGACGAACTTGTTGTCGAAGAGATTGAGCGCGAAACCGTAGTCCTTGCCCTGACCGGACGGATTCGGCAGCGGGCGGAGGTAGAGGTCCACCCGTGGGTCCTGAGGGCGGAACGAGTCGGACCGATTGTAGGAGAGCGAGAGGCCATTGAGCGCCTGACCCAGGAAACGCTCCGTGCCCGAACCCTGCGCCAGCCGATTCACGAACCCCCAACCCCGGAACGGCCGTGCCACAACGCCTTTCTGGGTCGTGTCGCCCTCGTTGAAACGGTAGTCGCCGGCGGCCCAATGGTTGATGGACTCGTAGTCGAAGGACATGCCATCGGCGTTGAGGCGCTGGGGCGTGGAGCCGTTCTTCACGAACTGCTGGTCGGAGCGTTTGCCCAAGGTCGTGACGATGCGGCTGTCGAAGAAATGGCTTTGGATGACGCCGCCGAGGGTCTTGAGGATCGTCTTCGAGTTGTTGCCGGCGCCGGTGCGGTCGGTCGTCGCGATCTGGCTGATGAGCGTGGGCTCGCGGACAAAACCGGTCGTCGGATTGCCGTAGAAGAAGGGGTAGTTGCCGAAGCTGAATTCCGCGGGGGCGTAGTCGATGTTGTTACCCTGGTTGTCGCCGAGGTAGTAGCGGTAGTAGCCGCGGGTGATGTTGGCGGCGGCGGCGGGGCCGCCACCGATGGCGCCTTGGTTGACGCGCGAGGCGCCGGCCGGAATCCACGCATGGGCGCTGGCGATGCCGTCCTTGTAGGCGTAGCGGCGATTGATGCGGTATTTGTATTCGTCGTAGCCGGAGATCTGATGCAGGCCGAGCCACTTGAGGGCTCCCTTTTCCTGCGTGAAGTCGAGGCGATAGCCGATTTGGGCCCGGTAGGTGTCCCACTTCTGCGGCTGCCAGGTGGTGAAGGGCTGGTCGACGCCCATGTAGGGGCGAAGGAAAAACGGATTCGGGGAGCCGTCGATCAGACGCTCGTTGGGATCGATGAGGAGCTGGCCGGACTGGCCGTTGGCATTGAGCTCACCCATGATGTTGCGGGTGTAGCGCTGCGAATCCTCGCGGAAGAACGCGAACTGCGCGTCGACGCGGTGCATCGGGTGATCGACGATGTTCTGGTCAATCTGCACGAGGCTCGTGAACGTGCGGTCCATCACGCGGTTCATGGCCTGGAGGTTCTGCTCGGACCAGTCGTAGAGCGACCGGCTGCTGACACTGGGGGTGGTGGTGAACAGCGGCTGGCCGGTGAAACGGCCGGCGGCGATGCCGGCGCCGGCGCTGACCGATTGGTAGCGGAGCGTGCCGGAACCGGTGCCGGGGTTGGTGCTCGAGGTGGAGCCGCTGGTGCCGAGGAGCTCGAGGCCGCGCTGGCCGACATAGGCGTAGAAGCGCCCGCTGCCGGTAAAGCTGCGATTGAAGTAGTCGGGGAACGGCGCGTTTTCATTGGCGAAGGGGCCGAGCGTCTGGCCGCCGACGTGGATGACCTGAGCGACCGGATCCCAGGTGGGGCGGCCATTCGCGATCCAATAGGAGATGTTGTCGCGGGGCGGGCTGGCATTGGGGCGGTTGCCGTTCATCCGATACACATTGTAGGAGGCGCTGATGGTGGTCTTCTTGAACGGCGAGTATTTGATCATGCCGTTGTAGCGGACGATGTTCACGCCGGAGGGCTTGCGGATGAAGCCGTCGTGCTGGAAGGCGCCGTTGACCCGCAACGAGAGCACGCGCGGGATGATCACGCGGTTGAGATCGAGGCTCGTGCGGTAGCCGCCGTAACTGTCGGCGCGCGCGGCGAACTGCGAGCGGTTGCGCGAGAGGTTGGCGGAGGCGGGCACCATGTTGAGCGTGCCCGACGGGTTGCCGAGGCCGGAGATGGTGGCGTTGGGGCCGCGGCTGAGTTCGAGGGCCTCGATGCCGAGAGGATCGACCGGAACGCGGTTCATGGTCTCGAAGTTGCCGAGCGAGACATTGGCGGCGGCGATGCCGCGGACGCGGTTGGCCCCGGTGGGATTGAGGCTCACGTTCTCCTGCACGTCGCCGTTTCGGTTCACCTCGAAATCGGTGTAGTTGTGCGTGCCCTCGGAGCTGGCGAGGTAGAGGAACGCGTCGTTGATGTCCAACATGCCGAAGTCCGCCATCTGCTCCTTCGACATCACGGTGATGGAGGAAGCGAGGTCCTCGAGCTTGGTGTTGAAGCGCGTCCCGGACATCGTGTTGGCGGCGTAGTAGCCCTTGGTGTCCGTCGTGACCTCGAAGGGCGAAAGCTTGACGACTTCGTCGCGCGCGGCGGAGTCGCCGGCCCCGGACGTGGCGCGAGGTGCGGCGGCGGCGCGGCGGATGTCGGCGTCGAGCGCAGCCTGCTCATTGCCATCGAGCACGCCGTTGCGGTTAGTGTCGTATTTGGCGAGCGTGGCGGCGTCGACGCCGCGCCCGGGCGCCACCTGGGCGCGAGATGCGGTGGCGAGCGCGGCCGCGAGGCCGAGCGCGAAGAGCGCACGCCGGCCGGGAACGAATCGAGAACGCAGGGGCGATTTCATAGCGAGGGGCTTGGGTTTGCTGGGGCTCGCGGACAATCACGAGCCGCGCACGGGAAAATCTCTTCGCCGCAACCCAAGAGCACAAGCCAGGACACCGCAAACCAGAGGCGATCTGAGCGCGCGCCAACGCGGACAGTCCGCGAAGCGCGAAGTCACGCCCGTGGAATCAGGGACGCAACGAATCGTCGGGCGCAAACGGGCGGGGCGGCAGCGCGTAGGGCACGCCATAGTAGCCCCGGCCGCCCTTGATGTGCGACTCGCTGTAGCCCACGTTGATCGTGAGGCCGCGCGCGGGGTCCTCAAAGCTCAGGTTGATCGCCCCGGTCCTCTCGCTGTAGCCGCCGCTGCCCATGCCGTAGCTGAGGGAGAATGATCCGTGGATTTCGCGCTCGGTCTTTTTTTCGCGCGGTTCGACCGCGCGCCCCGGGCGGGCAAGGAAGACTGGCGGCGCCAACAGCGTGCGCGCGAGCCGCGCAGTCTGCTGCCGGCTGACGAGCGCATCGAGCTGCGCGACCTCTGCAGGGCTGAGCAAAGCGAGGCCCGCAATGCGGCGCTCGTCCGCCGAGAGCCGCTGGGAAAATGTCGCGCCCGCCTCGGCGCCTTTGGCGGAGGACGAGCCGGCCGGCGCGGTCGCCGTGGCCGCGACGCGCGCCGTGTCGCGGCGCACGAGCGCGTCGATGACGGCGAGGTTGTCGGAGGAAAGTTTGCCCAGGCCCGCCGCGGCGCGATCGGCGGCATTGAGGGAGGTCGTGAAACGGCCATCGTCGCCCGCGGCGCGACCGGCAGGCATAAGCAATGCCGCGGCGAAGAGCAGCACGGAGGAAACGAACACGCGGGCCGGGGAACGCATGGCGGGGAAGGACTCGCGGGCAGTCGAGCGGGTTCCGCGGATTCTGCCAGCTGGAAAAGCAAAACGCGCCCCGGGGGCCGGGGCGCGTCTGGAGTCGAACGCGAAAAGCAGGCGGGAGCGCCCGCAGTGCTTACTTCTTCGCCGGCATGGCAGGCATGGCCGCGCCGCCCTTGATATCGAGCAACTCGACCTCGAACACCAGGGTCGAGCCGGGCGGGATGCCGGAGTTGCCTTGGTCGCCGTAGCCGAGCTGCGGCGGGATGTAGAGTTTGATTTTGCCGCCCTTGGTCACCTTTTGGATTCCCTCGGTCCAGCCGGGGATGACTTGGTCGAGCTGGAATTCGGCGGGCTCGCCGCGCGTGACGGAGCTGTCGAAGACTTTGCCGTCGATCAGCGTGCCGGTGTAATGGACCTTCACCGTGTCGGTCGGCTTCGGCGCGGGGCCGGCGCCTTCCTTGACGATCTCATAGTGGAGGCCGCTCGGGAGCGCGACGACGGCCTTGTTCTCCTTGAGCTTCGCGAAATAAGCGGCCGTGGCGGACTCGTTTTTCGTCTTCAGCTTGGCGAGATACGCGTTCTGCCGTTTCTGCATGAACTCGTCCATGGCCGGCCCGATCTTCTCCAGCTCGTAGGGCGAGTCTTTGCCGAGCGCGGCGGCGCGGAAGCCCTTGATGAGGACCTCGAGGTCGGCGGCGCTGAACTCGAGCTCGGTGAGACCGACGCGCTTGCCGATGAACCAGCCGAACTCCTCGAGGAGCTGCTCATCGGTGAACTTCGGCGCCGGCGCAGGCTGCCCGGGCAGCGAAACCTGCGGGGCCGTCTGGGCGCGCGCGGCGACGGCGCCGAGCGCGAGAATCGAGAGAGTGGCGAGGAGCTTCAGTTTCATGGAGGGAAAGGAGACAGATGGAGTAACGGCCGCGGCGGGTTTGTGCCGTAAAAGTCGGACGGTGTGCCGGCCGCCTCCGGCGATGGCAATCCCGATCTCCCCGCTTGAACCGGCCGGGGCCTTGCCCCATCACGGCCGGTCTCGACGCATGAACGCCGCACAATTTTGGACGAGCCAGGACGGCCAGATCCTCTCGGTGAAAAACAAGGACGAGCGCACGGTCGTGCTCAACCTGGGGTTCTGGCCGCGCCAGCCGGCCGAATTCGAATTCATGAAGGAGCAGATCGCCGCGCTCAAATTCACCGAGCGCAGCTCGATGGCCCGCATCGGCATCGAGATGGCGGTCACCGGCCCCGTCCGGATCGACGGCAACCGCGCCGAGCTCGAGGTCGAGGCGTTCATCTACGACTCCAGCTTTCCCAACGCGCCCTACTGGAAAAAACTCATGCGCGTGGGCGCGCCCGTGGGCCGGCTCTTTTTCGCGCCCGCCGCCGCCAAGCTCTCGACCGGCGAGATCCGCACCGCCCTCGCGGAAAACAGCCTCAAGCTCCCCAACACGATCAGCATCGATTCGATGGGCCGGGTTTTCCTCACGCCGCATCAGGTCAGCTACACGCTCCAGCCGCGTCTGCAGCGCGGGGACTTCGAGCGCGTGATCGCGGGCCACGCCGGCCGCGGCTTCCTCGACCGCGTGCAGATCCGCCACGACGCCTCGCCGCTCGTCATTCCGCCCCACTCCGGGATCCTGACCAGTTGCTCAATGTATCTGAAGGAGCACTTTGTCGTCCTCAACCAAGGCGCGGGCAACTTCGGCATCCATACGAGCGCCGTGCTGCTCGATCCGATCAAGACATTCGGCACGAACGTCATGCTCGAGATCTACAACACCGGCGATCAGCCGGTGGTGAATCCCGTGGTGTCGGTCGACATCTTCCGCGCCCCGGAGCCCGAGGACCCGGAGCTCAAGCCGCTCGCCAAGAAACGCACGCGCCTCCTCGCCACCGCCGGGGGCCTTTACAAGTGCCTCGACGAAAATCCGCCCGCCCCGACCGCCGAGGCCAAGCCCCGCACCAAGATCACCGTGCGCGGCCAGAGCGGCACGATGGAGAACCGCGCCGTGCTCGTGCGCGCGAACGAGGACCTGCGGAAATTCCTCGACGGCGAGGCCTGCCCCCTCGGCAGCCGCACCATGATTCAGGCGCTCGACAATGCGCCGGAAAATGCCGACACGCTCGTCCTCGACTACTTCCCCGATCTGCTCGAGCAGATCGAGCTCTTCACCCGGCTCGGCGACGTGCGGCTCAAGCGCATCATCTTCCGCCGCGCCTCCCGCACCCACGGCTATTTCCTCTCGAGCAACGCCCATGCGCGGCTCGACGCGTTCAACGCGATCGGCGTGCAGATGTATTGGTATGACGAGATGACGAAGGACCTCTACCTGCACACTTACCGCAAGGAGCACGGCTTCTTCGTGCGTGAGGAAGCCGCGCGGAAATTCCAGGAGGCGACCGTGCTCGCGTTCTACGGCTCCGCGTGGGGCCTCGAGCAGCAGGACACCGATCGCATCTCCGCGCTCGTGGACAAGCTCACGAGCTTCATCGGCCACAACCTCGGCGTGCTCACCGGCGGCGGCGGCGGCGTGATGCGCCTCGCCACGGATCAGGCGCGGGCCAAGGGCGCCCTCACCGGCGCCTGCTTCCTTGAGCTCGAGGCGCAGCCCCCGGAACTCGGCGTCGATTTCTTCAACACCTTCCAGGAATCCTCGCGGCACTTCCGGCAAAAATGGTTCGAGGCCGCGGATTTTTGCATCTTCAACGTCGGCGGCGTCGGCACGCTCGAGGAGATCGGCATCGAGCTCTGCAACCTGAAGCTCGGCATCCGCCCGCGCGTGCCCTACGTGTTCTTCAACGCGAAATTCTGGGGCGACCTCCGCCACCAGCTCGACACCATGATCGCGACGAAGCGCGCGCCGGCGTGGATGCGCGACTACATCCTCTTCACCGACGACCCTGACGAAGTCGTGGCCTTCTACCGGAAGAAGCTGCAGGTGCTCTGAGCAAGTGCGCGACCTTCACGTGGCCCACCCCACCCTTCCCTGTTCCGTCCTCGTCGTAGGCTCCGGCGGACGCGAGCACGCGCTGGTCCGCGCGCTGCTGGCCTCGCCGGCGAAACCGCGCGTCATCTGCGCGCCCGGCAACGCCGGCATCGCCGACGATGCCGCGTGTTTTCCCGTCGCGGCCGACGACATCGCCGGCCTCGTGGCGCTCGCGCAGCGCGAGAAAATCGAGTTCGTCGTCGTCGGCCCCGAGGTGCCGCTCTCCCTCGGCCTCGCCGACAAGCTGATCGCGGCCGGCCTCCCGGTCTACGGCCCCAAGGCCGACGGCGCGCGGCTCGAGGCCTCGAAGATTTTCACGAAGCAAATCCTGCTCAAGCACCGCATCCCGACGGCGGCGGCGGGATTTTTCAGCGAAGTGGCCCCGGCGCTCGCCTACCTCCGCACCCGCGCAATCCCCATCGTGATCAAGGCCGATGGCCTCGCGGCGGGGAAGGGCGTGGTGGTCGCGCAATCGCTCGCCGAGGCCGAGGCCGCCGTGCGCGAGATGCTCGAAGGCGGGAAATTTGGCGCGAGTGGGAAACAGCTCCTCATCGAGGACTGCCTTTTCGGCGAGGAGACCTCGATCCTTGTCGTCGTCTCCGGCCGCGACTTTGTGATCCTGCCGACCTCGCAGGATCACAAACGCATCGGCGACGGTGACACCGGGCCCAACACGGGCGGCATGGGCACCTATTCGCCGGCCGAGGTTGTCACGCCCGCTTTGCTCGCGCGGATCGAAAACGAAATCGTCCGTCCCTCCGTCAACGCCATCGCCGCCGAGGGCATGGATTACTGCGGCACGCTCTTCATCGGCATCATGCTCACGCCCGCCGGCCCGAGCGTGATCGAATACAACGCCCGCTTCGGCGATCCCGAGACGCAGGTCGTGCTGCCGCGCATCGCCAACGATGTGCTCGCGCTCCTCTGGGCCGCGACGCGCCGCGAACTCGCCGGATTTAAGCTCGTCGAGAAACCCGAGCACGCAATGTGTGTGGTGATTGCCGCGAAGGGCTATCCCGACACGCCCGCGAAAGGCGATGTGATCACGCTTCCGCCCGCCGCGGCGCTCTCGTCTTCAGTTTCAATCCTCCATGCGGGCACCGCGCGCAATTCCGCGGGCCAGCTCGTGATGAACGGCGGTCGCGTCCTCGGCGTCACCGCGATCGGCCCCACACTGCGCGCCGCCGCGGACGACGCCTACGCGGTGTGCGACGCGATCGCCTGCACGGCGAAATATTTCCGCCGCGACATCGGCGCGCGCCAGCTCAACCGCCGATGATCCGCCGCCTCGCCTTCTTTCTCGCCGCGGCCACCGCCGCCTGCGCAGCGGCACCCTCGCCGCTTGAGCGCGACCTCGGCCAAGGGCTCGCCTACGTGCGCGTGAAGCGCCTCCCGGCCGACCTGCCCGCCCATTCCGCCGGCCCGGCTCGGCCCTGCGTGATCGATGTGCGCTACACGGAGGCCGATGCAGTGGCGGCGACGACCTTCGCTGCATGGCTGGGCTTCCGTGCGACGCCGCGCGCGCCGATGCTCGTTCTGGCCAACACGGCGACCTCCCCTGCCCTGCTCGACGCGCTGGCCCGGCCCGGCGCAAGACCCAGTGTGATCGTGATTGGCGCCCCGGGCGCGCGCTTCGCGCCGGATCTGGCGGTCTCGAGCACCGCGGCCGAGGAGCGCACCGCCTACGACGCGCTCGAGAACGGCGCCGCCCCCGATACCTTGCTCGCCGATTTCCCGGACAAGGTGCGCAACGACGAGGCCAGCCTCGTCCGCGGCCAGTCCGGCCCCGGCGAGACACCGGCCGACGCGCCACCCGAAGGCCCCGCCGAGCGCCGCTCTGCCCCGGTGATCGATGCGGCCTTGCAGCGGGCCGTTCACCTGCACCGCGCGCTGGTCGCGCTGAGGAAACTCTGAGCGTGCGCCGCACGCAAAAAAAGGGCCGGTCGCGCGGACCGGCCCTTTGTGTGCGGTGGGGGGGTGTGGGTGTGGTGACGTCGCGCCTTAGCTCTGGAGGAGCCGAAGCACGGTGCTGGGTGTCTGGTTGGCCTGCGCGAGCATGGCGGTGCCGGACTGGACCAAGATGTTGTATTTTGCGAACTGCGTGGACTCCTCCGCGACATCGACGTCGCGGATGCGCGAGATGGCCGATGAGAGATTCTCAAACTCCACCTTCAGCGTCTGGGTCGCCAGCTCGAGGCGGGACTGCGCGGCGCCGAGCGACGATCGCTCCTGCGCGACGTGCTGGATGGCGTCCGTGATCTGCTGGATGGCGGTGGCGTCGCTCGCGGTGAGCGCGTAGGCGCCGGAGGCATCCTGCTGGATGATGTCGAGCATGCCCCCGGTGCGGAGGTTGGACTCGCTGATCGTCATCTCCTGGCCCACGGCCTGGCCGATGGTGACGGTAAGGCCCGTCGAGTTGGAACCGAAGAGCGTGATGCCGTTGAAGGCGCCGAGCGGGGCGTCGATATCCGCCGTGCCGCCGATCTCGGCGGTGGTGCCGCCAATCGTCGCGCGCAACTGATCCTGCAGGGCGATGAACTCCTGCTGGTAGAGGTCGATGTCGGTCGGATTCTTGGTGACGTCCTTGGTGAGGATCGCGAGCTCGGACATGCGGGCCAGGATGCGCGTCATGCCGCTCATGAAACCGTCCGCCGTCTGCACATACGAGATGGCGTTCTGCGCGTTGGTGGTGGCGGCCCGCACGCGGCGGCCCTGGGCGTCGAGCTTCTCCGAGACGGCAAGGCCGGCGGCGTCGTCCGACGGGTTGACGATCTTCGAGCCCGAGGAAAGTCGGGTGAGGGAACGGCCGAGCATCTCCTGACTGTGATTCAGGTTACGCGCGCCGGCGAGGGCTTGGATGTTCGTGTTGATAACGCTCATGATGTGGTGGTGAAAAGGGTTCCGTGGTCTGGTCAGCCCTGGGCGGTGGGCGCGGGCTTGGCGGGAAACGCGGGCAGCGGTCCGGGCCGGCCATCACGGACGGCGGCGGCTTGGTTGCTCGCGGCGATATCGGCGAGGACTTCCTTGCGGAAGATCGCGATGTTGCGGGGGGCGGCGATGCCGATTTTCACGGTGTCGCCCTCGATGCGGGTGATCCGGATTTCAATCGATTCGCCGATGACGATGGCTTCGTTGACCCGGCGGGAAAGGACTAGCATGGGAGTGGAGAGGGACTGGGAGACCGGAGAGCGGGGCCGCGGGCCGAGTGGAGCCCGTGCGGAGGGCGGCCTCCCGGCCGGTTGGTCTTAGTGGGAAACGATGGGGGTGAGGACGGGCGCCTGCGGCTTCTCGACCAGTTGGTGACTGGCACTGTAGCGCGAGTAGTTCGCGATGACGAGCTGGCGACCGATGCGCGTGCGGCGGTTGACGACGAGCGGCCCGATGAGGTTGACGCTCGCCTCGACCGGATCGCGGCGGCGAAGGGTGACGACGTTGAGAATCATCGCTTCGGCGGGGGTGCGGAGATCGAGGTCCTCGGCGTCGGCATCGAAAATCTCGGGCTCGTAGCCGGGGATGATCCCACCCGGCTCGATGACGACGAAGTGGAGTTCGTCGGTGTCGCTCCGGAGCTTCATCCACAGGAACGGGAGGTGATCGGGCAGGTAGACCAACTCGGCGCGGCGGTAGGCGCCGAAGCCGATCAGGCCCTGCGGGAGGATGAGTTGGTTGCTCGGGGCGGAGTCGAACTCGGACGGGTAGACTTCAGGAATGACCTTCATGGTGGTGACGCGGTTTGGTTTCTGGAAAGACGGGGTTACTGGATGTAGTCGAGCAGCGAGAGGCGCATGATGCTGGCGGCCGACTGGAGAGCGGCTTGGTAGGCAGTCTGGCTCTGGTTGAGGCGCACGATGGCTGTGGGCAGGTCGACGTCCGCCTCGGCGGACACGAGCTGCTCCAGGCTCTGCGCGCGGTCGGCGAGCTGGGCGCGATTGGACTCGATGCGGGTCTGCACGCCGCCGTGCCCCGCCAGCGAGGAGACGAGGATATCCTCGCTGTCGATGAGGTCCACCTGCGCCGTGCCGAGGGCCACCGAGTCGTTGGCGGCGAGCGCATCGCGCAGCGCGACGAGGCGGTTGAGGAAATCACCGATGCCGGCGTTCGTGGGGGCGTCGGTGCCGGGCTGGATGCTGGCGCTCTCGGAGAGCTGCACCGCGGCGCGTTCCGTGTTTCCGGCGAAAGTGGCGGCGGTGATTTTCCCGGCCACGTCGCGGGTGGCGACGAACGGCGGGGCATCGACGGCGGTGCCGGCGAAGACGTAGTCGTTGCGGAAACGGGTATTGGCGAACTGAAGCGTCTGCTCGAGGAGCTGGTCGATCTCGGACGCGTAGGCGGCGTTCGAATCGGCGTTGAAGGAGCCGGTGCCGAGCGTGGCGATCTCGCTCGCGCGGTCGGAGATTTTCTTGAGCTGCTGGAGGCCGCCGAAGGAGGCCTGGCTGAGCTCGAGGGCGCGATCGACGTTGCGCTCGAACTGCGCGATCGCGCGCTGCTCGCTCTCGAGCGAGAGCACGCGGCCCATCGCCGGCGCGTCGTCCTCGGGCTGGAAGATGCGCTGCCCCGTGGCCACCTGAGTCTGGAGCCGGGCCTGACGGTTGCCCAGTTCCTGAA
This sequence comes from Opitutaceae bacterium, assembly GCA_016794665.1. Taxonomy (GTDB): domain Bacteria; phylum Verrucomicrobiota; class Verrucomicrobiia; order Opitutales; family Opitutaceae; genus ER46. The sequence goes on from JAEUHB010000339.1 coordinate 16,568, forward strand.
TCTGGCGCACCATGGTGTCGGTGAGGGTGTTGGTGGTGACTCGCATGGCGGTGGGAATCAGACGCGGCCGAGCTGGTTGACGACGTTGTCGAGCAGCTGGTCGAGCACGGTGAAGACGCGCGACGAGGCTTGGAACGAGCGTTGGTATTTCACGAGGTTCGCCATCTCCTCGTCGAGGGAGACGCCGCTGACGGCGTCGCGCTGGCCGCGCACGAGGCGCTCGATGCCAGCCTGATCTTCCACCCGGGCGGTCGCGGTGGCGAGCGCCTCGCCGAGCTTGATCACGCTCTGGCCGAAAAAGCCGGACAGCGTGCCGTCGATTTCGTCGCCGCCGGCGGTGGAAAAGGTCTGGTGCGCCAGCGCCGCGACGGCGAGGGCGACGGTGTTGTTGCCCGCGGCGCCGCCATCGCTGGCCTTGAGGTTCGCGACGGTCACGGAGCTGTCGACGGCGAATGCGGCGGCGGAGAGACCGGCGGCGGCGAAGAAATCGCCGGTCGCGCCCGTGGGGTTGTAGGCGTCGTTGACGGCGATGACGAGCTGGCGCGCGAGCGCATCGAGCTCGTCGCGCAGGGTCTGCACGGTGCCATCGCGCGCGGTGAGCGAGCCGTGAATCGAGCCGCCTGCGAGCGCGACCGCGGTGGCGGGCGAGCCGGCGGTGAGGCCCGTGCCGGTGAAGGCCACCGTGCCCTGCACAGCCGGGCCATCGACCAGGACGATATCGGCGCCCACCCCGTCCTTGGCGACGATCTGCAGCTGGCCGCCGGGGAGCTCGGAGTATTCGATCGGGAGCTTGGCCGACAGCTGCTCAAGGAGCGCCTGGCGCTGGTCGCGCAGGTCGATCGCGGAGCCGGGCGCGTGGAGCTCGAAGCGACCGATTTGCGAATTGATCTCGGCGAGGGTGGAAAGCGTGCGGTTCACCGCAGCGACGTCGCTGCTGATCAGCGAGTCGAGGTCGGACTGCACGCGATCAAGACGCTCGTCCGCAAGGCGGAAGCGATCGGTGAGAATGCCGGCTTTCTGGAGGAGGGTCTGGCGCTCGCCGCCATCGGTGGGGCGGGCGGCGAAGCTCTGGAAGGCATTGAAGAAATCGTCGATCGCGGCGGCGACGCCGTTGCCGGCGGTGGCGCTGGATTCGTTCGCGCTGGACGCCCGGTCGATGCTCTCCCCGAGGCCGGCCTGCGCCCGGCGGAAGGCCGACTGCTGGGCTTCGACGGAGCCCTTGAGCCCGATCTCGCGGACGAGCTGACGGTCGAGCATCGCGTCGCGCACCTGCTCGATGCCGAGGGCCTCGAGGCCCAGGCTTTCCGGGCCCATCGGGGTCTCAATCATGCCGCGGTCGCCGTAGACGACGCGCTGGCGGGCGTAGTCGGGGTTGTTGACGTTGGCCAAGTTCTTGCCCGTGACCTCGATCGCCCGGCTGTGCGCGGTGAGCGCCTTGACGGTCGTGTTGATACTGGCGTAGAGGCCGGGCATGGGGAGGGCGGCGTAAGGGTTATCCTGCGACCTCGAGCGCGTGCGCGGGGGCCGCGACGGAGACGGCGACGCGGCCGACGGGCGAGTAGGTCTTGGTGAACGCCTGCGGACGGAGCTGCTGCAGCGTCTCTTGGTGCACCTCGACGGTGCGGGCGAGGAGCGTGTGGTTGTGGCGGCTGGTGCGGCGCACGCGGTGGATGAGGAGATTCACTTCCTTGATGAGCGCCTCGATGAGCGGGCGGGCATCGGCCTCGATGAACGCGAGGAGCGAGCGCAACGTGGAGGCGGCGGGCTGGCCGTGCTGCGTGGCGAAGCCGGACACGATCTGCTCGCGGCGGCGGCGGCTGTCCTGCGCGCCGCGCATCAGCGCCTCGATCTCGGTGGCGCAGCGGAGGACGGAGCCGGCGTCGCGATCAAAGAGGCTGCGCTGCTGGGTCTCCATCAGGTGGAGGAGGCCGCCGTAGTCGGCGAGCTCGGCGCGGAGGTGGTCCGCGATGTTTTGCCAGTGGATGGTCATTGGGCGGGGTCCGCGACGGGCGCGGAGGGTTGGGTGACGGTCGGGGGCGCGGTGCGCTCGCCGCGGGGCGTGAGCTGCTGCTCGATCATCTTGCCGAGGCCGAGGCCGCGGCCGGCGGTGAGCTGCTGGGCGAGGGTGTCGGTGAGCATGTCGCCATAGACACTGCCAGCGACGCCACCCTGCGCGCCGCCGAGGAGCGAATTCATCGACTTGCCAAGGAGCTGGCGGACGAGGACGGCCTCGAACTGCTGCGCGACGGCGGTGCGCTGCGCGGCGGGATCGGCATGGCGGACCGCGGCGGCGTTGAAGCCCGAAGGCGCGGCGGCGGAGGCGACGGAAGCGAGGGGAGCGACGCTCATCTTAGTTGATCACGAGCTCGGCCTGGAGGGCGCCGGAGCGTTTGAGGGTTTGGAGAATGGCCATCATCTCGCGCGTGGAGACCCCGAGGGCGTTGAGCGCGGCGGCGAGACGCTCGATGGTCGGCGGCTCGTTGATGATCTGAAAGCCGCCCTTGGCTTCGTTGATGTCGGTCTTGGTGCTCTGCGCGGCGGAGGTCTGGCCGCCGGAGAAGGCGTTGGGCTGGCTGATGCCGACGTTGGAGCTGACGCTGATCGTGAGCGAACCGTGCGAGATGGCGACCTGCGAGAGCCGCACGGTCGACGTGGCGACGATGGTGCCGGTGCGCTCGTTGACAACGATGCGGGCGAGCGTGTCGGGCGAAGCCTCGATTTGGCCGAGCTCGGCAATGAAGGCGACATCGCGCCCGCGAAACGCCGGCGGAAGCACGACGGAGATCGTCGCGGAATCGATCGGCATGGCCGAGGCCTCCCACTTGGTGTTGATCGCGTCGGCCATGCGCGCGGCGGAGGTGAAGTCGGGGTTGTGCAGGAGGAGGCGCACGGTGTTGTCGCGCACGAAGAGCGCCGGGATCTCGCGCTCGACGATCGCGCCGTTGGAAATCTGGCCGACCGTCGGATGGTTCTTCTGCACGGTGGAGCCCCCTGCCCCGCCCGCGCCGCCGGAGAAACCGCCGATCGCGACGGGGCCCTGCGCGACGGCGTAGACGCGGCCATCGGCGCCGATCAGCGGGGTCTGGAGGAGCACGCCGCCTTGGAGAGTCTTGGCATCGCCCATCGAGGCGACGTTCACATCAAGGCGTGAGCCGGGCTTCATGAACGGCCCAATCTCCGTGGTGATCATCACGGCCGCGGTGTTCTTGGCCTTGAGGTCGGCGGCGTTGACGGTGAGGCCGTAGCGCTGAAGAAGATTGGCGACGCTGCGCAGGGTCGCAATGGCGTTGCTATCACCCTCACCCGCGAGACCGACGACGAGGCCGTAGCCGACGAGCTGGTTGTCGCGCCCGCCCTCGACGAGCGTCAGGTCCTTGAGGCGCGAGGCGGCAAAAGCCGGCAGCGACGCAAGCGCGAGCACCGCGGCAAGAAGGCCGCGGGAGGCGATTTTTTTGGAGAGTGTGAACATCATGTTCGGTGGAATCCGTTCCAAATCCTAGGGGGCGTTTCCGGGTCAGAGCGGACGGAGCTTTTCGTAGACCTTGGCGAGCCACCCGCGCTTCTGCGCCTCGGTGAGGGAGCCCTCGGAGTGAAACTCGACGCGGGCCTCGGCGATGTTGGTGGAGACGACGTTGTTGTCGCGGGCGACATCGTCGGGGCGGACGATGCCGCGGAGGACGACGTATTGGGTCTCGCCGGAGAAGGTGACGACGCGCACGCCCTCGACGACGAGGTTGCCGTTGGGCAGCACGTCGGAGACGGTGACGGCGGCGCGGGCAGAGAGGCTCTGGGTATTGCTCACGTCGCCGCCGCCGGAATAGCTGGCCTTGCCGGTGCCGCTCGAGCCGGGGAGCTGGCCGCGGCGGGCGGTGCCGAGGCCGGCGTAGACGAAGCGCGAAATCGCGTCCTCCAGCGAGGATTCGCGGTTCGAGGATTTGTTCTGCGAGCTCTGCGCCACAGCGGACTCCGCCACGACAATGGTGAGGATGTCGCCCTTGGCCGCGGCCTTGCGGTCGGCAAACATGCTGCGTTGCGAGGCGCCGCTGGAATTCCACAGCGAATCACCGCGCAGCGTCGACGCGATCGCGACGGACAGCACCACAACGCCGAGCAGGAGCGAGCGCAACGAGCGGGCGGCCGGGAGGGAGCGGAAGGGCTGGGCGACGCGGGTGGTTTTCACGGGAGAAATCAGAAGCGGACCTGGACGCGGTTCTCGTCGACGACGACGGCGGAGAAGTTTTTCCGGGACTCCGGGTTGCGCACGGCGACGACGTCGCCCTTGGCACCGCTCTCCATCGCGAGGCCCTTCATCGTGACGACGAGCAGGCCCTCGACCGCGGAGACCTCAACCACATCGCCCTTGCGGACACTGGGACGGCGCGCGACATCGCGCCACGTGATCAGGCGGCCGGCGGAGACAGCGCGGGCAAACACATACGACCGGTCGCCAATCGCGGCGGGCAGCGCCTCACGATCGCGGAGCAAGTCGACCTTGCGAGTCTCGAGCGCCGTGGCGTCGAAACCGCTGCCGAGTGGGATCGGCTGGCGGGCGACCCAGGCGTCGCGCCAGAGCTGGGCGCGGACGAGGAGGCTGGATTCCGAGAGCGGCGCGCCGTCGGCGAGCACGCGGCAGCGGAACATCATCGTGGACGATGCCGCCGCGGGAAACTCGACCACCTCAAGATCCCACGCGAGCGCCGTGCGGGTCGGCGCCACCCACGGGCGCAGCAGCTCGAACTGCAGGTCCCCCTCGAGGTTGTAGTGCGAGGCGACGGCGCGCGTCAGCGCAGCGAGGGCTTGCTCGCGGGCAAACACAGTGCCCGCCGCGGGCGACGCCGGGCTGGCGCGCAATCCGGGCAAACCGGCGAACGCAAGCGCGGCGAGCGCGGCCAAAAGGGAGGAGAAGTAATGGCGGAGGTTCGAGGTCATCAGCGTTTCATGTTCGCGATGTTCTGGAGCATCTCGTCCGAGGTCTGGATCGACTTGGAGTTAATCTCGTAGGCGCGCTGGGCCACGATGAGGTTCACCATCTCCTCGACGATGTTCACGTTGGAGGCCTCGATGTAGCCCTGCACGGTGCGCCCGAAACCCTGCTCGCCGGGCTTGCCGACCTCGGGCGTGCCGCTCGCGGCGGTCTCCTCGTAGAGATTTCCGCCCAGGCTGCGGAGGCCGGCGGGATTGGAGAAGCGCGCAAGCGTGATCGCGAAGCGCTGCGTGGCCTGCGCGGTCTGGACACTGACCTGGCCGTCCTCGGACACGGAGATGCTCGTCGCGCCCGGCGGGATCGGCTGGAAGCCGCTGAGCACCGGGAGACCGTCGACGGTCACGACCTGGCCTTGGGCGCTGAGCTTGAAAGAGCCCGCGCGGGTGTAGCCAATCGTGCCATCGGGACGCTGCACCTCGAAGAAGCCGTCGCCTTGAATCGCGATGTCCATTTTCTCACCGGTGTTGGTGAGCTGGCCCTGCGTGAAGACCTTTGACGTGGCTGCGACGCGCGAGCCGTTGCCGACCTCGACGCCCGTCGGCACGAGGTTGCCGCCACCAGAATCCGTGCCCGAGGCGCGCGGAGCCTGGTAGAGCAGGTCCTGGAACTCGATCTTGGAGCGCTTGAACCCGGGGGTGTTCACGTTCGCGAGGTTGTTCGCGATCGTGTTCAGGTTGAGCTGCTGCGCCTCCATGCCGGTGGCGGCCGAGTAGAGCGAGAGGTTCATGCGCGGATGGTTTGAAATTCAGCAACCGCCACGACTGGGGCCGGCGCGACCCCAATTCGCGCGCGGCCGATGGTCAGTCGTGATTGCGGTTGTCTGTCTGGGGAATTCATCGTGGGGCGGGTTTTCAGCCGAGGGCTTCGAGCGTCTTGCCCATCTGCTCGTCGACGGCCTTGATCACCTTGTCGTTGGCCTCGTAGGCGCGGGAGATGAGGACGAGGTCCACCATCTCACGGAGCGCACTGACGTTGCTGGACTCGAGGTAGCCCTGCATGAGGTCGGGCTTCTCGACCTTCTGCGGATCGCCGGCGTTACCGGGAAGGAAATAGCCGCCGGGCTGGTGCTGGAGGAGGGCGTTGTTCGCGAATTTCTGGATCGAGAGGCGGCCGAGGCCGGTGCCGCCTTGGAAAACGGTGCCGTCGGGATTGATGACGATGTTGCCGCCGCCCTGCACCGTCGTGATCGGCGCGCCAGCATCGGTGAGCACCACGGCGCCATCGCCGGTAACCAAGGTGCGGTCGGCGCGGAGGGCAAACGAGCCGCTGCGCGTGTAAGCCCGCGAGCCGTCGTCGCGCTGCACCTCGAAGAATCCTTCCCCGGGAATCGCGACATCAAGCTCCCGGCGCGTGGCCTGCGTCTCGCCGGGCTTGAAGCTCAGGCTCTGCTCGATCCGGGGAAACGCCATCTGCATGGCGGTATCACCGCTGGGCCGGCCACCGGGACGGTCAGTGAGGATCTCACCGCCCATCTCCGCCGCGAAGTTCACCACGCGCTTGCGGTAGCCGATCGTCTGGCTGGCGGTGATGTTCTGCGCGACAGACTCCTGCCAACGCTCAAGCGCCGAGAGGGCGGAGGCTGACTGGTAGATGCCGATATTCATGGTTGCCGGCACCATTGCTATCCGCGTGCCCAGCTCTCACGATATATCGCAACTATCTATCGTTCATAAGTCTAAAGTTTTTTCCGACCACACGAAAACTTCACCCATGGCGTTCGCCGGAAGCTACACACTCAACCGGCAGGATTTGCCGGCCTGCGAGTGCACCCCCAAAAAGCGTTTCGCGGCGTGATTCCGAAACGGGCACTACGGAAAGCACCGCGCGAGCCTTTCTCGGCTCAACGCGCGACCCAATCGAGCCGCACTCGCTAATCCGTCCAAGGGTTCACGCTGATGTCGATGAACACATCCAAGTCATCGCCCCGAAAGCCGCAGCGCTCGGCGACATTGCCGTCCGGCCGGAACAGCTCGAACTCGGTCGTCCGCGTGATCTGCGGGGGCGCGAGTTTGCAGTCGAGACCGGCGTCGCAAAGGTTGGATTTGAAGTTGCCCGCGACGATGTTGTTCAGTTCGCCGATCACGTCGTTGACGGCAGCCTCGTCGAGTTCCGCAGGCGACAAGCCGAGGAGACGCGCGGCGAGCGTAGCCGCGGTTGATGGCATCATCCGAATGTGGACGAGCCCGGTGGCGCGGCCGGAGAAAGTGACCTCCCCCCGGACGTGCTCCTCCTCGAAAGGCACGGCCGTGCCCGCGAGCATCGGGTTCAGCTCGAGATTGAACAGCGTCGAGAACGCGTTCTTCACCGCGCGATTCAGCGGGTCCGTCATCGCCAGGAGGAGCACCCAGCTCATCCCGATGCGAGCCAGTGCGTCCTCGACCGTCGTGCAACTGTAGTCTTCCTCGGTGTCAGCGCGGGGATTCGCCGCCCGCAGCAGGCGCGCGGCCAGGCCCTTGTCTTGCGCGATTATCTTGGCGACATCTTCAGCGGAAGCCTCGCGCCGGGCAACAAGCTGCGTGAGACGCAGGACACTCTCGGGCGTGGGCGCGAGACCGAAGCGCTTCGCGAGATCGTCGGTTTTCTTGGCGGGGGCGGCAGCAGGGGCGGGCATGGACAGAAAAAATCAGGCGGCTTTAGGCAGGAGCTGGATGACCTTGCCGGCTTTCTCGATCAGTTCGGTTTCCTTAAAGGGCTTCACGAGATAGTCACTGATACCGAGCGCCGCAATGGACGCGACACTTTCGCGGCCGGACTCGGCAGTGAGCATGATGACCGGCGTGCCCTTGAGCACGGGGTCTTGCCGGAGCTTGGTGAGCATTGTGACGCCGTCCATGACGGGCATCGTGATGTCGAGGACGATGAGGTCGGGCCGAAATCCGGCCGCGACCGCGAGTCCTTCCTCGCCATTGCCAGCCTCGGAAAAGGTGCAGTCATGCGCGCGAAACGCGCGCTGGATGATCATGCGGATGGTTTTGCTGTCGTCGACGGTAAGGATCTTTTTGCTCATGGGACAAAATCAGGGAGTCAGCCCGCCGGCTTCATCAGCAGCTCCACGGAGAGCGCATCGTCGCCGCAGCGGAAGTGAAACGTGCGTCGCTCCACGCCGCCTGTCGCCTCAGCTTGGAAGCGCGGGCCCCGCATGACCGTCGGAATCGTCAGCACGCACCGATGCCCGGAATCGCAAAGGCGCGACTTCACCGCTCCAACAATCATGTTCGCGAACTCGCCGACGACATCATTCACCATGTCATCGCTTTCAATCTCGGCGTCGGTCAGGCCGAGCATGCGGCACGCGAGACTGCGCGCAAAGGCAGAGGAAATGTGGACATACACCATGCCGTTGGCCTCACCCGTGAAGCCAACCGCCGCGGCCACTTGGGTGACGCCGGCGGCGGTCGGCGAGGTCTCCGCCGGGACGGCTCCGAGGTTGAAAGCGGTGCCAAGCACATCGCTGACGCTGCCCGCCAGCAGCTCGCTGACTTCCTCGGTCAATGGGGAGAAGGTGGTCATGAGAGGGGAAGGTCACGCGGCCGCGTTGTAGCGGTTGCTCACTTGGGCAAAACGTGCCGCGGCGATGGGGCAGAGAGCCTGAAGATTGGCCTGCGTGACCCCGAGCCGCTCGCAAACGCCGGATTCGACCAACAACTCGAGATCCTTGCCCGCGAAACACGCCTCGATGTGGTTGCCCACGATGTTCGCCAGATAGGTGGCATCGCAGACCACATCCCCACCCTGCTCCGGATGGTGATGGTGGATGATGCCTTGGACCACACGATGGGGCAGCGCCCAGTGCTGCGCAATGAGCCCCCCAAGCTCGCCGTGATGCACGCCAAGGAGCATCGACTCCGCCTCGAGCCGAGGCAGGCCGTCGACCTCCTGCGCCCTCCGGATGTAGCCGATAATTTCCGGATCGAGGAACCGGCTCATCACGAGCTTGCCGACATCGTGCAATATCGCAGCGGTGAAAACCTCGGAGGGGATTTCAACCTCACAGTAGCCGGGGATCACTTCCGCCGCCACCGCCGAGGCTACGGAGTGGCGCCAGAGCGCACCCTCGTCGAGCTGGTAGGCTTCAAGTTTTCCACTCAGGAACGGCCGCGCGCCACTCGCCACGGCCAGCGCAAGCACACGCGCCAACCCGAGCCGGCTCACTGCTTCCTGCACGGTCGACACCACCATCGCGCCGCCGCTTGCCGCCGAATTGGCGCCGCGCAGCAGGCTCATCGTGAGCCCCTGATCAAAGGCAATCAGCTCCGATACTTCGCCGAGATCGCAGTTGGACGAACTCACCATCTGCGCGAGACGGACCGTGCTCGCCGGCAGCGGCGCCAGGTTATTGGCGCTGTCGATGAGCTTCTTCAGGTCGATCATGGCGGGCAGAGCTAGGCCGCCGCCTTCAGGCGGTAGCAGGTGGTCTTGTCGACCACGACGCGTTGGAAATTATCGTCGACACCAATGGTAGTCTCGGCCCCGCCGAGGAAGAGGCTGCCGCCAGGGCGCAGCATCCGCCCGATCTTGCCGAGTATCATCCTCTTCGTCTCAACGTCGAAGTAGATGAGCACATTCCGCAGAAAGACGATGTCCACCATCGGCAACGGCGGCCATTCCTTCACGAGGTTGAGCTCCTGGAAAGTGACGCGGTTGCGCAGCTCGGCCTTGAACTCCCACTCATTCCCCACCCGCGTGAAATATTTCACCAGATGCGTGGCGGGCAGGCCCCGATTGACCTCGAGCTGCGTGAACCGCCCCGCTTTGGCGCGTGCCAGCACCTCGGTGCAAAGATCCGTGGCAACGAACTTGAAATCCCATTTCAGCAGCTCGGGAAAATGCTCGGCGATAAGCATCATCACCGAAAACGGTTCCTGGCCGGTCGACGCCGCGCCGCACCAGATCGCAAGTTTCCGGTCGGCGCCACGGCGCCGCATGAGGTCCGGCAGCAGCTCCTTTCGCAGCGTGTCGAACGGGTGGATATCGCGGAAAAACGAAGTCTCGTTCGTCGTCATCGCGTCGACCACCTTGCGGTGCAACGGGCCGCGCCCGCCGATCTCCGCGCGGATTTTCGCGATGAGCGCGTCGACCGAAGCCAGGTTCTCCTTGCGGGCCAGCGTGAATAGGCGCGACTCGACGAGATACTCCTTGCCCGGCTCAAGCACGATGGCGGCCTGTTCGCGCACATAGGCGCGGATGTAGTCGAAGTCCGCCGGGCTCATGAGGCTTTCGGCAGGACGGTTGACAACGGCGCGACCGTGGGGAAGCGCGGTGCGACCCGCAGGTTGATCTCGGCGGCGATCTCGCCGAGCGGCAGGATTTTCTGGGCAAGGCCCGCCGTGGCGACGGCCCCGGGCATACCCCAGACGACGCTTGTCGCCTCGTCTTGCACCAGCACTTGCCCGCCCGCTTCGCGGATGTGCTGGCAGCCGACGAGACCGTCCTGCCCCATGCCGGTCAGAATCACGGACAGGGCGCGCGGGCCATAGATTTTGGCAACCGCTCGGAACAGCACGTCCACCGCCGGCCGGCAGGAGTTCTCCGGCGGCGCGTCGTGCACGCGCAGGCGGACGCCCTCCGGCGTCTTCTCCAGATCCATGTGGTGGCCGCCCGGCGCGACCCAGATTTCGCCGGGTTTCAAGATGGCACCGGCCACGCCTTCACGCGTGGGCATCCCGGTCACCGCCTCGATCCGCTCCGCCAGCATGCGCGTGAACAGCGGGGGCATGTGCTGCACGATCACGATCGGAACCGGAAATCTCTTCGCGAGACCCGGCATCATCGCCGCGAGCGCATTCGGGCCGCCCGTCGAGACCCCGATGGCAAGCACGTCCACGCGCGACGAGACAAACGACGCCGCGCTCCCGAGCGGGGAGCCCGAGCCAGCGACGGGGGGTTTGGGCGGTCGGATGATCGGACACGCCAGCACGACGGGCGCCGCGCGCCGGCAAAGCGACTTGATCTTGGGGATCAGATCCTCGCGCACACGCTCGATCGACTGGGCGACGCTCCCGACGTTGGCCGGTTTGGTCACGTAGTCGTTGGCTCCCCGCGCGAGCGCGTCGAGCGTCGCCGCGCCGCCGCGCTCGGTGAGCGTGCTGAACATGATCACCGGGAGCTTGGCGTAGGTCTTGCGGATCGCGGAGACGGTCTGCAGGCCGTCCAGCACCGGCATCTCGATGTCGAGGGTCACGAGGTCGGGGTTGACCTGCGGGATTTTCGCGAGCGCGATCTGACCATCCGCCGCGGTGCCCACGACCTCGATCTCGGGATCGCCGGCGAGGCAGTCGCTGACGAGCCGGCGGACGACCACCGAATCGTCGACAATGAGGACGCGAATTTTCGGCACTGCGATCCTAGTTGAGGCCGAGGAGAGCGAGCTTCTCCAGGAGCAGTTCCTTGGTGAACGGCTTCATCAGGTATTCGTTGGCCCCGGCTGCGAGGGCTTTCTGCACCTGCTCCATGGAGGTCTCGGTCGTGACCATCATGATCCGGATGTCGCCGTGGAGCGCGTTGGCCCGGACCGCGCAGACGAGATCATAGCCGTTCATGACGGGCATGTTCCAATCGACGAGCATCAGCTCCACCTGCTCGCCGGCATTCAACCGCGCGAGGGCCTCGCGGCCATCGCCGGCCTCGGTCACCTCGATGCCGATTTCCTTGAGGGATTTCGCGAGGATCATCCGCATGGATTTGGAATCATCGACGACGAGGGCGCGCATGGTGGGCGAAAATGGGAGGGTTGTTGGATGAGAGCGGCCGGAGTGCACCCGCACTCCGGCCATTGCGGGAGTGCGTCAGGACGCCTTGGCCGCGAGCTCCTGGAGGGAGGCAGCCATGCGGGAAAGCTCGACCGAAGCTTTCTGCGTGTCGTTGGCCCCCGCGGTGGTGCTCTTGGCTGTCGTGGCGACCCCGGTGATGTTGGCCGCAATCTCGGTGCTGCCTTTGGCGGCCTCGGCAACGTTGCGGCTCATCTCGTTGGTCGTGGCGGTCTGCTCCTCGACCGCGCTGGCGATGGTGTTCTGATAGTCGTTGATCTTGACGATCACGGAGCTGATTTCGCCGATGGCGGTGACGGCGCTCTTGGTGTCGGCCTGGATGGCCTCGATCTTGGCGCTGATATCCTCAGTGGCCTTGGCGGTCTCCTTGGCGAGTTCCTTGACCTCGTTGGCCACGACCGCGAAGCCCTTGCCCGCCTCGCCGGCCCGGGCGGCCTCGATGGTGGCGTTCAGGGCGAGCAGGTTGGTCTGCTGCGCGATCGAGGTGATGACCTTGATGACCTTGCCGATTTCCGAGCTGCTCTCACCAAGCTTCGTGACGGTGGCCGTGGTGGTCTCGACGGTGCGGACGGCGGAGGCGGCGACCTTGGCGGCGTCCTGCGCATTCTTGGCGATCTCGCGAATGCTGGCGCTCATCTCCTCGGTGCCCGTGGCGACGGTCTGGACATTCTTGCTGACTTCCTCCGCCGCGGCGGAGACGACGCCGGCTTGCGCGGCGGTCTCCTCGGCGTTGCTCACCATCTGGGAGCTGTTCGCGGAAAGTTCCTCCGAAGCGGCGCCGAGCGCCTGGGCGCTTTGCATCACGGCCGTCAGGGTCTCTTTGAGCGCGGCCTCGGCCTTCTTACGGGGCGTGATGTCGGCGCCAAACTGGATCACCCGGGCGACTTTGCCGGAGGCGTCGAAGCGCGGATTGTAGGTAGCTTGAATCCAGACCTCCTTCGCGCCTTTGCCGAACCGCTGGTATTCCGCGGTCTGGAACTTGCCCTCGTTGAGTTCGGCCCAGAACTGCGCGTAAGCGGGCGAGTTCACATAGCCTGGCTCGCAGAACATGCGGTGATGCTGACCCTTGATCTCGTCGAGGCGGTAGCCGAGGCAGTTCAGGAAGTTGTCGTTCGCGTTGAGGACCGTCCCGCGGGCATCGAATTCGATCACGGCCTGGTTACGGTTCGCCTCCGCGAGCTGGCGCTCGTTGTTCAGCTCCGCGACCCTCTGCTCAGTGATGTCGGTCGCAAATTTCACGACCTTGAAGGGCTTGCCACTCAGGTCGAGGATTGGGTTGTAGGAGGCTTGGATCCAGACCTCCCGGCCGCCTTTGCCGATGCGCTTGAACTGACCGGTTTGGGCTTTGCCCGCGGCGAGCTCGCGCCAGAACTGCTGGTAGGCCGGACTCGCAGCGTCAGAAGGCTCGACCAACGTGCTGTGGTGGCGCCCACGCATCTCTTCAAGCGTGTAGCCCACGGCGCGGACGAAGTTCTCGTTGGCCGCGAGGATCGTGCCATCGGGCTCGAACTCGATGACCGCCTGAACGCGGTCAATGGCGGCGTCCTTGCCTTTGAGCTCCGCCACCGCATTCCAGTTGATCTGATCCTCGCCAAACGTGTGCCGCAGGCTCTGGCGCGCTTGGTTGAAGCTAAGCGCCATCGCGCCTATTTCGTCACGCGAAGTCACCGGCACGTCCTGGCTGATGTCGCCCTCCGCGAGCGCGGCGACGCCGGCCTTCACATGGTCGACACCCCGCACCATCTGGCGCGCCATCCACCACAGCACGAGGCTGGCGATCGCGAGACCCGCCACCGTCGCGATGAGGGTCGAGCGCTTGAGCGCGGCGGTGACCACGAAAAGCTCCGTGGGCTCGGCCCGGAGGAAAGTCGTGAATCCGCTGCCCGCGTAGCCGAGCGTCGGCACGCTGCGCGCAAATCCGCCCGGCTGCACAAACGGGTGGCCCGCGGCCTTGCTCATGCGCTGGTTCGTGCCGAACGAGGCCCCTTCGCTCTCGCTGGACTTGCGCGCCTGGACCGCGATGTCCTCGTTTGAGTCGTAGAAGTTGACCTTGAACAGATCGGATGTGCGCACGGCCAGCTTGCCCGTCTCGGCCGGATCCACGTCCACGATGAGGCGCCCCTCTGCATCGATTACATTCAATTCGGTCGAGGAGAGACCACGGCGCTTCTGCTGCGCATACTCTTCGAGCACGATTTTCTCGATCATCTCGGCATCAAATAAATTCTGCCAATAGCCACGGATCTCGTTGGTTGCGCTGTCCCGAATCGGCGCCGTAAAGGTCATGATCCAGTTCGGGGCCTTGTCCCCGTAGACTTGGGCGACGATCGCGCTGCGCTCTGGCGGCGTGACGACCGTGCCGGTCGCGGCACCGGGCGAGCTGTCGGTGGTGAACTTGCCGGCCGCCGCTCGGCGGAAACCCTCGGAGTCCGCGAGGCTCTGGCCCATCAACTGCGCCGCCTTCGGCAGGGGCGCGCCCGCCGGGCTGACGTTGTTCGCGAGCAAAATCTTGCCGGCGGGATCCGCGACGACACTGAGGACGTAGCAACCGTAGCTCTTCGCGTAGTCATTGAGCAACCCGGTCAGGCCCGTGCGCTCCGCGTCCGTCAGCTTCGAGAGATCGCGGTGAAACGTGCGGTTGAGGCTGAAGGCCTGCACGTCCCCGTATCGTTCGAACAGGTTGCGGTCGATCTTGTCCTGGACCGATCGGGCCGAGACCGAGAGGTCCGTGAGCTGATCGAGTTCAAGCCGCTTGGCCTGCTGATTGACCGTCACAAACACCGCCCCAAATCCAGCCAGCATGAGCGCGGTGACGACACCGATCAGCTTGCCCTTGAGACCGAGGATCGGGCCGCCGGGAGCCGGCGGCGGCGTCCGCGATTCGGGCGTGGGCGCCGGAGCGGGCGCACGGCCACGCTCGGGGACGTGATTGGAACGGGGGCGCGCATGGGAATCCGGAGTAAGCCCAAAGGCGCCGGGGCGGGCGGCAGCGTATGTATTCATGAAGCGGATGATGGTTAAGCGGGTTGGAGGCGGGTGGGTGAAAATCAGGCGGCGGCGAGGGTCTTCTCGAGGTTGAGGACGAGCAGGAGCCGGCCTTCGAGCTTGTAGATGCCATCGACAAGATCGCGCGCGACGCCCTTCAGGGTCTCGGGCGGCTGCTCAAACGCCTCGTCTTGGATCTCGATGACATCGCCGATCTCATCGACGAGCAGGCTCACGCCGCCATCATCAGTGCGGGCGACCACATTCATCGGGAGGCGGCCCGCCGCGCGCGGCGGCAGGCCGAAGAGGCGGCGCAAGTCCACCGCCGTCACGATCTGGCCACGCAGGTTGATCAGCCCCTCAATCGTCTCCGCCGCGAGGGGCACGCGCGTCATCTGCTGGTAGCGGATGACTTCCTGCACCTTCAGCACCTCGACGCCAAGCAAGAGGCCATCGAGGCGAAACGTGGAAAACTGCCGGTTATCACTCATCGGGAATGTCGGTTAGGCGGCCTTGGGCGCGAGTTCGGGTTCCGCGGCCCGCACGATGGCCTGCACATCGAGCAGATCCGTGACCACGCCCTGGATCACCACGGAGCCGAAGATACCATCGCGGTGCGCGTGGCGCTTACCGGTGACCGCCGCGTGGACAATATCGCTGATCCGGCCGACCACGAGGCCGACGCTGCGCCCGTGATCGTTGTAGACGACGACTTGCATCGGCCCGCTTCGGTCCTTGGCGACATCCGACACCGCCGGAACATGGTCCGAGACACGGATGAGCGGCAGGATCTGGCCGCGATACTGGACGACCTCCTGTTCGCCCGAGTATTCGATCGCGGAGCGGGGAAATTCCTCAAGGCGGGCGACCATCGAGAGTGGGATGGCCATGCGGCTGCCCTGCCCGGCTTCAAACAGCAGCAGCGTCTGACGCGTGTCCAAAACCCGGCGATTCACAGGACCGGCATCCTTGGCCCCACGATTGCGGACCTCCTTCACCACGCCGGCGCCCTGTGCGAGCCCCAGCACGTCGAGGATCAGGGCCACGCGGCCATCACCCATGATTGTCGCGCCGGCAAACGCCGTCAGGCTCTTGAGCTGCTTGCCGAGCGGCTTCACCACGATTTCCTCGGTGTCATTGATCTCGTCGACGACAAGGCCGAACGGGTGGCCGTCCGCCTGGAGCACCACGATGTTGACCGCCTCGTCGGCGGCCCCGGGGCGATCGCCGAGCTTGAGCTCGCGGTTCAGGTAGGCGAGCGGGAGCAGTTGCCCGCGCAGGCGGTAAACCGGCGCGCCATGGACAAACTCGATTTGCTTGTGCGCCTGCTCGGCCTCAAGGCGCACGAGTTCCAGCAGGCTCACCTGCGGGATGGCAAAACGGTCGCCACCGCTGGTGACGATGAGCGCGGGGATGATGGCAAGCGTGAGCGGGATCTTAATCTTGAGCGTGGTGCCGTGGTCGAACTGGCTCTGCAGATCAACGGTGCCACCGATCTTTTCGATGTTGGTCTTCACCACATCCATGCCGACACCACGGCCGGAGACATTGGTCACCTTCTCCGCGGTGGAGAAACCCGGAAGAAAAATCAGGTTGATCGCCTCGTGGTCGCTCATGCGGGCGGCCTGCTCGGAAGTGATGAGGCCACGCTCCACGGCCTTCTTCTTCACCCGCTCCGTGTGGATGCCGCCGCCATCGTCCGTGATCTCGATGTTGACCTGGCCGCCCTCATGGTAGGCGCGCATCTTGAGGCAGCCCTCGGCAGGCTTGCCCTTCTGCTCGCGCGCCTCCGGGCCCTCGATGCCGTGGTCGACGGAGTTGCGCACGATGTGCGTGAGCGGGTCCTTGATCGCCTCGATGATCGTCTTGTCGAGCTCGGTCTCCTTGCCCTCCATCTCGATGCGGACCTGCTTGCCGCACGACGCGGCAAGATCGCGGACCACGCGGGGGAGCTTGCTCCAGACATTGCCGATCGGCTGCATCCGGGTTTTCATCACGCTTTCCTGAAGCTCGGTGGTGATGAGGTTCAGTCGCTGCGAGGTCGCGAGAAACGCGCTGTCGCCGCATTGCGTGGTAAACTGGAGCACCTGGTTGCGCGCGAGCACGAGCTCGCCGACGAGGTTCATGAGTTTGTCGAGCAGGACCACATCCACACGAATGGTGCTGTCGGAGACGGCGGGCGACTTGTGCTCGGCGGACTCCGGCGCAAGCGCCGGCGCCGCTGCCGGCACCGGCAGCACGACCGGCGCGGGTGACGATGCCGGAGGCGGGGTGGCCACCACGAGCGGTGCCGGAGCGGGCGCCGCGAACGAAGGAGGCGCCACGACGGGCGCCGGATCCGCCACGGGCGCCACCGCAGCCGACACATGCGCGGGTGCGGTCGAGGACGCGGGTCCAGACTCCCCGGCTCCGAGGCGGGCGAGGAGGTCCACGAGTTCGGAGTAGTCGCGATCGCCCGGCTGGCCGGTCGCCTCGATTTGTCCGAGCATGAAACGCACGGCATCGACCGTTGCGAGCAAGGCGCTTGTGATGGCCGGGTTGATGACAAACACCCCGTCGCGGACCTTGCTCAGGAGGTTCTCGCCTACGTGCGCAACTGACTCGAGTTTCGTGAAACCAAGGAAGCCGCTCGTGCCCTTCAGGGTGTGAATCGTGCGGAATATGCTGCTGATCGTTTCCTTCGACTGCGGATCCTTCTCCAGCGCGACGAGGTCACGATCCAAGCGGTCGAGGTTTTCGTGGCTCTCGACTAGGAATTCCTTGGTGATGTCATCCATCACCCGGGGGATTCGGCCGTTGCGCACCTATGCTTAAGTAGAATCCCGCCCAAACCAACGCGTCATCTCGGGCGCCAACGGGCGCCGCACACAGTCCACGATCATGCTGAATCGGCCGGGTCCGGCACCACTTGAGCGCTCTTCCAGGCGGCAGGCCAGTTCAGTCTGGATTTGCAGGAGCCCCCCGGGCTCAGTGGTTGGCACATGGCCAAATTCCATACCATCGGGCAAGCCGTCGCCGACTTGCGGCGGGGAAAGATGATCATCGTCGTCGACGATGCGGACCGCGAGAACGAGGGCGACCTGCTCCTCGCGGCCGAGCACGTCACGCCGGCGGCGATCAACTTCATGGCACGCTTCGGCCGCGGCCTCATCTGCGTGGCGACCAACGACGAGACGCTCGCGCGCCTCGGCATCGACCGCATGGTGGCGGTCAACCGCGAGTCGCTCGGCACCGATTTCCAAGTGAGCGTCGACGCCGCCAAGGGCATCACGAGCGGGATCAGCGCGGCCGACCGCGCGAAGACCGTGGCCGTGATGGCCGCGCCGAACTCCCGCCCCGGCGATCTCGTGCGGCCCGGACATATCTTCCCGCTGAAGGCCAAGCCCGGCGGCGTGCTCCAGCGCGCCGGGCACACGGAGGCCGCGGTGGACCTCGCCCGCCTGGCCGGGGCGCGGCCCATCGGCGTCATCTGCGAAATCATGAACGACGACGGAACGATGGCGCGCCTTCCCGCGCTGCAGAGGTTTGCCCGCCGCCATCGTCTGAAAATCTGCACCATCGCCGATCTGATCAAATACCGCCGCACGCGCGAGCGCCAGATCGAGCACGTCGAGACGGTGAAGATGCCGACGGAATTCGGCGACTTCTCGCTCCATCTCTACGAGTCGAGGCTCGATGGCCAGAACCACCTCGCGCTCGTGCGCGGTCGCGTGGCGGGCAAACCCAACGTGCTCGTCCGCGTCCACAGCGAGTGCCTGACGGGCGACGTATTCGGCTCGCGGCGCTGCGACTGCGGCCCGCAGCTCCACCAAGCCATGCGGCAGGTCGCGGAAAAGGGTTGCGGCGTGATCCTCTACATGCGGCAGGAGGGCCGCGGCATCGGCCTCGCCCCGAAGATAAAGGCCTACAAGCTGCAGGAAAAGGGCCTCGACACCGTCCAGGCCAACCAACGCCTCGGCTACGGCATGGACCTGCGAGACTATGGCCTCGGCGCCCAGATTCTCGCCGACCTGGGCCTGAAGACGATTCACCTGCTCACGAACAATCCGCGCAAGATTGTCGGCCTGAAGGGCCACGGGTTAAAAGTCACAAAGCGGGTGGCGATTCAGGTCGCGCCGAATCCGCACAATCTCCGCTACCTGAAGACCAAGCGGGAGAAGCTCGGACACCTCATCTAGAGGCCCGCGCGCCATCCCCGGCTCACCGCCCGCCGGCGTAGAGGCAGTCGATCTCGACTTGTTCGCCGCAGGAGCAGGTGACGACGAGGCGGACCACCTTGTCCCCTTCCTTCACGACCTCCACCTGAGCGCCCGAAGCCGAGGGCGCCAGCCGCGAGAATTGGGGCACACGCAGGCCGCCGAACTGCACCTCATGCGCGACTTGAGCGGCGAGCGGCCGCAGCGACTCGGTGGCGAGCGCCCTCTGGCCGGTGAGGAAAGATTTCATGGCGACGGCCGCGCCTCGCTCGGCACGATCGGGATCTTCTTGTTCACCATCTTCCCGTCCTTCGGCTTGTCCTTGGGCGAGAGCGTGAGGTGCAGCGTGATGCGATCGTTCGAATCCGAGGCCGGGGGCTCGTTGGGCACCGGCTTGGTCGACCCGTAACCGGTCAAACGCTCGATCTGGGCGGGAGCGACCGCGTAGTGGACCAGTGTTCGTCGCGCCGCGTTGGCGCGATCCGAGGAGAGCTCCCAGGTCGTGTAATTGGGCTTCGACGACGCCGATTCCGGCCGGGCATGACCGTCGATGGTGACTTGGAAGCGGTGGCGCTCAACGGTCCAGGCCATGTTTTGGAGCACGAACGTCCCCCACTCCGTGAACTCGGTCGTGCCGGGCACGAACAGCGGGCGGTTCGCGCGGTCGAAAAGGCTCACGCGCAGGCCGTCCGTCGTGACCTGGATGTCGATGGGCTTGCTCTCCAGCGCCTCGTCGAGGTGCAGGAGGCGGTAGAAGTCCGCGGCCACCGAGTTGAGGAAAGTCATGTTGATCTGCTTGTCCTTCTCGTGGTCGCGCTCCGAACCCTTGCCCTGGCTCTGCGTGGTCTTGTTGGAATTGAAGGGCATCACTCCCGAGGTCGCCTCGAGCGGCGAGCGAAACGGGCTCTGAAAATACTGCGACGTGGAGATCAGGATTTCCTTATCCTGCGCGGAAATCCACAGCACCATGAACAGGGCCATCATCGCGGTCACGAAGTCCGCGTAAGCCACCTTCCATGCACCTCCTCCCATGGCGCGTGTTCCTTATTTGCCGGGCAGCGCCTTGAGCGCAGCCTCGAGCTCGGCGGAGCCGGGCTGGACGGCATGGTCAAGCGAGCGGCGCGCGACCTCGATGGCGGTGAGCGGGGCGAGGCCCTTGGCAAAGCCGGCAATCGCCTGCTTGATGCACTTGAGGAACTGCTCGTCGTTCTGGTTGTTGAACTCGATGCGGTTCGCCAGCGGGTTGACGAAGCCGTAGGCGACGAAGATCCCGAGCAGCGTGCCGGTGAGCGCGGCGGCGACCTTTTCACCGACCTTCTCGGGGCCGTCCGCGATGGCGTTCATCGTGTTGATGATGCCGAGCACCGCCGCCACGATCCCGATGCCGGGCAGCGAGTCGCCGACGAGGTGCAAAATGTGGATCGGATGGTGGGCCGATTCGGTCTTGGTCTTGAGCTCAGAGTCCATCAGCTCCTCGAGCTGGTCGGGCTTGATCTTGCCGTCGATGACGGGCTTGAGGCCGTTGCAGATGAACTCGAGGCGCTCGTGATGCCCGAGGATGGAGGCGTAGCGCTGGAAAATGGGACTCTTCTTCGGATCCATGACGTGCTCCTCCAGCGCGATGAGGCCGTTGCGGCGGCCGACCATGAAGATCTCGTAGAGGAGCTTGAGCACGTCGCTGAATTCCTTCTGGCCAGCGGATTTCCCGCCAAGCGCGTCCTTAATCTTGTGGATGATTTCCTTGATGACGTGGCCGGGGCTCGCGATCACAAGCACGCCCGCGGCGACACCGAGGATGACCACAAACTCCGACACGTGCAGCAGCACGACCGGGTTGCCGCCGGCAATGATGAAGCCTCCGAGCGTGGAGGCCATCACGATGACTGCGCCAACGATAATCAGCATGTGGTGGTGTGGATTGGGAGAAGTGGGTGAAGCCGTCGCGTCCTAGCCCGAGCAGAAGGCCGGGTGCGGCACCTGCATCGGATCAACGCTCGCGCATGCGCTGCAGCCAGCCGCGCAGCCCGAGGATCGTCTGGGCGTGGATCTGGCAGATGCGGGACTCCGTGAGCCCGAACACCGCCGCAATCTCGGCCAGCCGCATGTTTTCGAAGTAATACATCGCAAGGATCTTCTTGGGGATATCGGGCAGTTCGGCGATTCGTTGAGTGAGAAGTTGGAGGAGCTCGGCCTTTTCGAGGTTATCGCGGCCCGTCTTGTCGCACTCGTCGGCGAGCAGCTCGTGCAAGGAGGCGCCGGGGCCCTCGTCGTTCTCGGTCTGCTGGTCGATGGCGATGAAGGTGACGGGCTTGGCCTCCTCGACCCACTTTTCGTATTCCTTGGGGCCGATGTTGAGGACCTCGCAGACCTCCTGGGGGGTGGCGGCGCGGCCGTGCTTCTGCTCGGCCTCAATGATCGCGTTCTTCAGCTTGCGGGAGCGCGCGCGCGCGCGGCGGGGGCACCAGTCCATGCGGCGCAGCTCGTCGAGGATGGCGCCGCGGATGCGCATGGCCGCGTAGCTCGCGAAGGTCGCGCCCTGGTTGGGATCAAATTTCCTGACGGCGGCGATGAGGCCGGTGACGCCGACGCTGTAGAGGTCGTCCGCGTCGACGTGCGCGGGCACGTTCAGCTTGATGCGGTCGACGACGTTGCGGACGAGCGGGAGGTAGCGCACGATGAGCTCCTTCTCATCGACGGCCCCGGGCGCGACGCCTTGGTAGGCGCGCCAGATCTCGGAGGTGGCGGTGGGGGCGGCTTCCGTGCCGGGTGGGAGGGTGACTGTGGCGGTGTTCATGTGGTGTGGTGGAAATGGTTACTTGGTCTTGGCGATGGGAGTGGTGGCGGCGGCGGCGGCTGAGCGCGCGCGGGCGAGTTGCGAATCCCGCACGCCGTGGAGCAAAACGGTCCAGAGCCAGCGGAAGAGCATGGCGCCGGCGAGGCAGCCGACCGCGGCGTCGAGGAAGATGCGGTTGCCCTCATGGCCGGCCCACAGGCTGCAGCCCCCGCTGATGACGAACCCGGCGAAACCGCCGCTGAGAAAAACAAAGCGCATGGGATCAGGCGGCGAGGGGTTCGTCGTCGTCCGGCAGCGTCCGGCGCATGATCGCGCCCGGCACGTCCTCCTCGCAGTCGCCGGTGAGCGACGGGCCGGTGGCGAGGAACAGCGGCTCGACCTCCTCGTCGAAGAGATAGTCCCAGAGCTTGCCCCACTGCGGCACCTCGTCGAGGTGGGTGAACACAAGGTGTGTCGCGCCGAGGTCGCGGCCCGCGGCGTAGGCTTCGCGCAGCGAGGCGCGATCGTAGGCGGCGTTGAGCACGAGCACGCGCTCGGTGATCTTCTCGCGCTCGAGGAAGAAGGCCATCGAGGCGTTGTCCGCCGGGCGGCGCACCGATAGGCCCGGCAAATCGAAGTAGACGAAGCCACCCGGGGTGGCCGGACCGGTCTCACAGGGGAAATGCGCCAGCGGCACACCGAGCGCCTCGCTGAAGACGGGGAGTGGCCCGAGGGCATTCGGCCGGTCAAACTCGACGCTCACGACATGTCCGGTGCGGGCGCGGCGGAAGGTCTCAAGCGCGATCCATTTGCAGAGCGCGGTGGTGCGCCCCACCCCGGCGGCGCCAAGGAAGGCCGCGCGCGACAACGGCGCGCGCACCGCGCGGACGCCGGCCTGGGAGCGCAGCAGACGCGCGGCCTCCGCCAGCGCGCGGTGCAGCGGCTGGGCGTTGAGCTCGGCCCAGGCGGGGCCGGCCTGGAGGCGTTGCAACGCCGTCTCCGAAATTCCCGTGCGCCGCAGCAGGCCGGTGAGTCCGATGCTCGACGGGAACGGCGTGAGGCGCGCGCGCGCGACGGCCGCCGGAGCGGCGGCCTCGTCGGGCCGCGCCGGCTCGTCCGAGGCCTGGTCGATTGCGGGCGCGGCCGGCGCCTCGGCATCGACCTGCGCGATGACCTCGAGCCGCGGGGCGGCGAAGAACTTCTTGAGGCCGGGCGCGGCGGCGTTGCGCACGGAAAGAACGCGGGCGGTGGGACCGAGCTTCTCGCGGATGAGCGCGACAGCCTCGTCGGTGGAGCGCACCGTGAACTTGTAGGTGCCGGGGGCGAAGAAGTGGGCGACGGCAGACATGGCTTAGGCGGCGGCCTTGAGCGGCAGCTCGGCGCGCGCGACATGGGGCGGCGCACCAATGATGCCGGCGTTTTCGATTTCCGTGGCCGACGGCAGCTCCTGGTAGGAGAGCACGGTCACGCGGGGGAAGGAGGACTCGAAGAAGCGCTTCAGTGGCAGCCGGATTTCCGCCGAGACCACGATTACCGCGGGCTGGCCGGCCTGAATGAGCTCGGCGGTGAGCCGCGTAATCTGCTCCATCAGGTGGCGGCCCGTCGCGGGATCGAGCACGAGGCCGACCTCGGTGGGCGTGCGCTGGATCTTGGCGGCGAGCCATTGCTCGAGGCGCGGGTCGACGGTAACGGCGCGCACCACCCCGGGACGGCACTCGAACTCCGGCACAAAATACAGGCCGAGGCGGCGCCGCACCAGCTCGCTCAAGTCGTCGGGGTTCTTCGAGAGCGAGGCGAAGTCCGCGATGCCCTCGAGGATGAGCGGTTGGTTGAGAATCGCGATGTTCTCGCGGAGAAGATTTTGGAAGACGCGCTGGATGATGCCCAGGTTCACGAGGTCCGGCAGCAGCTCCGAGATGAGCGCCGGCTGCGTGAGCTTGATGTGGTCGACGATGTGCTGGACCTCCTGGCGGCCGAGTAGGTGATGTGCGTTTTGCTTCAGCGTTTCGGAAAGGTGCGTGATCAAAACGGACGAGGGATCGACGACGGTGAAGCCGTTGTGCTCGGCATTGCGCTTCTCGGCCTCGTCGATCCACGTGGCGTCGAGCTGGAAGACCGGCTCGCGTGTGGGCGTGCCCTTGAGGCGGACCTTGGACCCGGAGACGTTCATCGCCATCCAACGGCCGGGCGCGAGCGTGCCGCGGGCGACGGGTTTGCCGCGCAGCAGGAAACGGTAGTCGTTGTGATCCAGCTCGAGGTTGTCGCGCACCGAGATGGGCGGGACGACGATGCCCTTTTCGCGGGCGAGGCTCTTGCGCACGCCCGTGACGCGGGCGAGCAGTTCGCCGCCGATCTTGGAATCAGCCAGCCCGAGCAAGCCGGCGCCGATCTCGATCGCGAACACGTCGACATCGATCAGGCGGCGCACGTCCTCGGGCGCGCCGGGCTTGGTTGCGTCGCCGGCCGAGGCGGGATTGCCGGGCGCCCCGGGCGCGCCGGGCTTGGCGCCCTTCGGCGGAACCGGCTTGGCCGCGGCCGCGGCCTCGGCGCCGAGCGGATGGCCGGTCTTGGTCTCCTGATCCTCGAGCAGCTTGCCGAGGAATCCGGCCATGCCGCCGAGCATGAAGAAAGGGAGCATCGGCATGCCCGGCATGAGGCCGAAGGCGATCAGCATGCCGGCGGAGATTTTCATCGCGCGCGGGTAGCGGAAGAGCTGGCCGGCGAGCTGGGTGCCGAGGTTGGTGTTGTCCGAGGCGCGCGTGACGAGAATACCGGCGCCGACGGAGAGAATGAGCGCGGGAATCTGCGAGACGAGGCCGTCACCAATCGAGAGCAGCGTGAACTTCTGCAGCGCCTCGCCGAGCGGCAGGCCCATCTGCATGACGCCGATGGCAAATCCACCGACGATGTTGACGAGGGTGATGATGATGCCGGCGATGGCGTCGCCGCGCACGAACTTCGAGGCGCCGTCCATCGCGCCGTAAAAGTCGGCCTCCTTCTGGACCTTCACCCGACGGGAGGTGGCGGTCTGCTCGTCGATGATGCCGGCGTTGAGCTCGGCATCGATGGCCATCTGCTTGCCGGGCAGCGCATCGAGGGTGAAGCGCGCGCTCACCTCGGCGATGCGGCCCGCACCCTTGGTGATGACGACGAAGTTGATGACGACGAGAATCAGGAACACCACCGCGCCGACGACGTAGTTGCCGCGAATGACGAAGTGGCCGAAAGCCTCGATGACTTCGCCCGCGTAGCCCTGCACGAGCACCTGGCGAGTCGTGCTGATGTTGAGCGCGAGGCGGAAGAGCGTGAGCGCGAGCAGCAGCGTGGGGAAACTGGAGAATTCCGGCGGATCCTTCACGTAGATGATCGCGAGGAGCACGAGCAGCGTGAGCCCGAGGTTCAGCGCGAGGAAGGTGTCGAGCAGCAGCGTCGGCACCGGGACCATCAGCAGCAGGACAGTGAGGAACAGTCCGCCCGTGAAGATCAGGTCGGCGCGCTTCAGGAGCTGCGCGACCGGGTTGGAGCCGGGAATCACGACGGCGGCGCTCATGTTGCTGCCTCCAGCCGGCGGCTCTTAAGGCGGTGGAAATAATAACGGTGCGTGCGGTAGACGACCGCGAGGATCTCGGCCACCGCCTGATAAAGCTCGGAGGGGATGACCTCCCCGACCTTCCCCATCGCGTAGAGCATGCGCGCGACGGGTTTGTTCTCAACGGTGGGCACGCCGTGCTCGGCCGCGAGGGCCTTGATACGCTGGGCAAAGCGGTTCTCACCCTTCGCGAGCACCACGGGCGCTTGATCGACGCCGCGCTCATATTTCAGCGCGACGGCAAAGTGGGTCGGATTCGTCACGACGACATCGGCGGTCTGCACCGCGGCGAGCATCTGCTTCTGCATCAGGCGACGGGCCATGCGGCGCATGGCGGCCTTGGTGCTGGCGTCACCTTCCGCCTGCTTGCGCTCATCTTTCACCTCGGTCCGCGTCATCATGAGGTCGCGCGCCGTCTTGAACTTCTCCCACCCGAAGCTGATCGCCGCGACGATCGCCAGGGCGAAGAGCAGGCGCGTGAGGAAGAGGAGCGTGGCGTTATTCAGAAACTGGCCGAGGTAGGCGGTCTCCACCGGCGCGCTGAACAACGGATCACTGATCAATCCCTTGGCGCCGAGCCACAGGGCGGAACCGATCGCGATGAGCTTGAGCAAATCGATCCCGGCGCGCACGAAGGCCGTCTTGGAAAAAATGCGCTGGAAGCCCGCGACCGGATTCAAGTGCTCAAACTTGATTCCGACCGCCTTCGGCGAGAGCCGGAAACCGCTCTGCACGCCGCCCGCCAGCACCACGGCCACCACGATTGCCACGAGAAGGGGCGCCAGAACGCCGCCGCAGACGAGCAACGCCTCGCTGAGCTGCGGCACAACGGTGTTGGCCTCGACCGGCGTAAACGCGAACCGCGTGAACATGCCCGCCGCGTATTCCGCGATATCGCGCGAGGCCGCCGGGGCCGTCAGCGCGAGCACGCCGATGGTGGCGGCAATGGGGAAAAGCACCGTGACCTCGTGCGACTTGGCGAACTGACCGCGCTCCGCGGCCTCGGAGAGTCGTTTCTCGGAGGCCTGCTCGGTTTTTTGGTCTTGGTCGTGGTCCGCCATGCGATCGTGCACGGACTTTAGCAACGACGGTGCCAACGATTTTCAGGTTACGGCTACCTGTTGGCCTCATGCACTTTGCGTCGCCAACAGATTTGCAAATGGCATCCGATTTCCACATTCGGCGGCATCCGCCGCTGGCCGCGGCAAAAACTGCCGCAGCCGCGCACCCCCGCGCGACATGAGTCACGGCCACTCCATCGGCCCCTCGAGGGACCATTACTACTTCAACCCTTCACGTCGGCGGTCAGCGCCCAGCAATCGAATCTCCAACCCGATCCCGCTGCCACGCGTAGCGCAAATCAGGCCCCTCGGCCACGACGCGGAATTGCGCCGTCGCGCCGGCGGCGATGGCGAGGCTGTCGGGCTCGCTCACGATGCGCGGTCTCGCCTCTTCGAAGCGGCCCGGCTCCAGCGGGAAATTCGCCGAGACCAGGCTGTATTCCGAAACCATGATGGGGCCGAGGGCCTTGCGCACCCGCACGGGACCGACGTTGCGCACCCACCAGATATTGGCGGTGGTGGTGTTGCCGGCGTAGCGCCATGAGACAAACATGCGCAGCGCGCGAAAC
This sequence comes from Opitutaceae bacterium, assembly GCA_016794665.1. Classification (GTDB taxonomy): domain Bacteria; phylum Verrucomicrobiota; class Verrucomicrobiia; order Opitutales; family Opitutaceae; genus ER46. The sequence continues at coordinate 43,492 of JAEUHB010000339.1, forward strand.
TCTCCTGCCGGCACCACCAGCGTCTCAAGCCCGACCACATAGGTGTCGACGCGCTCGAAGGCCGCCGCCGCGGGCAGGGCGGCGGCGAGTGCGAGGCCGATTCCAAGCACCGCCAAGGTGCGTGACCGCCCTTGCCCGACGCGTTGTCGGAACATTGAGCGCGGCTCGTCCGGGTTGGCGCGTGGTTTCATTTGGAAAAAGTCGCGGTGGCGCTTGGCCCCCTGAGGCTTGTCAAGAGTCGAGTCATGACCCCTTCGGCTTGGCTAACGGCAGCTCAACGATGACGTAGATCAGATCGACCGCATCGGGGATGATGCCCAGCACCGGAATGCCGCCCAGTATTCCCAGAAGCCCGTGGATGCCGGCACTGATCTTGTCGTAAGTCGTCGGACCGCGCTGCTCCGGCACGGTCACCTTTGCCAAGACGACCACCTCCACCAAATCGCTGATATCGTCCGCGGGGTCGATGTAGCGGCCATCGCCAATGTAGATCGATCCCGGCGGCGGGTCATTGATGAGGCCAACCTCACGCGCGAGGTGCTCCTGTGGGCTCATCCCGTGTTGGCCGAGGCTGCCGGCGCTCCGCACCGCGGTCGGGGCGTTTGCGATCACGCCTCCGCCGCCGCCCCCGCCTCCGCCGCCACTGAAGATGATCCAACCCCCGCCGCCGAAATGGTAGTCGTCGCCCCAGCCCCAGCAGCCCCACCAGTAGCCGCGGAAGTCCCAGCGATTTACGGCATCGTTGCCGGCGAAGCCGTTAAGGTTGAGGCCACCGGCCTCACCCATCGGGTCGCGGTTGAGGAACCGCCCGAGCGACGACGAATAATACCGCGCGCCGTAGAAGACCAAGCCGGTCTCATGGTCCGTGAACTTGGTGCTGAAGCCGAAGGGCTGGTCGGCGATGGACGCGTAGCCCTCGCGGACCTGCCGGCGCAGCGGCTCGCCGAACGGGCCGTATTCGTAGGTCACGGCCACCTCGCCGTTGTGTGCGTCGAGCAGGGCGGCGACATTGCCGTTGCCGTCGTAGGTGGGGAAGTAGCGCTTGCCGGTGGCGTGGTCGGCGATGCGCACGAGCGCGCCGATGCCGCCGGTGGCGCCGAGGCTGCTCGCCATGTCGAGGCCCCACGCATAGCTGCGCACCAGGGTGAGGGCCGCGGTCGTAGCGTTGTAGTTGAAGTCGGCGACGAGGTCGTCGCCGTCGTAGAGGAAGCGCCGGGTGCTGAGGAGAGTGTCCGCCTCCGGGGGGTTGCCCGTGGTCAGGGACCAGACCTTTTTCTGCACGCGGCGGCCCTGGTAGTCGTAGGTGAATTCCAGGAGGTGGCGCTGGGGGAAGCCCGCCGAGAGCTTGCTCTTCATCCGCACGAGGCGGTTCTCGGCATCGTAGGTGTAGTCCCAGACGCCGTCGGAGGTCAGGTTGCCGTCGTGGTCGTAGTCGAGCTGCTGGACGCGCGGGGGGATGAACCACGGCTTGGTCTGCTTGGAGACGGCGGTGGAGTTGGGCGCCATGCTGGCCGCGAAGACATCGAGCGTGCCGTGCTGGGGGCCGGCGTCGTTGGCGGCGACGATGTCGGCGCCGAAGCTGCGCCCGCGGACGTTGACCGCGAGGTCGACGGTGCTGGCGGGCGTGCTCTCGGCGGCGACGCGGTGGTTGGCCGCCAAGTCCGGCGTCGATCCCTGCTCTCCGCGCAGCGCCAAGGCTGCGCCGGGCTAGCCTCAGCCCTGCTACAGGATACTCACCGCGCCGGCAGCAGCTGCAGCATCCGCATCGGCGTCTCGCCGAACTCGACGAACAAATACCGCGCGATCAGCGCGCCTGCGCCGGCGAGGAGGCCGAGGCCCACGAGCGCCCGCGCGGAGAAGCTGACGATGAAGACGTTCATCTTCGGCACCGCGCGGCCGAGCACGGAGAACGCAAGCGTGACGAGGAAGTTCATCGCGATGAAGGGCGCCGCGATGCGCAGCCCGAGCTCCAGCACGTGCGCCGTCGCGAGGATGAGCGATTTCGCCACCTGCGGGTCAAAAGCCCCCTGCCCCGCCGGCGCCAGGCTGAAGCTGCGCCCAAACGCGGCAATCACCGTCTGGTGCGCGCCAAAGAGGAAAAAGAGCACCACCGCGAACGACGAGAGCAGCGCCGCCAGAGGTTCGCTGGTCGGCTCCGGCACGCCCAGGCCCGGGTTGGCCATCAGGCCGATTTCCCCGGAGATGATCCGGCCCGCCATTTCCACGGCGGCAAACGCCAGCCGCGCCACGAAGCCGAGCCCGAGGCCCAGAATCGTCTCCATGATCGCGGCGCCGACGAGCGCCCACACGTCCTTGGGTATCGGAGCCGTGGGCACGAGACCGGTGAGGATCGTCGCAAGGCAGCCGCCGATGGCCACGCGCACCGGGATGGGAATCGGCCGTCCGGCGATCACCGGCAGCTGGACGATCAAGCCGATGGAGCGCAACAGCACCATCATCCAGCAGAAACCGTAGTCGAGGCTCATGCGAGGAAGCGGTCGACCGCGCCGGGCCGCCCGCGCACGCTTAGTGCCCCAGCCCGCCCATCCGCGTGAAGATCGCAGTGGCGAACTCCGTGAGCGAGCGCAGCAGCCACGGCGTGAGCGCCAGCATGAGGCCGGAGATCGCCAGCAGCTTGGGGACAAACGTGAGGGTCTGCTCCTGCATGCTCGTGATCGACTGGAGGAGGCTCGCGGCGAGGCCGACGACGAGCGTCAGCCCGAGGAAGGGCGCCACCACGTAAAGGGCAAACACCACCGTGGACTTGAACAGATCGATCGCGAGGTCGGGATTCATGGTCGGAAATTTTCAGCTGAAGCTTTGCACAAGCGACCGCACCACCAGGTGCCAGCCGTCGACGAGCACGAAGAGCAGGAGCTTGAGGGGCAGCGCCACGGTGACCGGCGGCATCATCATCATGCCGAGGGCCATCAGCACGGATGACACCAGGAAATCGATCACGAGGAACGGCAAGAAAAGCAGGAATCCCATTTGAAACGCCGTCTGCAGCTCGCTGATCACGTATGCCGGAATCACGACGCGCATCGGCAGATCCTTGACCGCCGTCGGGCCGAAGCCGCCGAGCTCCAGGAAATACTCGAGATCGCGCGCCCGCGTCTGCTTCAGCATGAACTGCTTCAGCGGCGCCGAGGCCTTGTCGATCGCATCGACCGACGTGATCTTGCCATCGAGGTAGGGCCGGATCGCCTCGGTGTGGACCCGATCAATCACGGGGCCCATCAGGAAGAAAGTGAGGAAAAGGGAGAGGCCGACGACAACCTGGTTCGACGGCGCCGTGGGCGCGCCGAGCGCCGTGCGCACAAACCCCAGCACAATCACGATGCGGGTGAAGCTCGTCATGAGCAGCACGATCGAGGGCGCCACGGAAAGCAGCGTCATGATCATCACGATCTGGAGCGCGACGCTCACCTCGCCGCCGGCGGCGCCGGTGCCCTCGAGCCCGATGTTGAGACGGAACGGCGTGGGCGCCGTGGGCGCGGCGGCCGCTGGGGCGCCGCCCGGGCCGGGGGCCACGACGGCGTTGGTCGCGGGCCGCGCGGCGGCCGGCGCGGGCGCCGGCTGCGCCGTGGCGAAATCGGCGCCGAGCACGAAGAGGATGATGGCGACCAGGCGCTTCATTCGCGGGCCTTTTCCCGCGGCGCGGCGCCGTCGAGCGGCGAGAGCAGATCAATGCGGCCGGGGCAGACGCCGATGAGAAACTTTCTGTTCTCGTAGGATGCCACCACGAGATACTGGCGGTTGCCGAGCGAGCGCGTCTCGTCGACCGCGAGCAGGCGGTGATCGCGGCCGATCGGAGTCCCACGGCGGTTGCGCCACACGAGCCAGCCGCCCGCGGCGGCGAGCGCGAGGCCGAGCACGAGCGTGACCGAGCCCATGCCGCCCGGGGCGGAGGCCTGCGCCGGCGACCCGCTCCGCGAGGCACCGGGAACAATCACCCGATCGTCATCCGCGGCGAAGAGCGGGGCGCCGCAGGCAAGGCCCAGCGCGAGGAGGCTGGCGCGCACCCGGCTCATGGCTTGGTGCTGCCGACGAGCTCGGTAATCTTGATGCCGAGGTTGTCCTCGACGACGACGACCTCGCCGTAGGCGACGAGCTTGTCGTTGACGAAAAGCCCAACCGGATCGCTGGCGCGCTGCGTGAGCTGCACGACGGAGCCGGGCGAGAGCTCGAGCACCTCGCGCATGGGGAGCATGACCGAGCCGAGCTGCACGGTCACGCTCACCTTCACGTCGAGCAGGATATCAAGAGATTTTTCGTCCGTCAGGTTGGGCATGGGAGGATTCTTCGGAGGGAAGCTTGCGGGTGAGCTGGACGGCAACCCGGTCGGTATCGAGGCCGACGGTGCCGACAAACTTGGGCGCGCCGTTCATGAGCACGCGGGTCTCGGCGCAAAGGGTAGCGGGCAGCTCGATCACGTCGCCGACGCGGAGGCAGGCGATCTCGCGGAGCGTGAGTTCGAGCGCATCCCACTCGGCGCGCACGGGCACCGTGATTCGATCGTAAGAGGCGTGCCACTCGGCGCGCCGGGGCGCGGGGGCGACGGCGGCCTCCTTCTGGCGGCGCACGAGCATCTTCTTCACGAGCGGCTCGGCGGTGTAATACGGCAGGCCGAGGCGGATTTGCTCGGTGCAGTCGCCGAAGACGCACTCGAGCGTGAGCGCGAGGACGATGGCATCGCGCGGCGAGGTCTGGAGGAAACGGCCGCTGTTCTCGCTGCCGATGATGGCGGGCTTGGCCGGCAGCTCGCTTTTCCACTGGCCGCACCATTCCTCGAGGATGATGACGAGCACGTCCTCCACCAGGGCCGTCTCGATCTCGGTGAGCGGACGGTCGCCCGCGATTTCGAGGCCGCGGCCGCCGAGTAGGCGGTCCGTGAACGAGAGCGCGAGGCGGGGGCTCAGCTCGAGGATGCCGACGCCCGGGATGGGCTCGATCTTGAACAGGCCGAGGTGCGTGGGGCTGGGCAGGCCGTCCGTAAACTTCGCATACGTAACTGTGGCGAGGCTGGCGACCTTGAGCGTAACCTCCATGCGGAGGAAAAGGGACAGGCGGGCGCCGAGGTAGCGGACGAAGTCGTCGTGGCTTTGGCGGAGGCGACGGAGCTCGGCTTCCGAGAGGAAGACGGGGTTTCTAAAATCGACCGGCCGCACGGCCTGCTGCGCCGCGGCGGTCGCGGTGACCACGCCGCCAGGCGCAACCGCCTCGGCGGGGGCGGGCGCGACCATCTGCTCGACCTCTTTCTGGTCGAACGATGCGCTGGCGGGCTCGTTGGTCTCGTCGGCCATGGGAGGCGGGCGCAGGCGGTTACTGGACGACGAAGTCGGAGAAGTAGACCTGCTCGGCGACCTTGCGACCGAGCGCCTGATTGTAGGCGTTCACGAGCTTCTCGCGGAGGATATTCTTGGCGCCGGCCTCCTCGAGATCGGCAAGAGTGAGCGACGAGAGGACGTTCAGCGTCACGTCCGTGAGCTTCGGCTTCTGTCCCTCAAAGGTGGACTTGAGCGCGGGGTCCGAGCCGGTGATCAAGAACGAAGTCTTGAGGTAGCGCGTGCCCATGGTGCCGGAGAGATTGACGACGACGTTGGTGAATTCGTAGCCGGCGGCCGGGCCGCCCTTGGCGTCCTTGCCACCCTTGTCGGGCTTGCCCTTTTCGGGCTTGGCCGGCGGCGGCGCGGCGTGAGCGGGAGCCGCCTCGCCATGTTCGCCGGCGGCGTGCGCAGCTTGCGGCGCGGCCGCGGCGATTTTTTTCTGCAGGCGCGGCACGAGCACAAACTCCACCGTCGCCCACGTGATCGCGGGCGCAAGCACGACGGCAAGGATGACGGGCAGGAGGGACTTGGCGCCACCGCCTGCGGCGGGGGCGGCCTCGCCGCCCGGGGCGGCGGCGTCGGGTTTGGCGCCGGGCTTGGCGGCCGCGGCTTCGGGTTTGGCGGGAGCGGACATGGGACCGTGGTGGTGTGGTTTTGGCCGGGGGCGGGGCGCTCGCGCGCCCCTCTACCTAACGGATTAGCGCTGCTTCAGGTTGACGATGTCTTCGAGCAGGGTGTCGGAAACGGTCACGAGGCGGGAACCCGCCTGGAAGCTGCGTTGCGTGGTGATGAGGTTGGCGAACTGATCGGTGAGATCGACGTTGGAGAGCTCGAGGGTGCCGGACTGGATGTTGCCGAGGCCGTTGGAGCCGGGGGCGTTGACCGTGGCCTGCAGGGTGATGGTGCCGGTGGCGGCGCCAATGGGGCCGGCGGCGAGGAGGCTCGAGTAGAGGTTGTTGGCCTCCTTGGTCAGGCCGGAGGGATCCGCGAAGTTCTGGAGGAGGACGCGGTTCGTCGTGGCAGAAGTGCCATCGGAGTAATACTCGACCACATTGCCCGAGCGATCGATCGCGATGGACTGGCGCTGGGTGCCGGTCGGCGGCGTGCCGAGTTCGATGTCGCCGACGGTGGTGAGGCCGGCGCCGGTGAGGCCTTGGACCCGCAGGCCCTGCTGATTGATGAGGAAGCCCTGATCATCCCAGCGGAAATCGCCGGCGCGCGTGGCGTAGATCGTGCCGTCGACGGCGTTCTTCACCTGGAAGAAGCCATTGCCGGAGATGCCGAGATCGGTGTCGCGGCCCGTGGTCGAGATGGACCCTTGTCCAAAGTTTGTCGTGACACCAGCGAGCGCCACGCCCGTGCCGATGGAGGTCGAAGGCGTGCTGGGCGTCGCGGTGCCGGAGGGCGCCGAGCGTTGGAGGATGTTGCTGAAGCTGTCGGAGTAGCGCGCCTCCGAGGCCTTGAAGCCGGTGGTGTTCACGTTGGCGATGTTGTTGCCGATGACTTCGAGACCCTTCATGAACGTCCGCAGCGCGCTGACGCCGCTGCCCATTGTGCCGATAAGTGACATGGTATTTGTGCTGGTTTAGGATTGGCTCCCGCCGGCGTTGGCCGGGGCGGGGGCAGGTGCGGAAATAACACGCGGCTCCACCCGGAGCACCGCGGAGAGGGAGAATGACTTGTCGCCGACAATCAGGCGGGGCTCGGAGCCAGAGACATCGATGGCGGCCACGTCGCCGGTCACCGTGCCGTCCTTGCCGGCGTCGACCGTGACCTGGTGACCGAGGTAGGAGTTCGCGGTGGCGCGCTGCTGCTCAGCGCGCATGACGGCGAGTTCCTGCGCCATGGTGCTCGACTGCTCGAGGGCGGAGAACTGGGCCATCTGCGCGATGAAGGCGGTGTCTTCCATCGGCTTCATCGGATCCTGCTTCTGAAACTGCGTGGCGAGGAGGGTGAGGAAATCGTCCTGGCCTAGTGCCTTCTGGGGCACGCGCGATACGGCGACGGAGTCCGCGAGGGAAGCGGCGCCGGAAGCCGGGGAAGTGACGGAGGAAATCGCAGCCATGGTGGGTTCAGGCGACGGTGTGGAGGTGAAGCGCGGTGCCGGGAGCGGCGAAGGCCACATCAGCGACCGGCGCCACCGCCGCGGCCCGCGGCGCGCGCGAACTACGGCCGGGGCGGCTGAAAAAGGACTCGCTACCGGAGGCATGCTGCTGTTGCTGCGCCGCCTCACGTTGGCGCGACTGCCCATCGCCTGCGGAAGCCTGGGACGAATCCTGCCCGGCGGCACCGAACTCCGCGGGCAAAATGCGCAGCGTGCGCTCCCCCTGCCCGGCCGAGGCCGCGACGCCCTGCCACTCGGTGGCGAGCGCAGTCCGCAGCTCGGCGGATTCGGTGTGAAAAGTCGTCAGCACTTCGTTGGCTCTTAGCTCGACGCGCACATCGAGCCGCTCGCCGGCGACCGCGAACTCCAGTCGCACCGACTTGTGCGTGAGCGATGCGAGCCGATCCGCCGTGCGGAGCACGACTTCGACGGCCTCGTGCGCCGACCGCACGTCATCCAAAGCCAACGCGAGCACGTTCTGCGGCACCGCGCGCTCGGCGAGACCCTCAGTCGAGGAGATGAGCGCGGAGGAAGCGGCTGCAGCCGAATGGGCTGGCGGCGGGGTGAAGGCAGAAGTGGGCATGGCGGACGCCGACTCTGCAGCTTCGATGCCACCGCCTGGTTCATCTATCGCAAGAACCTTTGCTTCATCACTTAGAAAAGTTTTCTCCACGGTCATTTCTTCACCAAACACACCGGAGGAAAATCGCTCCGGATCAGCGGCAGAATTTTCCCAGCGTCGCGCCAGCGGCGTCAACGGCACCGATGCAGTGAGCATCCGCTCCAAATCCATGGTCGCGTTCGCACCAGCCGTCACGTGAGCACGCCCCGTTGGCGTCGCCGCCCGCGGCGCGGAATCATCCGCCCCGCCGGTGAACTCCCGCACGATTTCAGTCTCCGCCGTCGACCGCTCCGCTTTCTCCGCCGGCACCCGGGCCACTCCGCCTTGGGTGGCGGCCGGAGTCGTGCCCGGCCGAATCGCCCGGGACAGCAGCTCTGCCGGCTGGTGCGTCGCATCCGCCGTCTTGGCTTCGGTTGCATCGTCCTCAGGCAACGCGAATCGCGCCCCGGCTTCGCTGTCGGTCTGCTCGCGCGCGACCACTGAACGCGCTCCAAACGATTCCGAAAATTTCGCTTCGCGCCGCGGCTCGAACATCGGTGCGCCCAGGCCCACCAAACCCGGCGACCCTTCCTCACAGGGCGCACCGGAGGAGCAATCAGCAACCGCCGGCGGCTCATCCGTGGTCGGCGCCGAAGGCGGATTGGGCACGGTTGGCGGCAACGCACCGGCCATCGCCAGCGCCTCGGCGAGCTGCCTCGCATCGACACTGCGCCACGCTTCGACCGGTTCCTCGTCGCAAACTACTGCGCACGCGACCCCGTCGGGAGTCACGTCCAGCTGCGCCTCGGCCGTCAGGCCGGTGTTCGCGCCGAGTTGCGGTGTGTTTCGCCACGCGCCTCCCGCCATGAGGGGCAGGAACGACAGCCGGCCGGCGCCCGGGCTCTCCGGGCCGCCGGGAGCGGCGGAGTTAAGCTCCGGCGGCGAGAAGCCGGCGGCGCTCGCTGCGAGCAAGAATTCCTCCCCACTGGCAGCGGAGACGGGTGCGCCGCCGGGGAAGAGCAGGTTGGCGAGAGAGGGATTCGAAGCAGGTAGGCTGGATGTGCTGAGTTGCATGTCATGGCGCCGTCATGGCCTGCAACCGCATCGATCCGTGACGCGGGGTTGAGTCTCTGTTGGAAAAAGATCAGTTGGCGGGCTTGGCCGCCTTCATGAGGCGAAGCTTCTCCGATATCGTCGCGGCGCGCTTGGCGAGCGGGCTCTCCGGCGAGCCACCCTTGCTCATTTCCTCGAAGATCGGCGTGATCACGTCGGGCTTCATGAGCGATAGGAGTTTCACGACCGTCGCGTCATCCATTTCCTTGAGGATCGCGACGGCGGCCTTCGGCGTGAGGCCCGAGTAGGTGGAGGCCAGGGTGCGCAAGTTCTTCGCCTCATCGGCGGAGATCTCGAGGATGCGATCGGAGATCTGGCGGCGCATGCCCTCGACCTCCGTGCGAAGCTTGGCGAGTTCCTTCTCCTCCGCGGCGATGCGCGCGGCGCGCTGCTCGATCGCATCGAGCTGCTTCTTCTGCTTCTCGCGCTCGGCCTTCAGCTCCTTGGCCAGGTTCTCAACCTCGACGGTCCAGAAATCCCAGCCCTTCTGCTTGAACTCGACGGGCAGCGGCGCGGGCACCGCGGACGCTGCGGCGACGGCCGCCTGCTCGAGCATTTTGGACAACGCGGGCCAAACGGAACCCACGCCGACGCCGACACTGAGGAGCAGGCCGAGCGCGGCGGCGGTAGCGGGATGCTGTAGTTTTGCGATCATGGGGAAAGGGTGCGGGTGCGGAGCGCGAAGCGGCGGGCGGCGAGTTCGTCAAATTGACCCTGCTCCTCACGCTGGACTTCGTGGCGATGCCGCTCGCGGGCCTTGGCCTCGAGGCGCTCGACGACCTCGACGCGACGGTGCGCCTCCGCAAATTCCCGTCGCCGGGCGGCCACCTCAGCCTGCGCCGCGTGCAAGGATTTCTCAGCGCCGTCCTCCGCGAGGCGCTCGCCGCGGTAGGACGCAAGATTCCGGGCCTCGGCCGCGGCGGAGAACTTTTCACGCCGCCCCGCCTCGATCACCGACTCGAACTGCGCGACGCGCTCACGGGTCTCCGCGAGAACGGCCGCCGCGCGCAGGCTCGCGCGCACGGCGACGCCGAGGGCCTCACGGGCTTGCGCCTCGCGGTGCGCGCGGAGAATGGCCACGGGCCGGAGCGGGAAGCGAAAGCGTTTCACGGGAAGAGTTGTTTCAAGGCCGTGAAGGTCTTGGCCCGCTCCGAGTGCTCGTCGGTGCGCTGCCGGAGAAAGGTCTTCAGCGGCTCATGCAGCGCGATGGCCTGATCGAGGGCGGCGTTCGAGCCCTTGGCGTAGGCGCCGATGGAAATGAGATCCTCGTTCTTGCGGTAGAGCGCGAGTTGCTCGCGCGCCTTGCCGGCCAGCGCGACCTCGTCGGGCGAACACACGTCGCGGGTGAGGCGGCTCACGCTCTCGAGCACATCGATCGCAGGGTAGTGGTTGAAGTGCGCGAGCGAGCGCGAAAGCACGATGTGGCCGTCGAGGATGCCGCGCACGGCGTCGGCCACGGGCTCATTCATGTCGTCGCCCTCGACGAGCACGGTGTAGAGTGCGGTGATGGCGCCCTCCTCCCCTGCCCCGGCCCGCTCCAGCAGGCGCGGCAGCATCGCGAACACGGACGGCGTGTAGCCGCGCGTCGCCGGCGGCTCGCCAATCGCGAGGCCGATTTCGCGCTGCGCCATCGCGAAACGCGTCACGGAATCCATCATGAACAAGACATTCTTCCCGGCGTCGCGCCACGCCTCGGCAATCGCCGTGGCCGTGAACGCAGCGCGCAGGCGGAGGGGAGCGGGCGTGTCCGAGGTCGCGACGACCACGACGGCGCGCTTCATGCCGTCGGGGCCCAGATCCTTCTCGATGAACTCGCGGACTTCGCGACCGCGCTCGCCCACGAGGGCAATCACGACGACATCCGCCTCCGAGGCGCGCGCAATCATGCCCATGAGCGTGGACTTGCCGACGCCCGAGCCGGCGAAGAGGCCGAGGCGCTGGCCGCGGCCAAACGGGATGAACGCATCGATCGCGCGCACGCCGGTGACAAACGGCGCCTTGATCCGCTGGCGGCGCAGCGGGTGCGGCGGCGTGCCCGCGCCTGTCGCCGCGGGATCAACGGGCAGGAGGCCAAAGTCGTCCATGGGCTTGCCCAGCGCATCGAGCACCCGGCCGAGCATCTCCGGGCCCGTGCGGGGCAGCGGCGCGCGGCTGCCCAGCGCCACTTCGCAGCCAACGTGCAGGCCCGCGGTGTCGCCGAGCGGCATGAGCAGCACCCGGTGCTCGCGAAAGCCCACGACCTCGGCACGCACGGTGAAATCATCGCGCACGGAGCGGACGATGCACAAATCACCCAGGCCCGCGTTGGGGCCGTCGGACTCGATGATGAGGCCGGCGACGCCCGTGACCGTGCCGACGCGCTGCACCGGCGGCAGGTGGCGCACCTGCGTGCGCAGCACCTCGACGAGCGGCGCCACATCGCGGGCGGACTGGGCTTGGACAGCGTGGCTCATGCGGGCGAAAGGGCGTGCTGCAAGGTGGCGAGCTTGGTCTCGATTCGCGCATCGGTGAGGCCGAAGCGGCTGCGCACCTGGCAATCGCCGGGTGTAAACGCGTCCTCCGTGCGGATCTTGAGGCCGGGATAACGCGCCATCCACGCGGGATTCAGCTTCACGAGGAGCGCGGCGTCGCGGGTCGAGAGCACGATTTCAAGATTCTCGCGCTCCGGGAAGAGCTCACCGAGGGCTTCTTCGCAGACGCGGCTAATCACCTCGGGGGGCGGCTCGAATCCCGCGAGCAGCCGCCGCGCGAGGTCAACCGCAAGGGCGGGCAACGCATCGCGGAGCTGCGCGACGACCTGAGCCTCGGCGCCGGTGAGTTTCTTCATCACGCCGTCGACGAGTTCGCCGACCTCGGCCCGAAAATCCACGAGCTGCTGGTCCGCCTGTGCGCGCGCGGCATCGACGCCACGGCGGTAGGCCGCCTCCTCGCGCGCAGCGACCTCGCCTTCGGTGTAGCGCTGGCCCGCCTGGCCGGCCACGGCGGCGGCGGACAACGTGCGATCAAACGTGATGAGTCGGGCGAAAGCCATGGTCAGGCAGCGGCCTCCGGGGTCTCCGCATCAAGCGAGATCTGGCCCTCTTCCTCGAGGCGGCGCACGACCTGGATGACGGCGTCCTGCGCCGCGTCGATGTCCTTGCGGCGCGGATTGCCGAGCATCTCCATCTCGTCCTTCAGGGTCTCGACGGCGCGCTTCGACATGCAGCCGTAGATCTTGGTGCGCAGGCCCTCGCTCGCGCCCTTGAGGGCGAGCGTGAGGTTGGCGGAGTCGACCTCGCGCAGGATGCGCTGCAGGTCCGCGGCCGCGAGGCGGTTGATGTCCTCGAAGCCAAAAAGCTTCTTGCGCACGGCGGCGCAGAGCGCGGCGTTCTTCTCCTCGAGCTTGGTGAGGAGCGTCTTGGTGGTCTCCTTGCCGACGACATTGAGGAGCTCGGCCACGGCGCGCACGCCGCCGCTGCGGTGAAAGGAGGGCTTGGCCTTGGAGTCGTGGTGCCGGCCGAGGCCGCGCGCGATCTTGTTGGCGAGGTTGAGCGAGGTGCTCTCGAGGGTGCCGAGGCGCTCGACCACGTCGTTGCGCAGATCCTCGCCGAGGAGGCCGAAGACCTCGGCGGCCTTGGCGTTGTCGAGGTAGGAAAGAAGAAACGCGATCGTCTGGGGCTGCTCGTGCTTCACGAGGTTGAAGATTTGCATGCCGTCCATTTCCGAAATGCCCTTGGCGACGTCGCCCGCGCTGGCGCCGCCGGGGCCGATGCGGCCGACGATGGCGGAGGCCTTTTGGTCGCCCTTGGCAATCGCGAGCGTGCGCTGCGCGTAGGCGATGCCGCCAAGCGCCGAGTTCGCGCTGCGCAGGATCATGCCGCCGAATTCCTCGAGCACAAAGCGCTGCGACTCGGCGGGCACGACCTTGAAGGCGGACATCTCGCGGCAGATGAGCTCAATCTCGGCGTCGTCGAACTGGCGCAGGACCTCAGCCGCGGCCTCCGGGCCGACGAGGATGAGGAACATCGCCAGCTTCTGCTGGCGGGTGAGCTTGGCGTAGTCGAGTTCGCTCATGGACAGATCGGCGATCAGTTCTTCCCGGCGGGCGCGGCGCCGGCGGCGACCCAGTCGCGCAGGGCGGTGCCGACATTGGCGGGTTTCTGGCGGATGAGCTCGTTGAGCATCTCGGGCGTCACATTGGCGCCGGCCGCGGCGGCGGCGCGGGCGGTGACCTCGGCCGGAAGCGACAGGACCTCGACCGGCACGACCTCGGGCTTCTCCTTGCCGAGCATGCGCCAGAAGACGAGGAGCACGACCGCCGCGGCGGCAAACCCGCCCCAGCGGTTGAGCAACTCGAGGTAGACCTGCATGCCGCCGGTGTTGGCGCGCGCAGTCTCCGCCTGGATGATCTGGGGATCGATGCCCTGGAACTCCGTTTCCTGGATCGATACGACCGCATCGAGCGACTGGCCGGCGACGGGCTTCAGGCCGAGCGCGTTGATCACGATCTGGCGGATGGCGTCGAGCTCCTGCTGCGTGCGCTTCTGAATTTGTGGCGCGGCGGGCTTGCCATCGGCACCGGGTGCCCCGGGCACGGTGCGCGGGGCGACAAATACGGCCGCGGTGAGGCTTTTCACGGTGCCGGGGTTGCGCGTGGTGTTCGTGGTGACGCGGTTGATTTCGTAGGTGGTCGTGCGGTTTTCTCGGCTCTGCTCGGAGAGGGACGTCGGGCGATTCTCGGCGCCGGCCGTGGTCCCGGCTTTCTCGGGCACATTGGAGCTCACGCCGGTGGCGCCGCCGCCAGCGCGGGCTTCCTGCGAATTGGTGGTGTCCTTGGTCTGCGTCTGCGAGCGGACGACCTGCCCGTCGGGATCGAATTTCTCGGAGGTCTGCGTCGTCGCCTCCGATTCGATTTCGGCCGCGACGCGGACGACGGCGTTGCCCGCGCCGATGACGGTCGCGAGCATGGACTCGACCTTTTTGGAGTAGTAGTCCTCGACCTGCTGACGGTAGCGCATCTGAGAATTCGCGCTGCCGAGCATGGGATCCGATTTGAGATCCTCGGAGAGCGTGCGGCCGCGGTTGTCGACGACGGCGACCAGATCAGGCGAGAGTCCCTGCACGGCATTGGCCACGAGATGGCGAATGGCGTTGACCTGATCGGCCTCAAGCCGCCCGCCGCCGACATCGACGAACACGGACGCGGTGGACTTCACGCCGTTCTCGGTGAGGAGCAGGCGGTTTTCCGGCTGCACGATCATCACGCGCGCGGCGCGCACGCCGGCGACCTGCATGATGGTCCGCGAGAGCTCGCCCTGCACGGCGCGGAGGTAGTTGGTGCGCTGGACGAAGTCGGAGAGCCCGAACTGACCCTTGTCGAAGATCTCGAAGCCCACGCCGTCGCCGCTGGGGAGGCCCTTGCCCGCGAGGTCCATGCGAATCTTGTGCACCATGTTGGCGGGCACGAGCACGCCGGTGCCGCCGGCGGTCAGCTGGTGCGGGATGTTGAGGGTCTGGAGGTGGCTGATGACTCCCGCGGCGTCCTTTTCGCCCATGCGCGCATAGAGCAGCTGGTAGTCGGGCCGCTGCGACCAGACGACCACGCCGACGAGGCCGCCCGCGACCGCCACGGTGGCGACGAACAGGGAGACGCGCTGGTTGAGGCCGAGCTGATTCCAGAGGGTGAGGAGCGACTGCGTGAAGTTCTTCATCGGGCTGTCTTAGGCGTGGAGTGGATAGCGGGTGACTGCGGGCCGAGGCTCATACCTGCATGCGCATGAGTTCCTGGTAGGACTCGACGAGCTTGTTGCGCACCTCGACCATCATGGTGAACGCCACGGAGGCCTCTTGCATGGCGATGACGCTCTGATGGAGCTGGTCGGAGTCGCCGAGAAGGACCTTGCGCGTCATGGCCTGGGCGTCGCTGGTCTTGGCCTCGACCATGCCGACGACGCCCTCGAGCATCTGGCTGAAGCCCTGCGTGGGCGCCGTGCCGGGCGTCGCCGTGGGCAGCGCGATCCTGGGCAGCGGCGCATCGGGCCGGGCGATCGCGCCGGCATTGAGCGGGGAGACGGTGCCGATGGGATTCATGGGAGAGGATGGAAACGGCAAACGGATGAAACGTAGGTAGGCGCGCTACGGATTTGTTCGTTTTCCTGTGTTGCCGTTTCCAAAGGGTGGGGTCCGTCGCCGGTCACTTGCCGATCTCGAGCGCCTTCATGGCCATCTGCCGGGCGTTTTTCACGACGGAGAGGTTGGCCTCGTAGGCGCGCGACGCGGTGATGAGGTCGACCATTTCATAGGAGAGGTTCACGTTCGGCATCTGCACGAGGCCATCCGGGCCGGCATCGGGATGCTGCGGGTTGTAGACACGCTCGCCGGGTGATCGGTCGGCCGTGATGCCAGCCACGCGGACGGTCTGCAGCGGAGCGCCGTTCGTGGCGCGGCGGATGAGCTCGGTTTCGAACGACACGACCTGCCGCGAAAACGGCTGGCCGTTGGGGCCGCGCGTGGTCTGGGCGTTGGCGATGTTCTGCGCAACCACGTCGAGCCGCGTCTTCTGCGCGGCGAGCGCGCCCGAGGAGATTTCGATGCCGGAGATGAGGTTCATGCGAAGTCGGCCGGTTCAGCGCTCACATGCTCCGGCCGGTGATGGCCAGCTTGAGGCGCTTGAGGTTGTTGGAGACGATCTCGGATAGAAAATCGTGCTGCACGGCATTGTGATTCATCGACATCAGTTCGTGCTCGAGTTCGACGCTGTTGCCGTCGGGCCGCACCGTGCGCGCCATAGGATCCACGATGAGCTGCGGACGAACGGCATCCGCGTTTTTCGCGAAATCGCCGGCCGCCATGCGGGCCTTGAGCTGGGTCGCGAAGTCCGGCGAGAGATCGATGCGGCGGAAGCCCGGCGTCTCGGCGTTCGCGATGTTGGTCGCGATTGCCTGCTGCCGGAGCACAGAAGCATCGAGAAGCTTCCGCGCCAACTGGTAGTTGTCGGTTTGGAAGATGGGATCAATCATGACCACCACTTAGCAAAGCCGGTGCCACGCTCGCACAATCAATCGCAAGTCATTGTCCTGCTTAATACTATAAATAGCCCGATTCAGCGACAGACGTCTCTCGATGGGTGCTCGGTCGGTTACGGCAAAATCTGCCGAGCGGGCCGCAGGCCGCTTCGGCAGCGCCTACATTTTGGAGCTCCCGGGTCGATTACCTCTCATTCCTCCGCCTTGGTGAATTCTTCCTCCCAAACGACGCCCTGCATCCCGCGTCCGCACGAAATCTTGGTCGTGGACGACGAGCCGCTCGTGCTTGAGATGCTCAAACACTCCCTCGAGCGCGAGGGCTTCCACGTCGTCTCGACGACCAACCCGCTCAAAGCCCTCGCAATCCTGAACGACCGCGACTTCGCCGTCATCATCTCCGATCAGCGGATGCCTGAGATGGCGGGCCTCGATTTCCTCGTCGAGAGCCGCAAGCTCCGCCCGCATTGCTCACGGATCCTGATGACCGCCGTCCTCGACCTGCCCGTGATTGTCGACGCGATCAACCGCGGGGAGATCTTCCGCTTCGTCGCCAAGCCCTGGCTGCGCGAGGAACTCATCGCCACCGTGCGCAACGCCGTCCAGCGCCACGACCTCATCACCTGCAACGAGGCGCTCCAAGTCGAGACCGGCCGGCTGAACGCCCGGCTTCGCGATGCGAATGCCTCGCTCGAGGCACAAGTGCGTGCCATCGGCGAGGAAAAGGGCCGTGTCGACGCCGCCAATCGCGAGCTCGCCGCCCGCTTCGAAAACTCCCTCGATCTCTGCCGGCGCATCCTCACCACCTACGATCCGATCCTCGGCAGCCAAGCCAAGGCGATCGTCGAGTTCGCCGGCCTGATGGCCGACACCGAGCATTTCACCGACCCCGAGCGCCACGCGCTGCGCAGCGCCGCGCGCCTCTGCGACCTCGGCCTCATCGGCATGCCGCGCGAAATGATCCGCGCGCTCCGTGGCGGCGCCGACAAACTCTCGGAACGCGAGCGCGGCCAGCTCCAGAGCCATCCCATCTACAGCCAGACCCTCGCCGCGCTCGTCGACAGCCGCCCGGAGGTGGGTGACGTCATCCGCGCGCACCACGAGCGCTTCGACGGCCTCGGATATCCCGACGGCCTCGCGGGCAAATCAATCCCCTGGGCGGCGCGGTGTCTCGCCGTCGCCGTGGGCTTCGTCGAGTCAGGCTTGCCCAAGGCCGCCGCGATCCAGGCGCTGCTCACGCGCTCCGGCCGCGACTACGATCCGGAGGCAGTGCGCCTTTTCATCAAGGTCAGCCATCTCGCTCAGCCCCCAAAGCAGGTCCGGGAGATCACCCTCTCGGAGCTCGCGCCGGGCATGGTGCTCGCCAGCGGCATCTTCAGCCCGCACGGCCTCCTGCTCGTCAGCGAAGGCCAGCCGCTCAACGACGCGACGATCGCGAAGATTCAGAGCCACAACAACGCCACGCCGATCAGCCAGCGGCTGCTGGTGCAGACCTAGCGCGACGGGCTATTCGTTGAACTCGTCGCGCTGCTTGGCGCGCTCGTCCTCAGATTTCAGGGCCGCAGCCAGCGCGGGATCGTGCGCCGCTTCCCGCTCGCGCAGCCGGCGCTCGCGCGCGCGGAGGTCCTCCTCCCGCTGCTCGAGCTGGATTTCCTTTTCCTGCTGCGCCTGCACCTTCTCGAAAAGCTTGGACTCGGACTCGTCGATGAACTGCTCGCGCGCCGCCAGGGCCGCGCGCGTCTCCTTGAGGGTGGCTTCCTGCCGATCCAGCTCGGCGCGGAGGCGGTCGAGCGCCACGCGTTCCTCGGCGGAGACGACGGCGCCGCCAGCGGCAGGCTTCTGAGTCGCGTTGAGGAGTTGCGAGCGAGCGAAAAGCAGCGCCTCCATCTCCGCGAGATCGCGCTCGTGCTCGGCGAGCCGCGTCTCGGTGTCGGTGATCGCGCGCTCGCGCTCCGTGAGCGTGAACTCAAGCTGCTTGAGCGCGCGCTCAAGCTCGAGAAGGCGGGCCGAGGCCGGACCGGGCCGGCCGTCAATGGGCGGGCTCGACTCGGATACGACCGCGAGAATCGTCTCGCGCGCCGCGACCGAGGCGTCGATGGCGGCGAACGGCGTGTGCGACGCAGGACGGCGGCGCGGGAGCGCGAGCACCTGATGAGCGGCAGGCCGCGGGCGGGGGACCGGGGCCGGCGCTGGAACAGGCACGGCCATGGTGCTACTTGCGCCAGAGCCAGCCGAAAAGGCCGGAGCGCTTCTTCTCGGCAGCCACCGCAGCCGCGGGCAGCCGCAGGTGCGGGCGCAACAGGTCGGCGGCTTTCTTCGCGAGGACCGGATTGGTGATTGAGGCGAACTGCCGCTCGAGCGTCGCGCCTCCGGCGAGGTCCTTCTCGATTGCAGCGACATCGGCTGCGAACCAGGCAGTGGCCAGCTCGACGCGATCGGAGCCATCCTTGGCCCGCGCAGCCTGGCCGACGGCCTCGATCAGGTGCACACCCTTGTGACCGCGCCGGAAGGGCAGCAGCTCGGCGAGCACGGCCTCGTCGATGTGCGAGAGCGCGTTCAGGAGCTTCTTGAAGTCACCGCCCACGATCACGTTTTGCGCCATGCCCTGCGCGAAAACGGCGAATTCGCCGAGCGTCGAGAGATTTTCCAGCTTGCAGAACTCGAGCGTGTCGGCGTCGAGCGCCGTCAGCGTGATCGGGAAATTCTCCGGAAGGCCGAGCTTGGCCATGTTCTTGAGCATCTGGTTCTCCTTCGCCGAGGCGGACTGCTCGTTCTCCACCATGTCGGCGAATGGGCTGTCGAACGCGAGGGTCTCCTTGAGGATGAGCACGAGATTGTCGACAAGCTCCGGTGGCTGGCCCTTGTCGGCGAGGGTCTCGAGGAGCTCATCGAGCGTCAGGTCGATGTAGTTCGCCGGGGTCTCCATGCGGCCCTTGATGGGCCACGCCGGGAGGTCGAGATTTTCGGCAAGGCTCTGGAGCGAGGTGTCAGCCATGATTGACGACGCAAAGGAAGTGCGCACGTCGTCCCATTGGCGGGCGGTGGATTTGATGGTGAGCATGGCGGGTGGCGGATGGCGCCGGGGCGGGGCGCGGAAAATAGGGCGGGGCTCAGGCCTGCGCGTGCTGGAGCAACTCGGCCGCGACCTTGGTGTAATCGCCGATCACGTTGTCTGCGGCGTTGCCGGCCTCGGCGGACTCCGCGCTCACGAGGGCGACAGGCAGACCGAGCGCGACGGCGCGGCGCACTACCATGGCATCGCGGATTTGGGCGTCGAAGATCTTCGCGCCGGGGGCGGCGCGCTTGGCGGTCTTGAATTGGTTCAGGCGAAGCTGCATTCGCATCTTGGGCACCTCGATATCGACCCCAGTCTTGATCGAGTTGAAGATAATCCCCTGAATCTGCGCGGGCGGGCCCATCGTTCCTTTGCGGAAGGAAGCCGAGAGCTGGTGGAATTTTTGCAGTTTTTCGACGAGGAGCGTGAAGCCGATCAGGCTCAGCGCGTCGGGGTTGGCCGGCACATAGATCTCGCTGGAGCTGAACACGCCGCATTGCGAAGCGCGCAGGATGTTGGGCGGGCAGTCGAAGAGGATGAAATCGTAGCGTGACTCCACCTCGGCGAGCTGCTCGTAGAAAATCTGGTAGGGCGGCCGCTTGGGATCGCCGTCATACTCGCTCTCGAGGTCGACGAGATTGAAGGTCGTGGGCACCAGATCGAGGCCGGGCAGCAGCTTCTCGCCCGAGCGGCCCTCGACCACATCCTGATGGATCAGGTCGCGGAGCCGTGCGCCGCTCGTGAAAATGGAATACACTGATCCGTGCGTGGCGGCGTTAATCTTGTTCCAGCGGTCGAGCTTCAGGAGCCAGATGCTCGCATTGGACTGCGTGTCAAAGTCGCACAGGAGGACACGCTTGCCTTGCTTCGCGAGGGCGGCGGCCGTGTTCACGACCAAGGAGGTCTTGCCGACCCCGCCCTTGTAATTGATGAAGCTTATTTTTCGCGCCATGCGTAGTGTTGCCCGCAGCCCCTATCGGAACGGATGCATCGGAACTTTCGTTCCGGCCTGCCGCTTCGCCAGAAAAATACCGCGGCGCGGGAGTTTACCAAAAATTTTTCTCCAGTGAACAAAACCGATCTCCGCCAAGCGATCCTCCGCCAGCTCCGCACCGAGCTCGACCGCCAGGCCGCCGCCGCGTCGGCCTCACGCGACGAGGCGATCAGTGAGGAAAGCCGCGCCGAGAACAAGTGGGACACCCACAGCCAGGAGGCCGCCTACCTCGCCGAGGGCCAGTCGCGCCTCGTCGCGGAGATAGCGGAGGGGCTCGCCCATTACGCGGCGATGCCGCTGCCGGATTTCGGCGCCGGCGACGCGATTGCGCTCGGCGCGCTCGTCGAGCTCGAGGCCGCGCGCGGCGGCGCACACTCTTGGTATTTCCTAGGCCCGCGCGCCGGCGGCATCGAGGTGGAGCTAGGCGGCCACGCGGTGCTCGTGCTCACACCGCAGTCGCCGCTCGGCCGCCAACTCCTTGGCCGGCGCGCCGGCGACACCGTCGTGGGCCCGGGGCGCGGCGCCGCCGCGACGCAGCGGATCGTGTCGGTCCGCTGAGCGCCGCGGGGGCGCGCCCCCATCAAAGCCTCACTCGTTGAGGCTGAAAATCACCGGCACCGTCATGCGGAACGGGACCACCACGCCATGCCGCTTGCCTGGCTCGAAGCGCCACTTGGCGACAGCACGCAGGGTGGGATCCTCGAAGGCACGATTGCTCGATTTGGTCACGCGGGCATCGTGGACATTGCCGGATTCATCCACATTGAATTCCACCCACACCTCCCCGGGTTCTCCCCGCTTGCGCTCCTCGAATGGATAAACAGGCGACACTTGGAAGCGGGTTCGGGGAGGATTGTCCAGAACGCCCCCAGGAATGATGCCGTCACGCCACTTTGCCCCGGGACGACTGTCTCCTGCTAGAAATTCAAAAGGGACAATTTCCCGGACGTCGCCAATTTCCGTCGCTCGAATAGGAGGTAGCTCAATCGATATCCGTTCCCCAACCTCGACCGGGAGTGGCTCGGCTCCCACAGGACGTGGAGCAGGTGGAGGAGAAATAGTGGGTGAGCCGTCGCAAACGACCACGACTATGGGGGACTCTACAAGGTCGAGCGGTATATACACAAACGGAGGACGTGAAGGTTCCTCGACAAGCGGGATCGAGGCGCGCTCAGCCTTGGGAAATCCGAAAAACAGCCCGCCGTGAATGGCGAGGGCGACGGTGGCGGGGATAAGAAAACGCGTGTTCATGGTGTTCGTTGGGGTTCCCATCTTCAACGCGCGACACGCGGACTTCTTAGCCGCTCACGGAGATTTTTTGTGCGCTGAGGATTGATTCGCGCGCGCGTTTCCCGTTTCTCGCGCGATGCGTCTGCTTATCGCGCTGCTTTTCCTTGCCTGCCCCGCCCTCGCGGCGGTGCCGCCGGAACTTGAGGCCGCGCTGAAGAACTTTCGCTCGGACCCGCCGCCGGGTTGGTCCTACACCCAGACCACCACCGGCGAAGGCCGCTCGACCGTCGAGCGCTGTGATGCGGCGAAGCCGGACTACGCGCGCTGGTCGCTGGTGCAGAAGGACGGCCGCGCTCCCACGGCCGCGGAGCTCGCCGACTACGCCGAGGGCCGCTCGCGCCGCTCACGTGCCGGCACGGCACCGCGGATTACCGAGCAGCTTCTCCTGGAAACCCTGGAAACGATCGACGAATCGCCGGAGCGCGCGACGTATCGCTGTCGGCTGCGCCGCGGCGAGAACCGCGACAACACCGCCGAGCACCTGCGCGCCACCCTCGTGCTCCATCGGGCCAGCGGCGCGATCGAGTCCATCACGCTCGCCAGCACCGGCCCGTTTCGGCCCGGCTTCGGCGTGAGCATCGCCGAGATGAAGACGGAGATGACCTACGCACTGCCCGCCGGGACGGGCGCGCCCAGCTTGCCACAGCGCGTTGTGTCGCGCGTGCGCGGGACCGCGTTCTGGTTCAAGTCACTCGATGCGGAGATGAGCGTGGTGTTTTCCGAATACGAGCGCGCCGGGAAAAAGTAGGGCGATCCGTCCCCCGCGCTGCCGAGCAGGGCCCCAACCCTCTACCCTTCCGCGGACCACTTGAACACAAACGCGCTCAGCGGCGGGAGCGTCACGCGGATCGACTGGCTGTAGCCATCGCGCGGGACCTCCTCGGCGGCGCGCCCGCCGTCGTTGCCGAGGCCGGTGCCGCCATAGAACTGGCTGTTGGTGTTGAGCACCTCGCGCCAGAAGCCCGCGCGCGGCACGCCCACGCGGTAGTCGCGCTGCGCGCCGCCGAAGTGGCACACGACCGCATAGAGGCTCTGCTCGAAGACATCGCAGCGCAGGAACGCGATCAGGTTCGCATCGGCATCGTGGCACGTGAGCCAGCGGAAGCCCTGCGAGTTGAAATCGTTCCGGCTCAGCACGGGATCGCTCGTGTAGAGCTTGTTCAGGTCGCGCACGAGCAGGCGCACGCCCTCGTGGTCGAGGTATTGGCAGAGGTGCCAGTCGAGGCTGGTGTCGTGCCGCCACTCGTGCGACTGCGCGAACTCGCTGCCCATGAACAGGAGCTTCTTGCCCGGCCACATCCACGTGTGCGCATAGAGCGCGCGTAGGTTGGCCGCCTTTTCGCCGATGTGCCATGCGCCCATCTTGAAGAGCATCGAGGCTTTTCCGTGCACGACCTCGTCGTGCGAGAAGACGGTGATGAAGTTCTCCGCATACTGGTAGAGCATGCCGAACGTGAGGTCGCTGTGGTGGTGGCGGCGCACGACCGGCTCCTTGGCGAAGTAGCGGAGCGTGTCGTTCATCCAGCCCATGTTCCACTTGTAGTCGAAACCGAGTCCGCCCTCGCTCGTGGGTTTGCTCACGCCGGCGAACGACGTGCTCTCCTCCGCGATCATCGCCACGCCGGGATGGTAGTGGTGCACGAGGTCGTTGACCTGCCGCAGAAACGCGATCGCCTCGAGGTTCTCGCGCCCGCCGTAGCGGTTTGGGATCCACTGACCCTCCTTGCGCGAGTAATCGAGGTAGAGCATCGAGGCCACGGCATCGACGCGCAGCCCGTCGAGGTGATAACGGTCGAGCCACGCAAGGGCGCTCGCGACAAGGAAGCAGCGGACCTCGTTGCGGCCGTAGTTGAAGATGAGCGTGCCCCAATCCATGTGCGCACCCTGGCGCGGATCGGCGTGCTCGTAGAGGTGCGTGCCGTCGAATTCCGCGAGCGCAAAGCTGTCGCGCGGGAAATGGGCCGGCACCCAGTCGAGAATCACGCCGAGGCCGCGGCCGTGCAGGTAGTCGACGAACCACGCGAAGTCCTCCGGCGTGCCGAACCGATGCGTCGGCGCGAAGAAGCCCGTGACCTGATAGCCCCACGAGCCGTCGAAGGGATGCTCCGCGAGCGGCATGACCTCGATGTGGGTGAAGCCCATCTCGACGCAATAGTCGGCGAGCTGGGGCGCGAGTTCGCGATACGACAGCGGGCGGTTGGCGTCCTCGGGCTTGCGCTTCCAGGAGCCGAGGTGGACTTCGTAGACGGAGATCGGCCGGTCGAGATTCGCGGCGTCCTGCTTGCGGCGCTCGATCCAGGCGTGGTCGCTCCATTTGAACTTCGTGGAGTCGCACACGATCGCGGCGTTGCCCGGCGGGCCCTCGAAATAGGTGCCGTAGGGATCGGTCTTCAGGCGCACGTGCCCCGCCTGATCGCGGATTTCGAACTTGTAGAGTTCGCCGACGCCCAGGCCGGGGATGAAGAGCTCCCACACGCCGGACGAACCGAGCGAGCGCATCGGGTGATAACGACCGTCCCAGTGGTTGAAATTCCCGACGACCGACACGCGCGCCGCCGACGGCGCCCACACGGAAAATGACACACCCTTCACGCCACCGAGGTCGCGCACGTGCGCACCGAGTTTTTCGTATATGCGATGCTCGTTACCCTCGTTGAACAGGTAGAGGTCCTGCGGCCCGAGCGTCGGCAGGAAACAATACGGATCGAAAAACTGCCGCAGCTCGCCGTTGGCGTAGGTGGCCCGCAGCTGGTAGCGAAAGACGCCGGGTCGCTTCGCCACAAACACCTCGAACACGCCCTCGGGCGCGAGGCGTGTCATCGCGTGGGCCTTGGGTGGCTTGGCGTCGAGCTCGATGACCTCACACGTGGTCGCGCCCTCAATCATCGCGCGGGCGACGACCCCTTTGCTGCGCCGGTGGGTGGCGGGGTGCATGCCGAGCACGGAGTGCGGCGAGGCGTGTTTCGCCTCGAGGAGCGCGGACAGGTCGGTCTTGGAGAGGAGCACGCGGAGAGAGGTGTGGTGACACCGTGGGCGAGGAGCGCGGCGGCGTCTAGCCCCGATCCGGAGGTCACGCCGCAGGGCTTGCGTGCGCCGAAGGCGGCGTTTTGCTGCGCGCGTGATGCGTCCTTTCGTTTTCGTCCTCGTGCTGGCGGCAGTGCTTCCGCTCCGGGCGGCCCAGTCCGGCCTGAACCTCGTCGCCGACGATCTCCAGGCCCGCATGGTCGACGGTGCCGCGATTGCCGAAGCACGCGGGAACGCGCGCTTCGAGGGTGAAGGCCTCCTGCTCACCGCCGACGCGATCCGGTTCGAGCAACGCAACGAGTCCTTCCATGCAGCGGGCCGCGTGGTCCTGACCCGCGGCGGCGCCCGGCTGCTCGCGGACAAGCTCATTTACCGCCGCACCGACGGCCATTTCACGGCCGAGGGCGTGCGGTTCGGCACCCCGCCCTACTTCGCCGAGGCCGAGAGCGCGGAAGGCACGCCGAAGGAAGTCACGCTGCGCAAGGCGCGCGTGAGTTACGGCGAACCCGGCGTTTGGCAGCCGACGTTCCGCGCGGACACGATCACGTTCGCGCCGGGCCAGCGCGTTCGGACGGAAAATGCCTCCGCGGGCATCGGCCATACCCAGCCGCTGCCGTTTCCGAAATTCGAGCACGACTTCAAGCAGCCGCTCGACGCCGCGGTGACGCTCAACGGCGGCTTCCGCCGATCGCTCGGCGCATTTGTCGAGGCCGGGGTCCTCGTGCCCGTCCGCGAGACGGTGCGCGTCGGCCCCGATCTCGGTCTCTACACGGCGCGCGGCGTGATGGCCGGACCCGCCGCCCGCTACGAAAACCAGGAAAGCCCCGGCAAGCTTCGCGGCAGCTTTCACAGCGGCTACATCCGGGACCACGGCGATCGCAAGAGCGACCTGCTCGGCACCGCCATCCAGCCCGACCGCGCGTGGGCGGAGTGGCAGCACCGCCAAGAGCTCGCACCGAATCTCACGCTCAACGCGCAGCTGAATTGGTGGAAAGACTCGGAGGTGCTGCGGGATTTCCGCCCGCGCGCGTTTTTTCCCGTGCAGGAGCCCGACACCTTCATCGAGGCGGTCTATGGCGGGGAAAATTATTTCGTCACCGCCTTCGCGCGACTTCAGCCCAACCGCTTTCACCGCGTGCAGGAGCGCCTGCCCGAGTTCCGTTTCGACCTGCTGCCCATCGCGCTCGGCAACGGCTTCTACGAACGCTTCCACGCCAGTGCCGCCGCGCTGCGGGAAGATCCTGTCGGCGGGACCGGCACCTCGCTGCGGAGTGAGCGCCTCGACGCCTACTACCAGCTCACGCGCCCAATCGCGGCCACGGAGTTCCTCGCGTTGACGCCCGTCGCGGGCGCGCGCGTCACGCACTACACCGGCCAGCGCGGCGCGGCGCTCCGCAATCCGGGAAACTACACGCGCGCGCTCGGCGAATTGGGGTTGGACGCTGCGCTGCGCGCCAGCGGCACCTTCAACTACAAGAACCCCGCGTGGAAGATCGACGGCCTCCGCCACCTCGTCACGCCGCGCCTCAGCTATCGCTACCTCCCCGAGGCCGACAAAGGCCGCGCCCGCATCCCGCAAATCGACCGCGAGTCGTTCTCCACCTACCTCCAGCCACTCGGCCTCGGCGACCGCCGCAACGTCGACGACCTGCACGCCACCAACACGCTGCGCCTCGGCCTCGACAACCTCCTCCAGACGCGCGACGCCAAGGAAGGCAGCCGCGATCTCGTGATGATCAACGTCGCCGCCGATCTGCGCTTCCGCCGCCCGCCCGGCGTCCGCGACCTCTCCGAGATCCACACCGAGCTCGCGCTCACGCCCGCCCAATGGCTGCAGGTCGACGTCTACCAGAGTTTCGCGCCGCGGACCCTCACGCTGCGCGAGTTCAACTCCGGCATCACGATTCGCGACGGGCGCGCGTGGTCCGTGCGCTTTTCCAACAACTTCCTCCGTCGCCAGCTCGAGGACTACGCGGTCGAGGGCCGCCTCCGGATCAACGAGCGTTTCGAGGCACTGACAAAGCTCCACTACGATGCGCGCAAGCGCCGCTTCAACGAGCAGGCCTACGGCATCGCGCAAAACCTCGGCAACACCTGGCTCATCTCCTACACCGTGAGCCTCTACGAGGGCCGTCGCCGCGAAAGCAGCTTCGGCTTCAACGTGCAGGTGGACACCGTGCGGTTCTGAAAACACGCCGCGCCCATGAGCGTCGCCGCCAACCAAGCGCAGGTTTTTCTCCGCCTGCTGGGCGGCCTGCGACCGCGCTGGCGCACGGATCACGCGCTGCCGCGGACCATCCAGGCGCTGCTCGGCGACCGCTCCTTCGGCTCCCGCGATCGCCGGCTCTACCGGGAGCTCATCTACACCACGCTGCGTCACCTCCCGTGGATCGAGCCGTGGTTGGACAGGGATGCGGGCGAGGTCGTGCGCCGCGTCGCGTGGCTCGCGGCCGACTTGCCCGCGACGAAGTCGTTTCGCGGTGAGTTCGCCACCGGGGAAGCACCTACGGGGGATCGCACCGCGTTGCTGCCCGCGTGGTTTCGCGCCGAGTGCCCCGAGATTTTTGCAAACGAAGAATTGGACGCACAGCTCCGCCGCGCCCCGCTCTGGCTGCGCCTCTCGGGCGCCGCGGCGGCCACTCTCAAGGAGCTCGATGACCGCGGCTACGCCTGGGAGCGCTCCACGCTTCTGCCCAATGCTGTCCGTTTGCTTGACGAAGTGGACGTAACACAAACGAAGGCGTTCCAAAACGGCCGCATCGAGGTGCAGGACCTCGGGTCGCAGCTCGTGCTCGAGAGTGCCGGCCTCGCGCCCGGCGGCCGGTGGCTCGACGCTTGCGCCGGGGCCGGCGGAAAAACCCTCCAGCTCGCGCGCCTGCTCGGCCCCGCCGCGACCATCGAGGCCCACGACATCCGCCCCAGCGCCCTGGCCGAGCTGCAGCAACGCGCCGAGCGCGCACGCGCGCGCAACGTCCGCCTCACATCCCGCCCTTCAGTCGGTGACTACGATGGCGTGCTCGTCGATGCCCCCTGCAGCGGCTCCGGCACCTGGCGACGCTCGCCGCACCTCAAGTGGACGACCACCCCCGCGCTCATCGCCGAGCGCGCCGAGCGGCAGCACACGCTGCTCACGCGGTTCGCCATCGGCGTGAAGCCCGGCGGCCGCCTCATCTACGCGACCTGCTCGCTCAGCCTCCGCGAAAACGAGCAGGTCGTCGCACGCTTCCTCGCAAGCACGCCCGGCTTCGAGCCGCTCGCACCCGGGAAAACCTTTGGTTTCGCGCCGCGCGGCGAGGGCCTGCGGATTCTCCCCGCGCGCCACGACACGGATGGATTTTTCGTCGCCGTCTTTCGGCGCCGATAAATTCCTTGCCGCCTCCCCCGCCCGCCCAACGCTCGCCGCACTTCACCGTGGCCACCGCCATTCCCGATTCCGACTACCGCATCAAGCTCCAGATCTTCGAGGGGCCGCTCGACCTGCTGCTGTTCCTCATCCGCAAGAACGAGCTCGATATCTACGACATCCCGATCGAGTCGGTGACGAGGCAGTATGTCGAGGCCCTGCGCGCGATGCAGCAGCTCGACCTCGATGTGGCCGGGGAGTTCTTCGTGATGGCCGCGTCGCTCATGGAGATCAAAAGCCGCATGCTCCTCCCCAAGGGCCTGCACGCCATCGATCCCAACGCCGAGGACGAGCAGGTCGATCCGCGCTGGGAACTCGTCCACCAGCTCCTCCAATACAAGAAATTCAAGGAGGCCGCCGCCACCCTCGCCAGCCTCGCCGAGACGCGCCAGAACCTCATGGCGCGCCACGTCTCCGCCCTCTCCGCCGCCGATCTCGACCGCCCGCTGCGCAACGTCGACCGGATCGAGCTCTGGAACACCTTCAACATCGTCCTCCGCCGCCTCGCCGAGAAACTCATCGTCGGCGAAATCCACGACGAGGTCGTCACCGTCGCCGACCAGATGGAGTGGCTGCTCGGGCGCCTCGCGGACGGAAAATCCTTTGTGTTCTCCAAGCTGTTTCCCGAGGGCGTCACCCTGCGCCGGCTCGTCGCGACTTTCCTCGCGATGCTCGAGCTCACGCGCCTGAAGAAGCTGCGCCTGCGGCAGGACGAGGCGTTTGCCGACATTGTCGCCGAACCCGTGGACGACCGCGCCCCCGCCGCCGAAATGCCGCTTGAAACGATCGTGATTCCGCCCACGGTGCCCGCGTGAGCAACGACGCCCGCCCACCCGCCCGCCGCCGCAAGCGCCAGCCGAAGATCGCCGGCATCCTCGGCCTCGGCCTCGACCACGAGGACGGCCACAAGCGCATCACCAGCGGCGAGAAATTCATGCTCGTTGGCGGCTCGCAGGAGACGCACGAGAAGATGACCGAGACCATGATGAAGACCTTCGAGGAGCTGAAGCGCCGCGCCAAGCATCTCGAGACCATCGACCCGCGCGAACTCGGCGAAATCATCCACAAATCGCAGCCGGGCTGAGCCGCTGATCGCCATGCGCCCCGAGCCGCCGGCCCCGCCCGAAGCGGGCGAGACGCCGCCCGTCCCCTCCTGGGTCGTGGGTCTCTGCGGTGTGGCGGCAGTTGCATCCGCGCTGTTTTCGATTCTCCTCTTCCTCCAACGCTGATTCCCATGTCCGACAAAATCGCCAACCTCACCACCGAATCGTTCAAGAGCGCCGTCACCACGAGCGCCACGCCCGTCCTTGTGGACTTCTGGGCCCCGTGGTGCGGTCCGTGCAAGGCCATCGCCCCCGTCCTCGAGGAGCTGGCCAACGAACTCGACGGCAAGCTGAAGATCGCGAAGGTGAACATCGACGACCACGATGCCGTGGCGGCGGAATACGGCGTGCGCGCCATCCCGACGATGATCCTCTTCAAGGGCGGCAAGGTCGCCGAGACGCTCGTCGGCATGATGCCCAAGGCCGCCCTCAAGGCCAAGATCGCCACGCACGTGGCGTAGATTGCTTCGGTAGCCCGCCTCGTGAGAGGCGGGACCGGTGGCAAACTCGATCTCGGGCAATCCCGCTTCTCACGAAGCGGGCTACCAGCCGGCAGGCAGGGGTCGCTCGCAGTTACAACGCCAGCCCCGCCGCCAGCAGCAGCGCGTAAAGGGCCAGCAATTTGGCCGTGTCGCCCAGCAGCGCGATCAGCTCGGCCGGCGACTTGCCCCCGAGCAGCCGCTTCACGTGCGACCGCGCCAGCGGCAGCACCAGCAGCGGCAGCAGGCACCACGCGCGATGGCCGCGCGCGAGCAGCACCAGCGGCACCGCCAAGGCGACCGCCAGCGACACTGCGAACTGCACGCGCGCCGCGCCGCGGCCAAACCGCACGACGAGCGTGCGCTTGCCCGCCGCGGCGTCCGTCTCGGCGTCGCGATAATTGTTCACGACGAGGATATTCGCGGCCAGCAGCCCGATCGGAACTCCGGCGAGCACGGCGTCGAGAGTGAGGTTCCCCGCCTGCACGAAATAGGTGCCGCCCACCGCCACGAGCCCGAAGAAGACAAACACGAAGACATCGCCGAGCCCGCTGTAAGCCAGCGGCCACGGGCCGCCGGTGTAGGCGTAGCCGCTCACGATGCTCGCCACGCCGATGGCCAGCAGCCAAGGCCCGCCCCAAGCCAGCAGCCCGAGGCCGCACGCAAACGCCGCGATGAACACCCAGATCATCGCGGCTTCCATCGCCGCCGGCGCGATCAGCCCCGCGGCCACCGCGCGCCGCGGGCCCACGCGCGCCGCGGTGTCGGCGCCCCGCACGAAGTCGTAGTAGTCGTTCGCAAAGTTGGTTCCGATCTGCACGAGGAGCGCGAAGGCGAGGCACAGCGCGGCCGCGGCCGCGCTGAATTTCCCGTCATGCCACGCCAGCGCGGAGCCCACCAGCACGGGCGCGATGGCCGCGGGCAGCGTGCGCGGGCGCATCGCGCCCACCCAAATTGAGATGCGGCTCTCGTTCATCGGCGCACGCGGTAGGCGAGAGCCGGCGGCACGCCCAGTTCCTTTTCCAGCTCACGGATGCGCGTCAGCACGACCGGCGCCGCCGCGGCCTCGTCGTCCGCCGGCAGCGTCGGATGCAGCTTCATCAGCCAGTCGAGCGCCTCGCGCTTCTTGCCCGCCCGGCGGAGCAGCTCGGCATGGAGGCGGGCGGTGAAATACGGCGCGTTGGGCTGTTCCCACGCGCGCCGGTAGCTCTCCGCCGCCGCCAGCGGATCGTGCAGGCGGTTGAGCTCGAGGCTCGCGCGCTCGATCCAAAGTTCCGCGCTCGCGGGATGAAAGGCCGCCGCCGCGTCGAGGTGCCGCAGCGCAAGCTGCCCCTGTTCCCGGTCGAGGCGCAGGCGCTCGGGCTCCGCGACGGCCTCGTAGCCGCCCGCCGCGTCCACGCGCCACGCCGCGAAGTCGTGTCCCATGATGCGTGCGCCGTTGAGCCAGAAATAAATCGGCCGCGGATCGAGCGTCGCCACCAGCTGGATCAAGTTCTGCACCCCCGCGAGATCGCGGCGCTCCCACAGGGCGTAGACGCGAATCCACGTCGCGTCGGCCGCCAGCGCCCGGAAGCCGCCGAGCAGGCCGATCGTCGCCCCCTGCCCGGCCGTCGCGAGCGACGCGTCGAGCCGCAGCGCCGGCTGCCGCCCGCGCAGCTCCTGCCACGCCGGGGCCGCGAGCCGCTGGAGCAGTATGCCCGCGCCGGCGAGGGTAACGACGACGACGGCGAGAATCAGAAGCCGAGGCGGAGTCTTCACACGGCGTTTGGTAGCCCTGCTCGTGAGAGCAGGGACCGACGGGAATTTGAACGCAGTCCGTCCCGCCTCTCACGAGGCGGGCTACCACAAGCCGAAAGGAACGCCTCAGATTTCACGGTGGCGAAAACTGAAGACCGCCAGTGCGCCCGCGACGACGATGTAGCCCGCCGCATACGCGCCCACGATCACGACGCTCGCGGCCGACGGCAGATCGGCCGGGTTGATCGAGTCGGCCAGCGTGAAGAGCTGGAAATTCGGAAACATCCCCGCAATCGCGGAGCCGATCACTTTCCCGAGAACGGCGCCGCTCTTCGCGTAGGTTTCCTGCGCCAGGTATTGCAGGTGGAAAATCACGAGCAGGAAAAACCCCGTAACCACCGTGAAGAGCTGCGTCTGCGCAAAGCTCGCCACGAGCAGCGTGAACGCCGCGAGCACGGCGAGCTTCAGCCACTGCATCAGCCCGGCGAGGGCGACGAGGCCGTAGCTCACCACGCGACCCGCGGCGAAGCTCTCGGGGTGCTCCGCCATGAGCTGCCCCTCGCGCACCCAGAGCACGGCAAGCAGCAGCGCCGTGAGCAGCGCGCAGAAGATCGCCGCCAGCGCGGCGAGGCCGAGCCACTTGCCGGCGATGAACTCGGCGCGCCACACCGGCTTGGCCAGCAGCGTGAGCGCGGTGCGGTTCTCGATCTCGCTGAAGAAAAGCTGCGCGGTCGCCGCCACCGTGAGCGCCGCCCCGAAAAACGCCAGCGCGCCCTGCCCGCAGTCGAAGAGGAACTTCAGCTCCGGCGCGCCGAAGTTGAAGTCCCGGAACCAACGCGCCCCCAGCACCAGCGCAAGCGCGAGCGCGAGCAGGAACAGGAAAAGTTTCTGCCGCGCCGCCTCCCGCAGGGTGTTGCCCGCGATCAGCCCGGTGCGGCGCAGGGAAAACGGCACGGCGCTCACGGCCCCTTCCCTCCCACCTTGTCCAGGAAGATCCGGTCGAGCCGCGTGCGCGGCGTTTCCACGGCCTCGAGTTTCCGCCCGCGCGCGGCGAGCCACGCGCGCAGCTCCGCGAGCTCGGCCGCCGGCAGCGCCTCGACGACGAGCGCCTGCCGGTCCGTGCGGCCGACCAGCTCCGCCACCGCGCCCTCGAGGATCAGCTTGCCGCGGTCGAGGATCGCGACGCGGTCGCACACGTCCTCGATCTGACCGAGCAGGTGCGAGGTGATCAGCACGGTCTTGCCGCGCGCCTTGAGCCCGAGGATCAGCTCCGTGATCGCCGCGGAGCCCACGGGATCGACGCCCGCGGTGGGCTCATCGAGGATGAGCAGCCGGGGATCATGCACGAGCGCCTGCGCGAGGCCGATGCGCTGCAGCATGCCCTTCGAATAAGTGCCCACGCGGCGGTCGGCGGCCGCCTCCAGCCCCACGATCGCGAGCACCTCGCCGAGCCGCGCCGTGAGTGCCGCGCCGCCGAGGCCGCACATCTTCCCGTAAAATCGCACCAGCTCCCGCCCCGTGAGGTGCCGGTAGAAATAGGGCGCCTCGGGCAGGTAGCCGACCTCCCGCCGCGCCTCCACGCGCCCGCTCGGCACGCCGAAGATCGCGCCCGAACCCGCGCTCGGCGCGAGCAAGCCGAGCAGCAGCTTGATGGTGGTGCTCTTGCCCGAGCCGTTGGGCCCGAGCAGGCCGTAGACCTGGCCGGCCTCCACCCGCAGATCGAGATGATCGACGGCGCGCAGCTTCACGCCGCGCAGGCCGACGGAAAAATCCTTCACGAGGCCGCGGAGCTCGATGGCGGGCGCGGTGGCGGCGGGGTGCGCGGCGTCGGACATCGGCCCTCAGCGGATGGTGAAGCCGCGAAACTCCGCCGCGCGCTTCTGCGCCGTGCGCTCGACCTTGCGGATATGCCCGTGCATGCGCTCCTGCACCGCGTCGATGAAGGCCACGACCTCGCGCTCCGCGCCCTCGGCCTCGAGCTGCACGCGGCCGTCCGCGAGGTTGCGCACATGGCCGGCCACCTCGAACTCCTTCGCCACCTGCATCGCCGCAAACCGGAAGCCCACGCCCTGCACATGGCCGGAGAAGAATACGGATTCGTGATGCACGTCTGGCATGGAGCGGCGGAAAGTAGGCGGCGCACCCGCGGCGTTCAACCCGCAAAACCGGCCCCGTGCGGCACCCGGAATTTAATTTGCGTTCCGTTCCCGCCGCTCCTCAGTGTCCGCCAACCGATGAGCAATTCCAACGCTGGCGGCGAACCGGACAACGAGTGGGAGGACCGCGGCGACGTGGCATGGAACGAGTTCGACTGGGAGCGCTACCTCCGCGAGCAGGACAACGCGGTCGAGCGCTACGCCCGCCTCTACGCCGCCCGCAAGGATCCCACCGATCGCATCGACAAGGTCGCCGAGCAGATGCACTGGGGCGACGCCGAACGGGACGAAACCGAGTCCGACGAGGACGAGGATATCGACGACGAGGTCTACACGCTACACCGCAACCCCATCTACGTCGCGAGCCGCGGCATCCATCTCAGCGTTGCGCGCTCGTGGGAAAGGCT
>JAEUHB010000385.1 GCA_016794665.1 Opitutaceae bacterium
CGCGTAGTCGGCCCCGAGCGTCTCGGCCGCGCCGGTCGCCATCGCGACCGCGGCTTCGTCGCTCACCGCGCCATGCTGGAGCAGCAGGCACTCCGGCACGTCGAGCAGCTGCATCTTGGCGTCGTTGGAACAACAGACGACCCCGCCGGCGAAAAACTTGCACGCCCCGCACACCTCCGTGAACGCCTGCGCCAGCATGCCGCCCGTCGCCGTCTCCACGACGGCGAGCCGTTTCTCCTGCGAGCGCAGCAGCTCCGCGCACACCCGCGCGAGCGAGTCGTGGCCGTAGCCCACGAAATCATCCCCAAGGAGCGTCACACACTCCGCCGCGATCCTTTCCAAATCCGACGCCGTGAGCGCGCCACTGGGCGAACTCACGCGACAGTCGACCGCGCCCTGATGCGCGCAAAAGGCCACGCTCAACGCCGGCCCCGCGCGATCGAAGATCGGCTGGAGCTTGGTCTCGAGCGCCGACTCGCCGATGCCGGCGGTGCGGAGCTGCACATAGGCCTCGCGCTCCAGCAACAGCCCGCGCGCCGCCAGCCGCGGCACGACTTGATCAATCCACATCGGTTGCAGTTCGTTCGGCGGGCCCGGGAGCATCACGAGCACCTTGCCGTCCTGCTCCGCCCAGAGGCCGGGCGCGGTGCCGTTGGCATTGGGCAGCACTTCGCCGCGATCAAAGACGTAGGCCTGCTTGAGATTGTTTTCGGTCATCTTGCGGCCGAAGCGCGCAAACCGATCCTCGATCGCGCGCTTGATCGATTCGTCGAAGACCAGCTTCAGCCCGAGCACCTCCGCGACGGCGTCGCGCGTGCGGTCGTCGCAGGTCGGCCCCAGCCCACCCGTGGTGATGACCACATCCGCCCGGGCCCAGCTCTCGCGGAACTGGGCCGCGATGGCATCGGCCTCGTCGGTGATGGTGACGTTGCGCTGCAGCAGCGCACCGCGGCGGCCGAGCTGCGCACCGATGAAGGTGAGGTGGCCATTGGCGGTGAGCCCGAGGAGCAGCTCATCACCCAGCGTGAGCAGCTCGTAGCGAATCTGGGAAGCAGGACGGCGGGGGGCGGAGCCGTCGGTGTTGTGGGCGGAAACCATACTTGCGAGGCGGGAAATTAGGCGGATTCTCGAAAAATGCCAGCGATGTTTCCGCGCCCGACCCCGCGATGAGCGAGCACCAGCCGATTACGTTGAAGGAGAAAGTCCGCGCGCTGCCGGACAAGCCCGGGGTCTACCTGATGAAGGATCGGCTGGGTCGCATCATCTACGTCGGCAAGGCCCGCAGCTTGAAAAAGCGCGTCTCCTCCTACTTCCAGCGCGGCCGCGCCCGCACGATTGCGCAGCCCAAAATCCGCGCGCTCATCGAGCTGATCATGGATGTCGAGACCATCGAGGTGAAGAGCGAGCCCGAGGCGCTCCTCCTCGAGGGCAAACTCATCAAGCAGTGGCGCCCGCGCTACAACACGGACTTCACCGACGACAAGCGCTTCCTCCTCGTGCGCGTCGACCTCGGCGAGGAGTTGCCGCGCTTCCGCCTCACCCGGCTCAAGAAGGAGGACCGCTCGCGCTACTTCGGGCCGTTTGCCCACAGCGGGCTCCTGCGCAAGACGCTCGCGCAGATGCGCCGGCAGTTCGGCATTCTCCTGCCCGACAGCACGCCGCAGAAACTCCCCGACGGCACGTGGCAACTCTATGACGACGTGCGCGAGGAACTCTACGGCACAGCCAACATCGTCACCGCCGAGGCCTACCGCCGCCGCGTCGACGAGGCTTGCGCTTTTCTCGAAGGCAAGTCGCGCGAATGGCTCGAGACGCTCCGCGCCGAGATGGCCGCCGCCGCCGGGCGGCAGGAATTCGAGAAGGCCGCCGAGCTGCGCGACGTGGTCTTCGCCCTCGAGGAGACGCTGCGCAAGACCCGGCGGTTCGAGCGCACCGACCACACGCGGCCCACGGGCGACGCCGAGACGCTCGCCGCGCTGCAAGCCGCGCTCGGCCTCCCCACACCGCCCCGCACCATGGAGTGCTTCGACATCTCGCATATCTCGGGGACCTTCGTCGTCGCGTCGATGGTGCATTTCTCCGACGGCCGGCCGGACAAGGACCACTACCGCCGTTTCCAGATCAAGAGCTTCATCGGCAACGACGACTATCGCGCGATGGAGGAAGTCGTGGGCCGCCGCTACCGCCGACTCGCCGAGGAGAAAGGGCCCATGCCCGACCTTGTCGTGATCGACGGCGGGCGCGGGCAGATCGGCGCGGCGCTCAAGGCATTTGTCGCGCTCGAGCTCGAGCCGCCGCCGCTCATCGGCCTCGCGAAGCAGCACGAGACGATCATCTTTCCCGACGAGCGCCCGCCGCTCAACCTGCCGCTGAACCACCCCGGCCTCAACGTGCTCCAGCGCCTGCGCGACGAGGCCCACCGCTTCGCCAACACCTACAACGCGGATCTCCGCACGAAAAAAATCCGCGAGAGCGTGCTCGACGATTTCCCCGGCCTCGGCCCCGTGCGCCGCGCCGCGCTGATGGCGCGATTCGCCGACATCGACCGGCTCCGCGCCGCCAGCGCCGCGGAGATCGCGGAGGTCGATGGCTTCGGCGGCAAGCTGGCGGCGGAGCTGCGGGACTTCCTCCACGCAGCGCCTTGATTTTCGCGACCCTTCCCGACACTTTGCCCGCATGAGCGTCGCCGAATTGCAAAAAGACATCGCCGCGCTGCCGGCCGGCCCCCGCCGATCGGTCGCGAAATTCGTAGCCTACCTCAAGCGCCGCGACTCTCCCGCACGCCGCCGTCTATTGACGAAAGTCGGTCGCGATATGGACGCCGGAAAAAGCTACTCGCAAGCCGAGGTGGATGCGGAGCTCGCCCGTCGCCGCAACTCGCGCTGATGCGCGCCTACCATCCCGACTATTCCCAAGCGGCGCTGGACGCGCTGCTGGAGTCGACTCCCCGCCAGCTGAGCCAAGTCCGCGCTGCCATCGAGCGCCTGTCGCGTGGCTTTGCCCGCGACGGCGACTATCAAATTCGCGACGGAGCGGGACGCGTGTGGGAGGTGAAGCATTTCGACAACGTCGTCCTCACCTATTGGGTCGATCACGCCGTATGCTCGGTGAAGATCGGCTTGGTCGAATGGGTCCAATGAGCGCTGCGCGGCCCTTCCTCAAGTGGGCGGGCGGGAAGACCAAGCTGGTCTCCGCCATCGCTACCACCGTCCCTGTCACTGCACGCCGGTTGGTGGAGCCGTTCGTCGGCAGCGGCGCGGTCGCGCTCAACCTCAGCCTGCCAGAGAACCTCCTCGCCGACACGAATGCCGATCTTGTAGCGGCCTACACGCGGCTGCGCGACGCACCCGAGGAGTTCATCGCGGAGTGCGCGGGGCTGTTCACGCCCGAAGCCAACTCCCCCGCCGTCTACTACCAGCGCCGCGAGGAGTTCAATGCCCTCGCGGACCCCGCGCGGCGGGCGGCGCTCTTCATCTACTTGAATCGGCACGGCTACAACGGCCTCTGCCGCTACAACGCCCGCGGCGGCTTCAACGTTCCCTTCGGCCGCTATCGCGCGCCCTACTTCCCGCGCGACGAGATGCGGGCGTTTCACTCCCTGCTCCGGCGCTCAACGCTCGTGCACGCAGACTTCCGCGACGTGCTCGCACAGGCGGGGCCCGGTGACTTCGTCTACTGCGATCCGCCGTATGTGCCGGCGAGCCCGACCGCCAATTTCACCGCCTACGCTCGCTCGGCCTTCGGCCCGGCCGAACAGGAAGCCCTCGCCGCCTGCTGTGCCGCGGCCCGGCAACGTGGCGCGGTCGTCGCGCTCTCAAATCACGACACGCCCCAGACGCGCGCCCTCTACGCCGCCGACGACGAGTGCCATGAACTGCTCGTGCGCCGCCAGATTAGCTGCCAGGGTGCCAACCGGACCAAGGCCCGCGAGCTGCTCGTGGTCTACCGGCCGGCGGCCTGACGCCGCTACCTCCTCGCCAACGCCACCGCGATCTCGGCGGCGAGCGCCGAGACTGCCTGGCTGAGCTGCGCGGCAAGCGCCGCCTCGTTCTTCCCGTCCCATCGCAGTTCGGCCGCGCGGAAATCGCCGCGCGCCGCGGGCACTTTTGAGTCGGGGCCGGCGGGAGCCAGCTCCCAGATCGCCCGGAAGGCGACCGCGCCCCCGGCCAGGCCTTCGCAAGCGAGAACGCGGACGGTGAGTATCGCGTCGGTCTTGGTGGCATCGCGGCGCGCGCCAGCCGTGTGCACCGCGCCGGCGGCGCCGCGCGCGAGCAACTCCTCGCGCAGCACCCGCGCGACGCCGGACTCCAGCGGTTCGCCCCAGCGGGCAAACTCGCGGAACTCCACTTCGTTCTCCCCGCGCCGGACCACCATCGGGCGCGAGCGCAGGTAGCTCGCGAGCTCGACCTCGCGCAGCTGCACGGCGGGTGCGCCGGCCGGCGCCGCCGCGCCCGCGGCGGCGGTGGCCAGCACGTAGAAACGCATCGGATCCGTCTTCGCCTCCGGCACGATCGAGCAGCCGGCGGCGGCGAGCAGCGCCGCGGCGGCGAGCGCGAGTCGGCAGGACGGGAGCAGGCGGGTTTTCATGGCAGGAGAATGCTCGGTGAAGGCGATGGGGCGCCCTACGGCGGCGCCTTGCGGCCGGTGAGGATGGCGCTCGGGTTGCGCTCGAGGAAATCCGCGAGGCGTTTCACCGACTCCGCGGCCTCGCCGAGCTGCTGCAGGGTGCCCGAAAAATCGTCGCCCAGGCCGGATTGCGCGGCGACAAACGCCCGCACCGCCTCCGCGGCGCCGTGAAAGCCCTTCACCGCCTTCTGCGCCTCGGCGAGCGTGGCCCGCATGTCCTTCCCGGTCGGCTCGATCTGGCCGTCGAGCTTGGCGACCGTGGCGCGCAGCTCGGTGACGGCGACGTTGAGGTTCTGGAACGCGCCCTTGATCTCCGGGCCGTTGGCCAGCGCCTCGACCTGCGCGCCGGTGCGCTTCCACTGCTCCGTCACGCCGCGCAGGTCCACGCCGTCGAGCCGCTGGCGGACATCCGCCACCAGGCCGGCGAGCTGTTTCGACAGGCCGGCGAAATCGATCCGCTTCAGCCCCGCGAGAATCTCGGTGAGGCTGGCCTGGAACTCCGCGATGGCCGAGGGCACGAAGGGCACGATCACATACCGGTCGTCGGGCACCGCGACGATGGGCGGGTGTTCCTTGGGATCGACGAAGTCGAGGCCCACGAAGAGCATGCCGGTCGCGAGCGCCTGCACCTCGAGCCGGGCGCGCAGCCCGCGCTGCACCATCGCCTGGAGCTCCTGGCGGTCGGTCACGTTGATCGGCTGGCCGCGGTTGTCGCTAATCACGTCCTTGCTGAACTCGCAGAGCACGGCGACGACGGAGCGGTTGCGCTGGTCGTCGTAGCGCACGGTGAGGTCGACGACGCGGCCGACGCGCACGCCGCGAATCTTGACCTGCGAGCCCTGGTCGAGGCCGTGCACGGACTCGTCGAAATACACCAGGAAGCGCTGCGGCTTGGCGAAAAAGTTGAAGCCGCCGAAGGCGAGCAGCGCCACGATGCCGAGCACCACCGCGCCGATGACGAAGGCGCCGACGATGGTTGGGCTGACTTTGGTTTTCACGTGGTGCGGTGGAGACGGGAAAGACGGGCGCCGATGCCCGCCGACCCCGACGAAAGGCGAAAGCGCGCGGGCAAACGAGACCTTTTCGTGTCTTGCG
Source organism: Opitutaceae bacterium (assembly GCA_016794665.1). GTDB lineage: Bacteria > Verrucomicrobiota > Verrucomicrobiia > Opitutales > Opitutaceae > ER46. The sequence continues at coordinate 5,722 of JAEUHB010000385.1, forward strand.
GGGGCCTCATGGTTCCGCGCTTTGTTTCGATCCGCGGCGGAGGAACTCCTTCACGCGCGGGTCCGGGCTGTGCGCCGCGAGTTCCCGCGGCCGGCCCGTGGCGATGATGCCCTTCTCCGCGCGGTCGAGCATGATCACGCGGTCCGCGATGTCGAAGATCGAGGCGAGCTCGTGCGAGACCACGACGATGGTGGTGCCGAAGGTGTCGCGAATGTGGAGGATGAGCTCGTCGAGCTTGCGCGAGGTCACGGGATCGAGGCCCGCGGAGGGCTCGTCGAAGAACACTATCTCGGGATCGAGCGCGAGGGCGCGGGCGAGGCCGGCGCGCTTCCTCATGCCGCCGCTGATCTCGGCGGGGTAATAGTCCTCGAAGCCCGCAAGGCCGACCTGCGCGAGCTTCAGGCGCACGATGTCGTCGATCTCGCGGCGCGTGAGCGGCGTGTAGTGCTCGAGCGGGAGCGCGATGTTCTGCCGCAGGGTCAGCGAGCTCCAGAGCGCGCCGCCCTGGAAAAGCATGCCAAAGGTCTTCAGCAGCGCGTGCCGGTCGGCGAGCGTCGCATCCGAGAATGGCCGGCCGAAGAACTTCACGGTGCCCGCCAGCGGGTGGTTGAGGCCGACGAGGTGGCGCAGGAGCGTGCTCTTGCCGCAGCCCGAGCCGCCGATGACGAAGAAAATCTCCCCCGCGGCGACGCGGAACGACACGTTGTCGAGGATCACATCGCCGTCGTAGCCGCCGCGGAGCTTCTCCACTTCGATGGCGGGAGGGGCGGTGGGCGGGAGGGGCGCGACGTTCATCGGCGGATCACCAACCGAGGATGTTGAAGACCACCGCAAACAGCGCGTCCGCCACGATCACCAGCAGGATCGAGGTCACGACCGCGGAGGTCGCCGCACGGCCCACGCCCGCGGCGCTGCGCTCCGCCTGCAGGCCGCGCCAGCAGCTGGCGATCCCGATGAGCAGGCCGAAGGCGACCGACTTGAGCAGCCCGGTGTTCACGTCCGACAAGTCCACGATGCTCTGCGTCTCGATCCAGTAGGCGGCGGGCGGGATCTCGAGCACGCCGGCGCCCACCGCCATGCCACCGAGGATGCCCACGCAGTCGGCGTAGAGCGCGAGCAGCGGCATCATGAGGGTGAGGGCGACGATCCGCGGGAGCACCAGGAAATCGACCGGCGGGATGCCCAGGGTCTCGAGCGCGTCGACCTCCTCGCTGGCCTTCATGTTCGCCAGCGTCGCGGCAAACGCCGCGCCCGTGCGCCCGGCCAGGATCACCGCCGCCATCATCGGCCCCATCTCGCGCACGACCGAGAGGCCCACGAGGTCCGCCACGTAGATGTCGGCGCCAAACTGCCGGAGCTGCACCGCCGCCTGGTAGGCCATGATGAGGCCGACCAAAAAACTGATCAGGCTGACAATCGGCAGGGCCATCGCGCCGCATTGCTGCATCTCGCCGAGGCAGTCGCCCCAGCGAAACGCCGCCGGGCGGCGAAAAAGACGCGCCACGCCCAGCACGCTTTCGCCCAAGAACGTCGAAGCCGTGCGCGCGCGGCCCCAGGTCTCGACCGTGACGTGGCCGACTCCGGCGATAAAGCTGCCCATCCGGTCCGCCGGCGGCCGCGCATCATGCGCGGTGCCGAACTGGTCCAGGAGCACGCGGATTTTTTCCGGCAGCGGCGCCGCGTCGCACTCCGCGCCCGCGGCCCGGCACCACTCGCGCACCTCGAAGAGAAACAGCAGCAGCGAGGTGTCCCAGGTGGCGAGGCCCTCGGCCCGCAGCCGCACGCGCGCGGGCCGCGCGCCGCCGAGCACACGCGCCCATACCGGGCGCGGCTCCGTGACCTGCCACACGCCCCCCACCGCGACGTCGAGGCCCCCCTCGGCCGCGGTGGCGGTGGCGCGCGCCGGCGCAGTTTCCAAACTTTCGGGCATCGCAGGCGACTCCACCGCTCACGCGGGCCCGCGCCAAACCAATTCTCGCGGGCGGCGGCGGATGTGCATCGCGCCATTCGTCCCGCGCCCCGCGCGCCGGTTCCCGCCTGGGAAAACTTTCTTTTTCCGCCCGGGGCTTGCGCCGGCCGCGGGCCGCCGCCGCAATCCCTCCTTCCATGCCTCGTTTCGCCACGCTCCTGCTCGACCTCGACGGCACGCTCGTCGACGCGTTCACCACGATCCATCGCGGGTATTGCCACACGCTTCCGCACTTCGGCTTGCCGGAGCCCACGATGGCGGAGGTGCGGCGCGCCGTGGGCGGCGGCATCCACCAGGCCATGGGCCACTTCCTGCCGCCGGAGAAAATTCCCGCCGCCGTCGCGATGCACGTGGCGTTCTCCGACTCGATCTTGCTTGAGGACGTCGTGCTTCTGCCTGGCGCGATGGACCTCCTGCGCGCGCAGCACGCCGCCGGCGTCTGCCTCGCGGTCTTCACCAACAAGCGCGGCGAGCACGCGCGCCGCATCTGCGATCACCTCGGCGTCACACCGCTGCTGCGCGGGGTCTTCGGCGCGCGCGACACCGCCTGGCTCAAGCCGCAGCCTGAATTCGCCGCGCACGTGCTCGCGCAAACCGGCGCGCGCGCGGACTCAACGATGCTCATCGGCGATTCGCCGTTCGATGTGCAGGCCGCGCACAACGGCGGCTTTCCCTGCTGGGCCGTGACAACCGGCACGCACGACGCCACCGAGCTGCGCGCCGCCGGGGCGGATGCCGTGTTTCCCGATCTTGTCGCGCTCCACCGCGCACTCGAAGCGACGCCCGCGCCCTAGCCCTCCAGCGGACCGCGCGCGCGCTCGACCTCAAGCCGCAGCGCCCAGAGCGACATCCACACGTCGCGCAGGAACGCGATCAGCGCCGCCGCGAGGCAGACTACGCTGCCCAGGAAGATGATCACCAGCGGCGCCCCGAAATCGCGCGCCATCGACGCATCGGCGAAGATCGCCATCACCAGCAGGCAGGACAGCAGCATGCTCAGGGCGGCGAGCGTGACCGCGATTCGGATGAGCTTCGCCCTCCGCCAAAGGATGGCGAGCTGGGTCTCGAAATGCACGCGATCCGTTTCGCCCGCCGACCGCACCTTTTCCGCCAGCGCCCGCGTGCGATCGACGACGCGGCCCATGCGGTTGGTCAGCGTGAGCATCAGCGCGCCGACGCCCGAAATCAAAATCACCGGCGTGATCGCGAGCTGGATGACAGGCAGGAAATTGCTGGCAACCGGATGGTCCATTGCGCGCAGCATGTTCGCCGCAAGCGGGGCCGGGCAACACCGGTTTGCATCGCCGCGCAAAGCCGTTTCACCTCGGCGCGCCCGTGCCTCCCCCTCCGCCCAACTCCTCCGCCTCCACGCTCACCGGCGTGCTGGAGCGCATCATCTTTCTCAACGAGGAGAACCACTACACCATCGCGGAGTTCCGCCCCGACCTGCCGCCGGCGCAGCGCGCCGATGCCAAGGCCCGCGCCGAGCTCGTCACGATCGTCGGGGCGTTGCCGAGTGTGGAGTGCGGAGAGACGCTCCATCTCACCGGTGAGTGGACGCGCCACGCGCAGCATGGCGCGCAGTTCAAGATCGCGGCGTTCAAGAGCGAGCTGCCCGCCTCCGTCTACGGCATTCGCAAATACCTCGGCAGCGGCCTCGTGCCCGGCATCGGCAAGGTCTACGCGAACAAGATCGTCGACGCGTTCGGGACCGAGACATTTCGCATCCTCAGCGAGGAGTCGGGCCGCCTCCGCGACGTCGAGGGCATCGGGAAGAAACGCGCCACCGCGATCAAGCAGGCGTGGGATGCCAAGCGCACGGAGCGCGAGCTCTACATTTTTCTCCAGACCTACGGCGTCACGCCCTCGCAGTGCCTGAAGCTCGTGAAGCACTTCGGCCCGGGCGCAAAACAGATCCTCACGACCGAACCCTACCGCGCCGCCCGCGAGATCGACGGCATCGGCTTCAAGACCGCCGACCGCATCGCGATCAACCTCGGCTTCGCCAACGACGCCCCGCCGCGCCTCGACGCCGGCCTGATCTACGCGATGGAGACTTTGCAGGAAGACGGCCACACCGCCTACCGCGAGGCCGATCTCGTCGACTACGCCGCGGGGCTGCTGGAAACGGACTCACGATTTCTCGAGGCCCGCATCGCCGCGCTCGTGGAGAACAGGTCGCTCGTGCGCCACTGGCCCGCCGGCGTCGCCGATCCCCTCCCCGGCTCCGGCCTCCTCCAGCTCCCGCACAACGATCGCGCCGAGCAGAAGATCGCCGCCACAGTCTCCCGCCTCGCGCGCGTGGTCAGCGGCCTGCCTCCGATCAAGGCCGACGCCGCCGTCGAGTGGGCCGAGAAGAAAGCCGGCTTCGCTTTCGCCGCGCTGCAGCGGACGGCGCTCAAGCATGCGCTGACGAACAAGATTTCCATCCTCACCGGCGGACCCGGAACGGGCAAAACCACCATCTTGCGCGCGCTCGTCGACATCCTGAAGGCGAAGAAAGTCCGCGTCCATCTCGCCGCTCCGACTGGCCGCGCCGCGCAGCGCCTCGCGGAGACGACCGGCGGCTTCGCCTCCACGATCCACCGCCTCCTCGGCTACGACGCCGCCGCCGGGGGCTTCCTCGCCAACGACGACAAGCCCCTCGCCACCGATTTCATGATCGTGGACGAGGCCTCGATGCTGGACACGCGCCTCGCCGCCGCGCTGGTCCAAGCCGTCCCGTCGCGCGCGCACCTCCTCCTCGTCGGCGACACCGACCAACTCCCGAGCGTCGGCGCCGGCAATGTCCTCAAGGATCTCATCCTCACCGAACAGATTCCCACCACCCGCCTGTCCGTCATCTTCCGCCAGCAGGGCCAGTCGCAGATCGTGACGACCGCCCACGCCATCAACGCCGGCGACCCCACGCTCGGCGCCGTGCTGCCCGATGTCGCCAGCGCCCAGGTGTGGGCCGACCTCAACTTCATCGCCGCCACCGACACCGAGGACTGCGTGCGCAAGGTCCTCCAGCTCGTCACCGAGTTCATCCCGCAGAAGTTGAAATGGCCGCACCCCATCGACGACGTGCAGGTGCTCGCGCCGATGCACAAGGGCGTCGCCGGCGTCGGCAATTTCAACGCCCAGCTCCAGGCCGCGCTCAACCCCCACGGCCGCGGCCTGCGCGCCGCCGGCGCCGAGTATCGCCCCGGCGACAAGGTCATCCAGCTCCGGAACAATTACGACAAAAGCGTCTTCAACGGCGACATCGGCACGGTCGTCGGCGTCGATTCCGAGGCGGGCGCGCTCGAGGCCGATTTCGACGGCACGCGCCACACCTTCGACCGCGGCGAGCTCGGCGACCTCGCCCTCGCCTACGCGATCAGCATCCACAAGAGCCAGGGGAGCGAGTATCCCGTCGTGATCGTGCCGCTGCTGAAGGCGCACTTCATGATGCTCCAGCGAAACCTGATCTACACCGCGATCACGCGTGGGAAGAAAAAAGTCTTCCTCGTCGGCGAACCCGCCGCCTACGCGATGGCCGTGCGCAACGCCGAGTCGAAGACCCGCTGCACGCACCTACGGGAGAAGATCGCCGCACTCAAAAACTCCTAACCTCAGGCCAGGAAAACCGACTGGTCGGAGCCACGAAACGCCCTTGTGGACTGCGATGCCCCATGCTTCAGCTAGCCCCGCGTGGCGACCCAGATTCATTCACTTAGGCTCGCGTGACCCCTTCCATGACCGTTGCTGATTTCAAGAAGAAGTGGCTCCGCTACTCGGGCAAGGAGACCTCCGCCTATCAGGAGCACTTCAACGATCTCTGCCAGCTCCTCGGCCAGCCGACACCCGCCGAGGCCGATCCCAGCGGCAGCGATTGGTTCTGTTTCCAGAAGCGCGTCGTCAAGGACCTCGAATTCCTCGTCGTCGAGCCCGACGGCGCCGCGCCCCCGAAGGAAAAACGCGGCTTCGCCGACGTGTGGCGCAAGGACGCCTTTGCCTGGGAATACAAGGGCAAGCACAAGGACCTCGACGAGGCCCACCGCCAGCTCCAGCGCTACCGCGAGTCGCTCCTCAACCCGCCGCTCCTCGTCGTCTGCGATTTCGAAAACTTCATCGTCCGCACCAATTTCAACGGCACGGTGCAGGAGGTCCACGACTTCCACCTCACGCGCCTCGACGAGCCGAAGAACTGGCGCATCCTCCGCGCCCTCTTCACCGACCCGGAGTCGCTCCGGCCCGTCCGCACCACCGCCGAGGTCACCGAGGCCCTCGCCCGCCACATCGCCGAGATCGCCAAATCCCTCCAGAAGCGCGAAGCCGTCGAACTCGCCGACGCGCGGACCCGCGCCGAGATGAATTTCGCCCAGCGGAAAAACCTTCGCATCGCCCGCTTCCTGAATCGCCTCGTCTTCTGCTTCTTCGCCGAGGACACCGGCCTGCTCCCGCCCAACCTCTTTTCCGATCTGCTCAAGCTCGGCCTCGACGACCCGCACCACCTCGCCACCGCGATGGAAAACCTGTTCGCCGTCATGGCCACCGGCGGCACGTTCGGGAAGGACAAGATCCGCCACTTCAACGGCCATCTCTTCGAGGAAGCCACCGTCTTCGAGCTGACCGACGACGAGCTGAAACGCCTCGCCGAAGCCGGCGAATACAGCTGGCAGTTCATCCAGCCCAGCATCATGGGCACGCTGTTCGAGCGCGCGCTGGAGCCGGAGCAACGCTCCCAACTCGGCGCCCACTACACCAGCGAGGCCGACATCCAGACCCTCGTGGAGCCCGTGCTCATGGCCCCGCTCCGCCGCGAGTGGTGGGCCCTCAAGCGCACGCTCGCCCCCGCCTACGCCAAGGGCAAGGGCACGCCCGCCCAGCGCGAGGAGCTGGCTGCGTTTCAGAAAAAACTCGCCGCCACCACCGTGCTCGATCCCGCCTGCGGCAGCGGCAACTTCCTCTACGTCTCGCTCCAGCTTCTCCTCGGTTTGGAGAAGGAGGTCCTCGCCTATGCCACGCAACTCGGCTGCCGGCTCGCGCCGAAGGTCGGCGTGCCGCAGCTCCGCGCGATCGAGATCAACCCCTACGCCTACGAGCTCGCGCAAGTCTCCGTCCAGATCGGCTACCTCCAGTGGCGGCGCGACAACGGCTTCGACAACGATCGCACACCCGTCCTCCAAAACCTCGACGGCTTCCGCAACGAGGACGCCCTGCTCGAACCTCACTTCGGCCGCAAAGCGCGCAACCTGAAGGAAGCCCGCGCCGACGAACACACCGCCGACACGAGCCTCAAGTTCTACACCGAACGCGAGTGGCCCAAGTGCGACGTCATCGTCGGCAACCCGCCGTTTCTCGGCGACAAAAAGATGCGCGGCGAACTAGGCGACGACTACGTTGTCGCGTTACGAGAGAATTTCGAAGACCGCCTCGGCGGGCAAA
>JAEUHB010000387.1 GCA_016794665.1 Opitutaceae bacterium
CCTTCGTCTCCCATCTTCAGGTTGCCTTCCATGCCCCCAACGCCGCCTGCCCCCGCGCCTCTTGGCCTCATCGGCATCGGCCTGCTCGGCTCCGTGCTCGCCGAGCGCCTGCTGGCCGGCGGCTTCGCCGTGCTCGGCCACGACCTCGACGCGGCGCGGCTCGAGGCCTTCCGCCGCGCCGGCGGCACGGCCGCCGGCGACGCCGCGGAGATTTTCCGCCGCTGCGATCGCGTGCTCCTCAGCCTGCCGACCCACTCCGAGGTCGCCGCGCTCCTCTGCGCCCACGGGGCCGCGTTGCGCCCGGGCCTGGCGTTTCTCGACACCACCACCGGCGATCCCGACACCGCCGAGGCCCTCGCCCGCGATCTCGCCGCGCGCGGCGTGCTCTATCTCGACGCCACGATCTCCGGCAGCAGCGCGCAGGTGCGCGCCGGCACCGCCGTCGTGATGGTGGGCGGCGATCGCGCGGCCTTCGACGCCTGCGCCGACATTTTCACGCGGCTTGGCTGCGAGACCTTTCATACCGGCCCGGCCGGCAGCGGCGCCCGGATGAAGCTGGCGACCAACATCGTGCTTGGCCTCAACCGCGCCGCGCTGGCCGAGGGCCTCGCCTTCGCGCGCGGCGTGGGCCTCGATGCCGCCCAAGCCCTCGCCATCATGCGCGCCGGTCCCGCCTATTCGCGCATCATGGACGGCAAGGGCGAAAAAATGCTCACCGGCGACTTCAAGCCCGAGGCCCGGCTGTCGCAGCATCTCAAGGACGTCCGCCTCATCCTTGGACAGGGCCGCGCCGCCGGGCTGCCGATGACGCTCAGCGCCGCGCACCGGGAAATCCTCGAGGCCGCCGAAGCCGCCGGCCTCGGCCAACTCGACAACAGCGCCCTCATCCGCGTGCTCGCCGCCGAGACGCGCCCCGTGGGGAAATCACCATGACAACCGCCGCCCCGCTGCCCCGCGGCCAGAACCTGGCCGTCCTCGCCGTGGCCTACCTCGGGCTCGTCGGCGCGGGATTTCAGCTCGGTCTCATGCCGCTCGCCGCGCTCTCCGCGACCCGCGAGCTGCTGGGCCCGGCCACGCCGCCCGGCGTGGCCGGCGACTGGTTCGCCCGCTACACCGCGGCGCTCATGCTCGGCGCCGCCTGCGGCGGCATCGCGCTCGGGTGGCTCGGCGACAAGATTGGCCGCGCCCGGGCCACGGGCGTGAGCATCCTGTGCTATTCGCTCTTCGGCGGCGCGGGCACGTGGGCCGGCTCGCAGGAGCAGCTGCTCGCCTTGCGTTTCCTCGCCGGCCTCGGCATCGGCGGGATGTGGCCCAACGGCGTCGCGCTCGTCTCCGAATGCTGGGCCGGTGCCACGCGCCCGATGGTCGCCGGCGTGATCGGCACCGGGCTCAACATCGGCATCCTCGCCGTCTCGCAGCTCGGGCGGATGCGCCCGGTCACCAGTGACTCGTGGCGCTGGCTGGTCGCGCTCGGCTTTGTCGCCGCGTTGATCGGGGTGATCGCGCTGCTTTTCCTGCCGGAGTCGCCCAAGTGGCTCGCCTCCCGCGGCGCGGCGGCGAAACCCGCCACGCCCCTGCGCGAGCTCTTCGCGCCGCCGCTGCTGCGCACCACGCTCGTCGGGATAGCGCTAGGCGCGATCCCGCTCATCGGCGCGTGGGCCGCCAGCAAGTGGATGATCCCGTGGGCCGACACCGTGGGCGGCACGGCGCACCCCGGACTCAAGGCGGCCACGCAAGGCTGGTGGGCCGCCGGCGCGATCGCGGGGAGCTTCTTCGGCAGCCACCTCGCGCACCTGCTGGGGCGCCGCACCGCGTATTTCGCCATCAGCCTAGGCGCGTTTGTGCTGACGAGCGGAATTTTCGTCCTCTCGCAGCCGCTCGCGGCGTCGTTCCTGCCGCTGGTGTTTGTGCAGGGTCTCGTGTCGACGCTCTTCTTCGGCTGGCTGCCGCTCTGTCTGCCGGAGTTGTTTCCGACCCGCGTGCGCGCCACCGGCACCGGCATCGCCTACAACAGCGGTCGCTTCGTGTCCGCGGCCGGCGCGCTCGGCGCGGGTGCGCTCATGGTCTGGTCCGGCGGCGACTACGCGCGCGTCGGCGTGATCAGCGGCGGCGTCTATGCCCTCGGCCTCATCGTGATTTGGTTCGCCCCCGACACCTCAAAAAAATCCCTCGACGCATGAGAGCCTGGCTTCTCGCCCTGCCGCTACTACCGACGCTCCTTGGCCGCGCGGCCGAGCCAGCAAGCAGACTCGTCCCCCCCGCCCCACCCGGCTTCGTTGTGGATCTCGCCGCGCGCGAGCCGCTCATCCGCAATCCGTGCACGATGGCCTTTGACACGCGCGGCCGGCTCTTCGTCGGCCAAGGCCCGCAATACCGGAATCCCAAGCCCGACACACCCGGCGACACCGTCGAGCTCCTGATCGATTCCGACGGCGACGGCATCTACGACAAGGCGAAGACCTTTGCCCGCGGCCTCAACTGCATCCAAGGCCTCGCGTGGCGCGGCCGTGACCTCTACATCGCCAACTCGCCCGACCTCACGATCGTCCGCGACCTCGACGGCGACGACGTGGCCGACGAATACATACTCCTCTACACCGACCTCGGCAACATTGAGCACGCGCTGCACGGCCTGAACCTCGGGCCCGACGGCAAGCTCTACATGAGCAAGGGCAACTCCAAGGGCCTCAATCATCCCGGTCGCGTCGCGCCCAAGCCCTTCCGCGAGCTCCACGGCCAGCCCGATCCCGCGGGCGCGCCCGACTTCCCGCCGCCCCGCACCTTCACGAGGGAAAACTACCGCGCCACCTACCAGGATCCGAAGGACGACTGGGGCCGCCACGGCGGCATCCTCCGCGCCAACCCCGACGGCACCGCCCTCGAGATCGTCGCGCGCGGCTTCCGCAATCCCTGGGACATCGCGTTCGATGACGGCTTCAACTGGCTCGGCACCGACAACGACCAGAGCGACGGCGACCGCATCTTCATGCCGTTCTTCGGCGCGGACTTTGGCTGGGCCCACGCGTGGAGCCCGCACTGGACCGGCGCGAGCCACCTTCCCACCGTGCCGATCAGCGGGCCCGTGTTCACCGGCTCGGGCACGGGTGTCGTGTTTTCCGATACGCCCGGATGGCCCGCGGCGCAGCGCGGCGTGTGGTTCATCAACGACTTTCTTCATCGCACCACTTATCTCTACCGCCCGCGGTGGGACGGTGCACTGATCCAGCCGGCCGGCGGCAAGTGGGAGCCGTTCCTGCGCGCCGGCGACGCCCTCTTCAACCCGGTCGACATCGAGCTTGCTCCGGACGGAAGCCTGCTGATCACCGGTTGGGGCAAATCGCTCGGCGCCGAGTTCCGCGACGGGCAGCAGACCAACGAGGGCCGCCTCTTTCGCGTGCGGCCCGCCGGATTTGTGCCCGCGCCCCCGGCCCACGCGCCCTCCGCGACCAGCGCCATCTCGCAACTCATCCCGACCCTCGCCTCCCCGGTCCCCGCGATTCGCTCCGCCGCGGCCGATGAACTTCTGCGTCGCGGGCCCGCCGCCCGTCGCGATCTCACGGCCTTACTCGCGCAAAGGAATCTTCCCACCGCCCAGGAAACGTGGGCGCTCTGGACGCTGGGCCGGTTCGCCCTCAACGAGGCCGCCCTCGATGCGTGGTTCGCCACCACGGGTGCCGCCCTCTCGGCGAACGCCCGGCTCCAGTCGCTCGCCATCGTCGCGCACCGCCTGCGCGAGTCGCGTCGCGCGGACGCCCTGCCGCCTGTCGTCGCCGCCGCGCTGCGCGACGCCGAGCCGCGCGTGCGCTTCGCCGCCCTGCAGGCCATCGCGCAGGCGCCGCGCCCCGCGCTGCTCGAGCCCGTGCTCGCCGCCGCCGCGACCGAGACGGATCGCGTTTCGTTCTACTCCGCTTGGCACGCGCTGCCGCTCCTCACCTCGCCCGAGAATCTGCGCGCGCTCCTCCGCGATTCGCGCGGCGGTGTGCGCCGCGCCGCGTTCCTCGCGCTAGCCGATCGCGGCGCGCTCGACGAGCCGCTCGTGCGCTCGCACCTCGGCGACGCCGATCGCGACACCGCCGCGCTCGCCGGCCTCTGGCTCGCGCGCCGCGACGGCAACCCGCTCCTCGACATCTCCCCGCCGCCCGGCGACTTCGTCGGCGAGGTCCGCGTGAAGATTGTCCCCGGCCTCAAGCCCGCCGTCGTGCGCTACACCACCAATGGCGCCGAGCCCAGATTCGAGCGGAACGGCGAGGAGGGCGCGAAGCTCAACTTCAACACAACGACCACGCTGAAAGCCGCGCTCTTCGTCAACGGTCAGAAAGTCGGCAACACCTTCACCGGCGTCTACCGCAAGCTCACCCCGCTCCCGCCGCCGCCCGCCATCACGCTCACGCCGCCCGCCGCGCCCGTCACGCTCGCGCAGGTCAGCGCCGCGCTCCCGCGCGCCGACGCCACGCGCGGCCGCGCGGTGTTCCATGCCGCCGGCTGCATCGCCTGCCACCGCGTCGGCGCCGAGGGCGGCGCCTTCGGCCCCGAGCTCACCGGCCTCGGCGCACGCGGCAACGTCGAGCGCGTCATCCGCTCCCTCTTGGAACCGAGCGCCGAGATCGTCGAGGGCTTCTCGCTCCACACTTACACCCTCCGCAATGGCAAGACCCACGCCGGTCGCATCCTCGAGGAGGGCCAGAGCAATTTCTCAATCATCCAGCCCGACGGCCAGTCGGTCACGATCACCCGCACCGAGATCGTGAGCCAGGCGGCTTCCCCGGCCTCAGCGATGCCACCGTATGACCGCGTGATGTCCGCCGCGGAACTCGCCGCCCTCGTCGCGTGGCTCACCAAGAACTGATTTCGCCATGAAACTCACCCGCCGGGAATTCATCGCGGCCTCCGCCGCCGCAGCCACCGTTCCTTCCGTCGCCGCCGCCTCCGCCGCCGCCGGCCGGATCGATTGCCAGTCGCACCTGTTCGTGCCCGACCTGCTCACGCTCATGGAAAGGCGCACCGCCGATCCGCGCGTCTTCACGCGCGACGGCACGCGCTACATCCAGATGGGCGACTGGCTCCGCAAGGTCCCGCCGCTTTACACCGATGTCGCCAACAAGCTCGCCGTGATGGACGCCTCCGGCATCGCGATGACAGCACTCTCGATCAACGACCCTGGTCCCGAGTGGTTCGGCGCCGACGGCCCCGCCGTCGCGCAGCTCCTCAACGACTACATCGCCGGCCTCGCGCGCAAACACCCGACGCGTTTCTTCGGCCTCTGCGTCCTGCCCACGCAGGACATCCGCGCCTCCCTCGCCGAGCTCGATCGCTGCGTGAAGCGGCTCGGGATGAAAGGCTGGCTCCTCTACACCAACCTCGCCGGAAAATTCCCCGATGAACCCGAGTTCCGCCCGCTCTTCGCCCGCGCCGTCGAGCTCGACATCCCGGTGCTCCTCCATCCCGCGAAGCCGATCACCACCGACCTCGTCAAGGCGTATGAGATGACGAGCACCCTTGGAAACATGTTCGACAACACCATCGCGCTCACTCGCCTGCTGATGTCCGGCATCCTCGACGAGTTTCCCAGGCTCAAGCTCGTGTGTCCGCATCTCGGCGGCACGCTCCCCTACATCGTCGGCCGCCTTGATCACCAGGTGCACGTGCTCAAGCGCGGTCCGCAAAATCTCCAGCGCAAGCCCAGCGACTACGTCCGCTCCATCTACATGGACATCGTCTCCCCGCTGCCCGAGGCGATGCGCTTCGCCCTCGATTTCAGCGGCCCCGACAAGCTGCTCTTCTCGAGCGACCACCCGTGGGTGCAGCCGAAGGAAATCCTCGACCCGTTCCTCTCGCTCAAGCTCCCCGCCGCCACCGAGCAAAAGGTCCTCTCGGGCAACGCGCGAAAACTCTTCGGCGTCTGAACGCCGCCCCGCCATGCACCGCCGCCAATTCCTCGCCACCAGTGCCGCCGCATCCGCCGCGCTCGTCGCGCCGCGCGCCCTCCGCGCCGCCGCCGCGCCCGCGCGCATCCCGATCGGTTTCCTCGGCGTCACCTACTCGCATGGCCCCGCCAAGCTCGATCTCGCGCTCAAATCCCCCGACTGGGAATTCATCGGCGCCTGCGATCCCACGCCCGCCGGCCGCGCGATTTGCGAGAAGGCCGGCGCCAAGATGATCTCGCAGGACGAGCTGTTCGCCCGCGCCCGCGTCGTCGCCGTCGAATCGGAGATTCGCGACCACGCCGCGCACGCGCTCCTCGCGCTCCGCGCCGGCAAGCACGTCCACCTTGAGAAGCCCACCGCCGCCACGCTCGCCGACGCCCGCGCCGTCTTCGCCCTCGCCCGCGAGAAAAATCTCCTCGTCCAGGGCGGCTTCATGTGGCGCTACCACCCCGGCTTCCGCGCGATCTTCGAGGCCGCGCGCGCCGGCTGGCTCGGCGACATCTACCTCGTGCGCGGCTTCGTCTCCAACAATTTGACCGCCGACCGCCGCAAGGAGTGGGCTGAGTTTCCCGGCGGCTCGATGTTCGAGCTCGGCTCGCACTTGATCGACGCCTCCGTGCGCCTGCTCGGAAAACCGAAGGCCATAACGCCCTTCCTCGCGCGCCACAGCGCCACCGCCGACGCGCTCCGCGACAACAACCTCGCCGTCCTCGACTACGACCGCGCGCGCGCCGTGATCTTCAACACCGCGCTCCAAGCCGGCGGCGCGCCCCAGCGCTCCTTCGAGGTCCTCGGCACCAAGGGCACCGCGACGCTCACCCCCATCGAGCCCGGCAAGCTCACCTTCGACCTCACCGCCGCCGCCGGACCCTACAAAAAAGGCGCGCAGGAAGTCCCGCTCCCCGCCTACAAGCGCTACGTCGACGATCTCATCGAGCTCGCCGCCGTCGTCCGTGGCGAGAAGAAGCTCACCGTCCCACTCGAAGAGGAATTCCTCGTCGCCGAAACCGTCCTCCGCGCCAGCGGCATGGCGTGAGCCGCCACCGATGAAACGCATCCTCTCGCTCGCCCTTTTCGCCGCCACCGTCTTCTGGGGACGCGGCGCCCTCGCCGCACCCGCCCCCGAAGTCACCTTCATACGCAATCCCTACCACGTCCGCATCGAAATCGGCGGCGCACATTTCTCGGACTACCTTTACGCTGGCTGGCCCAAGCCCTGTCTCTACCCGATTCGCGACGCCGACGGCACCCGTTACACGCGCGACCATCCCTTCAAGAAAAACGCAGCCGAAGTCCCCGACCACGACTGGCACCGCGGCGTGTGGTTCGCGCACGGCGCCGTCAACGGCCACGATCTCTGGCGCGAGATTCCCGAGAAGAAAACCGGCCGCATCGTCCTCGACCAAATCCTCGAGACGCGCCCCGGCCCCACCGGCCTACTGCGCGTGCGCCAGCTCTGGCAGACCCACGACGGGAAAACCCTCCTCACCGACGAGACCGCGATCCGCATCACGCGCACCGCCGCCGCCACGCTCCTCGACTACGACGTGACGCTGCGCGCCACGCACGGCCCCGTCACGCTCGGCGACACCGAGGAGGGCACGATGGCCGTGCGCGTGAACGAGCACCTCCGCGTCACACACGGCAAGAATCCCAACAAGCGCCCCGGCACCGGCGCGCTCGTCAACTCCGCCGGCGACTCCGGCATCCCCGCGTGGGGCAAGCGCGCCGCCTGGGCCGACTATTCCGGCCCACTCCCCGACGGCCGCGTGATCGGCATCGCGTTGCTCGAGCACCCGCAGAATTTCCGACACCCCACGTGGTGGCACGCGCGCGACTACGGCCTGCTTTCGGCGAACCCGTTTGGCCGGCACGATTTCGAGAAACTCAAGGACCAGCCCACACTCGGCGATCACGTCATCCCCGCCGGCGGCGCGCTCACCCTGCGCTACCGCCTCGTCTTCCACCGCGGCGACACCGCCTCCGCCAACATTGCGGGCACCTTCGCCGCCTACGCCGCGGAAAAATAATTTCACCCTATGCGTCGCTTCCTTCCCCTCCTCACCATCCTCCTCGGTCTCGTCTCGCTCGCATCCGCCGCCGCAGCGAAGCCCAACATCGTCTATATCATGGCCGACGATCTCGGCATCGGTGACATCGGGCCCTTCGGTCAGAAGAAAATCCGCACGCCGCATCTCGACCGGCTCGCCGCCGAAGGCACCTGTTTCGATCAATTTTATCCTGGCGCCTCCGTCTGCTCGCCCACACGCAGCGTGCTGATGACCGGCCAGCACACGGGCCACACGCGCATCCGCGGCAATCACGGCAAGGCCGGCGTCTCGCGCGTCCCGCTCAAGGACTCCGACATCACGGTCGCCGAGGTCCTCAAGTCCGCCGGCTACGCGACCGCGATCGCCGGGAAATGGGGCCTCGGCGAGCCCGGCAACGAAGGCATCCCCAACCGCCAGGGCTTCGACCACTGGTTCGGTTACCTCAACAACGACCTGGCCGAATTCTACTACCCCGAGAAAATCTGGAAGAACGAAACCGAGATCACGCTCCCGGGAAATCTCCACGGACAGCGCGGCCAATACTCCAACGATCTTATGACGGAGGAGGCGCTCACCTTCATCGACGCCCATCGCACGAAGCCCTTCTTCCTCTACCTCGCCTACACGATTCCGCATTCGCTGCTCGAGGTCCCCGCGGACTCGCTCGCCGAATACGCCGGCAAGTTTCCCGAGCCCCCGCCCACCGGCAAGGGCGGCAAAAACGACACCGCGCAGCCCCGCGCCACCTTCGCCGGCATGGTCACTCGCCTTGACCGGGAGGTCGGCCGCGTGCTCGGCAAGCTCAAGGCGCTCGGGCTCGAGGAAAGCACCATCGTGTTTTTCTGCTCGGACAACGGCGCCCCCGAGCGCAACGGCCTCGCGCGGTTCTTCGGCAGCACCGGCGCATTTCGCGGCTTCAAGGGCTCGCTGTGGGAAGGCGGCATCCACGCGCCCATGATTGTTCGCTGGCCCGGGAAGATCCCCGCGGGCCGGCGCAGCGACTTCCCATGGGCCGGCTGGGATTTCCTTCCGACGGCAGCCGCCCTCGCCGGCGCCAAGCCGCCCGCCGGCCTCGACGGCATCGATGTCCTCCCCGCCCTCCGCGGTGAAATGAAGAACCGCCCCGGCTACCTTTACTGGGAGAACATCCAGACCGTCTTCGCCCAGGCTGTCCGCATCGGCGATCTCAAGGCCGTCCGTCACGAGCCCGCCGCGCCGATCCAAGTCTACGACCTGCGCGCCGATCCCGGCGAGACCCGCGATCTCGCGTCTGCTCGGCCTGACTTTGTGGCCCGCGCCGCCGGGCTTTTTCGCACCGCTCGCACCGATAGTGAGCACTGGCCGGTCGCCGCCGCCGGCAAGCCCGGAAAACCCGCGAAGCAACCCAAACCCTGAAGCCCCTTCCTCCATGCGCCACTTCCTCCCGCCGCCACTCCTGCTTGCGCTGCTCGTCGTCGCGGCGCCGGGCCGCGCTGCGCCCGCGGCGCGCCCGCCGAATTTTCTCTTCATCCTTGGTGACGATCTCGGCACGCCGCCCATCTCGGCCTACGGCAGCACGTATTACCGCACCCCGCACATCGACACGCTCGCGCGCGACGGAATGAAATTCACCGCCGCCTACGCCGCGTGCCCCGTGTGCTCTCCCACGCGCGGCGCGCTCATGACCGGACAGTATCCTGCCCGCACCCGCATCACCGATTTCATCTCCGGCAATCCATTTCCGTTCCAGCTCCTGAAGCAGCCCGATTGGCAGAAATTCCTTCCGCTCGCCGCGTCTACCCTCGCCGAGGAACTCGCCGCCCGCGGCTACGCGACCGCACTCTTCGGCAAATGGCACCTCGCCCGCGCCTACACTGGCCCCGAGAGCATCGCCGAGGGCCCGGACCGCCAAGGCTTCCAGGAGGTCTTCATCACGCACAAGCCCAAGTCCACCGACGATCCGGAGAAGGACGCCCATGGCGTCGCGGCCACCACCGCGCGCGCGCTCGACTTCATGGAGCGCAATCGCGCCCGGCCATTTTTCCTCTATCTGCCGCACAACACCATCCACTCACCAATCATGGCCCCGCGCGCACTCGTCGCCAAGCACCGCGCCCGCCCCGGCTCCGACCGGCCTGAGAACAATCCGGTTATCGCCGCCATGATGGAGCAGTTCGACGATTCCGTCGGCCGCATCCTCGCCAAGCTCGACGCCCTTGGGCTGCGCGAAGACACCGTCGTAATCTTCAATGGCGACAACGGCGGGTTGTTTGCGGACGCCGCCCAGGTGCCTCACCGCGGCGGAAAGGCCCAGCTCCACGAAGGCGGCATCCGTGTGCCCCTCCTGATCCGCTGGCCCGGGGTGGTCGCCGCCGGCCGCGTGAGCGGGACGCCCGTGAGCACCGTCGATTTTTTTCCCACGCTGCTTGAACTCACGGGCAGGCCGGCCGCCCCGACCCTTACGATCGACGGGGTAAGTCTCGCCACGCACCTCCGGGGCGGCCCCGCCCCCGACCGTCCGGCGATCTTCTGGCATTACCCGCACTATCACGCGAGCGGCGACGGCGGTCCCGCCGGGGCCGTGCGCGCTGGCGACTGGAAGCTCGTCGAATATTACGAGCACACCGTCGCAAAGACCGGTCGCCCGCCCGAGCTCTATAACCTCCGCGCCGATCCGGGTGAAACGAAGAACCTCGCCGCCTCCGATCCCGCGCGCGTTGCAAACCTCCTCTCGATGCTCGCCGCCCACCGCGGCGCGACCAACGCCCAAATGCCCAGCGTCAACCCCGCCTACGATCCGGCGAAATTGAAGACCAGAAACCTCCACTAGTTTCCCCATGCCCCTCCACCACAGCCTGCCATTCGCCGCTCTTGTCGCATTCGTCCCGCTGCTCTCCGCCGCGCCGGCCGGAAGCACGGTCACTTTCCAGAAAATCACCTTAACTGACCAATACCTCTGCGACGGCATCAACGCCGCCGACATCGATCGCGACGGGCATGTCGACATCATCGCCGGTCCCTACTGGTATGCCGGCCCCGCCTTCAAAACGAAGCACGAGTTCTATCCGATGGTTCCGCAGCCAGTGGAGGAGAAGCCGTCGAACTCGATGTTTTCGTTCGTGCACGATCTAAACGGCGACGGCTGGCCCGATATCCTGGTGCTTGGCCGCGTGCTGTTTCACGAGGCGTATTGGTATCAGAATCCGGGCAAAGGCGCCGTGACGGCCGCCGGCTCGCTCTGGAAAAAGCACCTCGTCTCCCCGCGCGTCTTTGGCGAAGCACCGCAGTTTCTCGATATCGACGGCGACGGCCGGCCCGAAATCCTCTCCATCTCCGGCACCGTCGCCGCCGACAAAGTGAAGCAGTGGGGCTGGTATGCGCCCGACTGGTCTGCGCCCGAGAGACCGTGGCGCTTTGTGCCCGTGACCGAGAAGGCCGAGTTCAATCACTACTACCACGGCGAGGGCGTCGGTGACATCAACGGCGACGGTCGCCTCGATCTCGTCCTGAACGAGGGCTGGTATGAGCAACCGCCGAAATCCGCCCCCGCCGGCACACTCTGGAAGAAACACCCCTTCGTCCTCAGCACCGATCGCGGCGGCGCGCAGATCCTCGTCGTGGACGTCAATGGCGACGGCAAGAATGACATCGTCTCCGCCAAGAACGCCCATGGCTGGGGCCTCTCATGGTTCGAGCAAAAGCGCGCCGCCGACGGCGCGATCACGTTTGCCGAGCACCGCATGATGGGCACCCGCGAGGAGGAGAAGCAGTTCGGCGTGGCGTTCTCGCAGCCGCACGCGCTCACGCTCGCCGACCTCGATGGCGACGGTCTCAAGGATGTCGTCACCGGCAAGCGCCGCTGGGCCCACGGCCCGACGGGTGACGTCGAGCCGATGGGCACGCCGGTGAACTACTGGTTCCGGCTCGTGCGCGACAAATCCGCCCCCGGCGGCGCGCGCTTCCTCCCGCACTTGATCGACGACGCCTCCGCACTCGGCACGCAGGTCGAGGCCGTGGACGTCAATCGCGACGGCGCCCCCGACGTGCTCACCGCGAGCAAGCTCGGCGCCTTCGTGTTTCTCACCCAGCGCGCGAAGAAGTGACCGTGGAAACTAGCTGCCCCAAAATCCGATGAAACCCCAACGCCTGCTTGCCTTGTCCCTCGCATCGGCGCTCGTTGCGTCCGCGCTCGCCCAATCGTCGACGCTGACGGGCACTGTCTCCAACGCCGCAACCCGCGCCTCGCTCGAGGGCGCCGTCGTCACACTTTCACATTCATCCATCCCGGCCCTCACCGATCGCACGGGCAACTTCGAGTTCACCGGCGTCACGCCCGGCACCTACACGCTATCGGTCTCCTACACCGGCCTCGATGCGCACGCGCAGCAAGTCGTCGTCAGCGGCGGGCGCACCGTCGTGCCGCCGATCGGCCTGCGCTCAGACATCTACCGGCTCGACGCCTTCACCGTCGCCGGCGAGCGCGAAGGCAGCGCCGCCGCGATCACAAGCCAGCGCAACGCCTCGAACATCAAGGCCGCCCTCGCCACCGATGCGTTCGGGCACATCGTCGACGGCAACATCGGCGAGATGCTCAAGCGCGTCTCCGGTATCTCCACGAATCTCAACGAGGGCGAGGTGGATCAAATCTTCGTGCGCGGCATGGGCTCAGCCGCCAGCGCCGTCACCCTCGACGGCACCCGCCTCCCCAGTCCCGCCAGCGGCAAAAAGACACGCAATTTCGAAGTGGATAAGTTGCCCGCCGACTACATCGAGAGCATCGAGGTCATCAAAGCACCCACGCCCGATATGGACGCCGATTCCGTCGGCGGAGCAGTGAATCTGATCACCAAGTCCGCTTTCTCCCAGCGCGGCCGCCGCCTCTCCTACAACACCGGCGTCAACTACAAGACCCTCCATCACAAGTCCGGCTTCTTCGGCGGCGTGCAGTATTCGGATCTCTTCGGCGAAAGGAAGAATGTCGGGCTTTATCTCTCCGTCAGCTACAGCGACAACCCCGTGCCGCAGGACGTCACGCAACTCGACTTTCAGGGCGCGGCGGTCTCGCCCGCTTACATGTATCGCTTTCGCCTGGAGGACGCGCTCCATCGCCGCAACCGCACCGGGGTGGGCGCCAAAGTCGACTGGCGCGTCAACGACCGCACCACGGTTTTCGTCGGCGCGATGTTCAATCACTACACCGACATCGTGGACCAGAAGCGCCTCAGCATCGACAGCGCGCAAAACGTCACTGCCTTCGCCCCCGGCTACACCGAAAACGCTTGGGAGGCCATCAACGCCACGAACAACTACTCCGGCTCGCTCATCGGCCCGCGGCAGGAGACGTGGGCCTTTTCCACCGGCGGCAAGACCGTCCTCCCTGGGTGGAAGATTGACTACGCCGCCTCGTTCGCGCCCGCCAAGGGCACCGAGGACCGCGAGAACTTCGACCTCGGGCTCGCCGGCCAGCGTGTGCGCTTCGACCGCACCGCCGACGTTTGGTATCCCACTGTCACCTTCTTGGGCCCCGGCAACGTCAATGACTACAACCGCTACAACCGCGGCCGCCTTCAGGCCGAGTCCGGCACGAGCAAGGAGGCCGTCTGGGGCGGTGAGCTCAACGTCGCCCGCTCCTTCGCCACCGCGCACCCTCTCACGCTCAAGACCGGTTTCCGTTACCGCGCCCAAAGGACCGACGTGGACGACAATCGCACCACCGCCACCTACGTCGGCCCCGACGGCATCATCTCCGCCGACGATAATTTGAACCAGTTCAAGCGGACCAACTACGTCCACCACGGCTTCGACGGCCGCTACACCATCGCCGAATGGCCCGATGTCCGACGTGCCTACTCGAGCTTCCTCGGCTCGCGCAACCTCTGGCTCGAGGATCGCGTGACGAGCGCGCGCGACGGCCTCGTCAACGACGGCCGCGCCCGTGAGGACATCTACGCTGCCTACATCATGTCCACGCTCGACGTCGGCCGCCTGCGCATCTTGCCCGGCCTGCGGATGGAGAGGACCGACGTCACCGCCACGGGCGTCGTCAACCGCCCCATCGCGCCTGCGCTCCCCGGCACCGCGCCCGAGGCCCAGCGGCTTGCTCGGCTGCTCGCCGAGTATTCGCGCACCACGCGCGAATCCGCCTACACCGAATGGTTCCCCGGCCTCCACTTCCGCTACGCTGCGCGCAAGAACCTCCTTCTCCGCGCGAGCTATACCGAGAGCATGTCGCGCCCGAGCTTCGGCGACCTAATGCCCAACACCACGGTCAACGACGTGAACCTCACCGTCTCGCAGAACAACACCGGCCTGCGCCCGCAACGCGCGCGGAATTTTGACGTGAGCGCGGAGCTCTACTTCGAGCCCGCCGGCGCCGTTTCCGTGGGTGCATTTCGCAAAGACCTGAAAAATTTCCTCTTCGCCGACACGCGCGTTGTCGGCACCGGCGCCGACAACGGCTTCGAAGGCGCCTACGCCGGCTACCTCCTTTCCACGCGCAAGAACGGCGGCAGCGGCAAAGCCGAGGGCCTCGAGTTCAGCTACAACCAGCAACTCACCTTTCTCCCAGAACGCCTGCGCGGCTTCAGCCTCTATGCCACTTACACGATCATCCGTTCCGAAGGTAACTACAATAGCGGCGGCGCCGTGACCGACGACCAGCTCGCGCAATTCACGCCCGTCGCGTGGAACGTCGGGCTCACGTGGCAACGCGCGCGCTTCACTGTCCGCGCGCAATACAACTACAACGACCGCTTCCTGAACGCCTACAACGCGAACGCCGCCGCCCGCATATATGACGACGAGCGCATCGACGGCGCGCTCAACGTGAAATACCAGCTCCGCCGAGGTCTCGCGCTCTTCTGCGACTGGACCAACGCGCTCGACCAAACCGTCGTCCGCGTGCAGGGCAAGGACCGTTACCGCCCGCAAAAAATCCGCTACAACGGCATGCGCTTCAATTTCGGGGTCACGGGGAATTTCTAGCCCGTCGCGAGCGAGACGTCCACCTCGTTGCCTTTCTCCGCGTTGGCCATGCGCCTCTCCACTCTCTCTCTGTCCCTGCTGCTCTGCGTCTCGAGCGTCATCGTGCACGCGGCGCAACCTGCAGGACTCCCGAACATCCTATTCATCCTCTCCGATGACCAAGGCTTCGCTGACATCGGCTACCGCTCCACGGAAGTCCGCACGCCGCACCTCGACGCCCTGGCCGCCAGCGGCGTCCGCCTTGAGCAATTCTACGTCCAGCCCGTCTGCACGCCTACCCGCGCCGCGCTCATGACCGGCCGCTACCCCATGCGGCTCGGGCTCCAGCTCGGCGTCATCAAGCCCGAGTCGCGCCACGGCCTCCCGCTCTCCGCGCGCACCCTCCCGCAGGCCCTGCGCGAGGCCGGTTACTTCACCGCTCTGTGCGGCAAGTGGCACCTCGGCAACGGCGCGCCTGAATACCTGCCCACCGCCCGCGGCTTCGATCACCAATACGGGTTCTACCTCGGCATGACCGATTACTTCACGCGCAAGCGCGACGGCGGGCTCGACTGGCACCGCGGCGACCACGCCCTCCGCGAAGACGGCTACGTGACTGACCTCATCGCCAACGAAGCCGTCTCACTGATTGAAAAACACGACACTGCCGCGAAGCCCTTCTTCCTCTACGTCGCCTTCAGCGCCCCGCACACGCCTCTCCAAGCCACCGACGAGTGGCTGGCGCGCTTCGCCCACATCGCGGACCAAAAGCGCCGCACCCACGTCGCCATGATCGCACACATGGACGCCGCCATCGGCCGCATCGTCGCCACCCTCGAAAAGAAGGATCTCCGCGAAAAAACCCTCATCGTGTTCTCCTCCGACAATGGCGCCAACCTCCCCGTCGGCGACAACGGCAGCCTCCGCGATCAGAAAGGCAGCATCTACGAAGGCGGTGTGCGCGTCCCCGCCTTCGCCACCTGGCCGGGCCGCCTACCCGCCGGCCGCCTCGTGCAGCAACCCCTCCATATCGCCGACTGGCACCCCACGCTCCTCCGGCTGGCCAACGCCAAGGCCGATCCCGTCGTCAAGCTCGATGGTCGCGACCTGTGGCCCGCACTGGTTGATCCCAAGGCCAAGCCAATCCACGACGAAATCCTGATTAACGCCGCACCCGGCACCGGCGCGCTCCGGCGCGGCAAATGGAAGCTCGTCCTCAACGGTCACCTGAAATACAAAGGCGGCACGCCTTCGCCCGATTTTTCCTGGCCCGATTTACTGCGCTCGGAAAAAAACCCCGCCGACGCATCCCAGCAGCGCACCGAACTCTTCAACCTCGCCACCGACCCATCCGAAAAAAACAATCTCGCCGTCGCGCACCCCGAGATCTTGCGCGATCTTGCCGGGCGCTACCAAGCCTACGCCAGCGCGGCGTCACCGCTCGTCGGCGGCGAATCTATTCCGGATTTCAAACCCCCTCGCGTCTGGGGCGAGTTCGAATGACTCCAACTCGTGACTGATTGTGGCCGGAGTTAGCCTTTTTCGATTAGGCCAATTCCGGATGGCTAGGCCGAACCGCATGGCCCGCAGGAGCCGCGGCGGCCTTTTGCGCGCCACCGGGCTGAGCGCTGTGAAAGCCAGATTCGTCCTCGAACCCTTCTGGGGCCCGCATGAGCCCTACGACTGTGATCACAACGCCAATTGCAAAACCGAGGCCCGACAGAATCCAGAAGACTGTGAGTGCGGATTGCATGATTCAGAGTGTGCCAGACTTTGTGAATTTTTCCTATTCGCGGGGATACGGTCCAGCGGTGGGTATTAGCAGAGGGGAGTTTTACAGGGTTTTTGGGTGTGACTTGACGCACTGGGCGCGTCCGGCGCAAGGGGTGCGCTAACTCGCTGCGACAGCGCGTCTGCGCGTAGGTGCCATTTTTTATTGGGGTTCAGCCGAAACACCTAAACCGATAGGGGATGCCCCCTATCCCGAAGTGGAAAGGCCACCCGGCCGCCCGTCAACCCCGCGACAAAAACCGCATGAATCATCTCCAACGATTTCATCGCGGCATGACCGCTGCAAACCGGCTCACGAAACCCTGCGATGGCTGCCAGCCAGTCATCGACCACGCGGCGGTTTGCCGCCGTGATCGACAAGTCGCGCCCGTCCGCGGATTCCGTGGTTGCATCGGACAACGGCAGCCATTCGCGCACCTGGCCCGAAGACCCAATAGCGGTCTCACGGGCAACAAAGACCCGCGGGCTCGGATCGCTCAGCATTCGAAGGCGCCCGTGGGTGCCGATAAACTCAAGGCCCCAAGGTCCGGCGCTGGCGGCGCGGCCGGCGCGGCTGGTGTAGTGGACGTTCACCCCGCGCGGAAATGCGAACATCGCTTCGATTTCATCACCCAGCACGAGGCCGATCCCCTCGGTCGCCGGGCGCGCATCCGCACGAACCGCCTCGCGACCCTGGTGCCGAATGCGCGCGGTGCACCAAAGCGGATCGCCGACCACGAACCTCACGATATCGAACTGGTGCGTGCCTAGCACGAGCATGTCCTCGCCGCCGGCGCGGCGATCCTGCTTCCCGTGCACTCGGATCTCAAGCAGATCGCCGATCATCCCCTCGTCCACTCGGCGTTTAAGCAGGAGCGTCGCGGGCGCGACACGCCCCTGATGCGCGACCGCGATTCTGCGAGCCGAGCGTGCCGCCTGCATGATCACATCGTCGGCTTCCGCCAGAGTATGCATGAACGGCTTCTCGCAGTAGACGTGGGCTCCTGCCGCCAACGCCGCGGACACCATCGCGTGGTGCTCAAGCGTCCAGCGCGGCGCCACACTCACGAGTTCGGGCCGCTCATGTTCCATCATCTCACGGTAGTCGGCATAGGCCCGCACCGCCCGTGCCGCTCTCTGCGCCTTGGCGCGCCCCGCCTCGTCTGGGTCGGCCACGGCGATAACTTGAACGTCTCGTCGATTGCCAAATATCAAGTCCAGTCCGTGGCCGAAGTTCCCTCGGCCGGTGTGCCCGATGATTGCAGCCTTCTTCACGCGCGCAACCGCGGCGCCGCGCGCCGGGCTCGCGAGCAGCGCAACGGCAGCTCCGCCAGAGCCGAACAGAAAATCGCGACGGTTCATGGTGTTTGGCATGGCGTTTTTTTCGATGGTCGGCACGTCGATTTTCCGCGTTGTTCGCAGGCTCATATTTCTCGGTTCGACTCTCCATCCTGCTTCGGAATCCTCCTCTCCATGCACCTGCTTCGCCTCACGCTGATTTCGTTTCTTCTCGGTGCCGCGTCGTTGGTCGCCGCGGATTCCACCAAACCCAACATCCTCTTTATCCTCGCGGAGGACATCGGGCCTCAGCTCGGCTGTTACGGCGTGCCGCTCGTCAGCACGCCCAACCTCGACAACCTCGCAGCTCGCGGCGTGCGCTACACGCACGCGTTCACCACCGCTCCCGTCTGCTCCGCCAGCCGCTCAGCCTACATGACCGCCATGTATCAGACGACCATCGGCGCGCACCAGCACCGCACGTGGCAGTGGAACAAGCAGCCGCTCCCAGCCGGCGTGCGCATGATCACAGACTATTTCCGCGACGCCGGCTACTACACCGCCAACCTCAGCGCGGGCGCCGGAAAGGCTGCGAAAAAAGCCGGTGGCGGCCTCACCGGTTCGTCCGGCGCGGGCAAGACCGATTTCAATTTCCTCACCCCCGCTCCGCCCTTTGACGGCACCGACTGGGCCGGCCGCAAGCCCGGCCAGCCCTTCTTTGCCCAAATCACGATCACAGAGAGCCACAAAGGCCCCGGCTGGGTCTTCGCCCGCTCGAAGGACGCGCCCATCCCGCATGTCGATGCCGCCAAGGTGAAACTCCCGCCCTACTACCCCGACCACCCGGTCGCCCGCGAGGAATACGCCAACTATCTCGACGCGATTGCGCTCATGGATTCCTACGTGGGCGAGCTGCTCGCGCGTCTCGAGCGAGACGGCCTCGCCAACAACACCATCGTCGTCTTCGTCGGCGACAACGGCCAGTGCCTGTTCCGCTCCAAACAATTTCTCTATGATGGAGGAATCCACATCCCGCTCCTTATTGCGTGGCCCGATCGCCGCCGCGCGGGGACGGTCGACGGTCAGATGGTCTCGAGCATCGACGTGTCGGCCGCAATGCTGGGCTTCGCCGGCGTGAAACCCAATTCGGTCATGCAAGGCCGCGACTTCCTCGCCGCCGGCACCTCGCCGCGCACCCACATCTTTGCGGCCCGCGATCGAATGGACTCGTCAACCGACCGCATGCGGGCCGTCCGCACGCCGCAGTGGAAATACATCCGCAACTACTTCCCCGGCATCCCCTACATGCAGCACAATGCCTACAAAGAGAACCAATATCCGACTTGGAACCTCGTAAAGCAGCTCGCCCGGGAGGGAAAACTCACCCGCGAGGCCGCGCTTTTTGCCGCCGACCACAAGCCCGTCGAGGAGCTCTTTGATCTTTCCGCCGATCCCCATGAGGTGAAAAACCTCGCGCTCGATCCCGCCCACTCCGCCAAGCTCCGCGATCTCCGCGCGCTGGTCGACCGTTGGGTCGTCGAATCGGGCGACAAAGGCGGAGCAATCGAGGACCCGCTCGACATCTACCGCGGCTATAACAGCCGCCTGCCCGAGGAGCCCGCCACCCCCAAGGCCGGGAAGAAAAAATGAAACGCCGCGCGTTTCTCGCGGCTTCCGCCGCCGCGACCTTGGCAAACACCTGGTCGGTTCGCGGCGCGTCCGCTGACACAGCCTCGGTCAAACCGCTTAACCGGACCGACACCAAAATTGGCGCCTACTACCTCAACGCGCACATGTATACCTATGTGCCGCGCCACATCCGCGCGGACATGGAGTGGATGGCCGACATCGGCACCCAGTATGTCTGCGTCGGCGTGCTCGAGCAGGATCTCTTCGCCGCCTACGAGAACCACGCTCTCATCGCGCAGGAAGCCGCGCGCGTCGGCATGAAGGTCATCGCCGTGCCATCCCGCTGGGGCGGCCTCACGGCCGGCGCCCCGAAGGTCCCGAGCCTTTTCACGATGCTCAACCCCGAGACCAAGATCGTGAACAAGCAGGGAAAAACCGCCATCATGCCCAAGGTCTCAGGCGGCATCAGCAGCGTCCATCACCCCGACACGTTCAAGTTCTTCACCGAGACGCTCGCCGACCTCTACAAGCAGCATCCGCACCTCGCAGGCTTCATCATCGATGAGCCCAAGTGTTTCATCGTCGACAAGTCGAAACACGCCGTGGCTGCCCTTGGCCCTGACGCACCGCTCGTCGCCCACTACGCCGCCGCCCGCGATTTTTGGTCCCGCGTCTGCGCCTTCGCTAAACAGCGCTGGCCCGACAAGCTCACTTTTCTGTTCCAGCAGGCGCACAATCCCCCCGACGAACTCGCCGCCGGAGCCGGCGTGCGGCACCTCGACTACTACGGTGCTGACGGCCGCCCGTGGGACGCTGCCGATGACTCCAAGCTCGAGGCTGGCGAGGGCCAGGAAAGCGGCAAGGGCAAGATACTCCTCAGCGGGAAAGGCGAGTCCTTCATCAAGGCCGCGCGCGCCGTGCCCGGCCGGAAGAGTTTTTTCCTGATGGAGAATCACAACCTCCAGGCCGCCGCGATCCCGGCCATGGACCGCCACTATCCCGCCGTCCTCGCGCTCAAGCCCGATTTCGCCGCCTACTACTATTACCCGCGCAACGTCGCGGACCCCGACCGCGCCATGGCAGTAATTGCGAAACACGTGAAGAAATTCACACAGGGCTAGGAGGCGGGCCACCGGCAAGGCCCGCAAGCGATTGAACCTCTAAAAGCACATCCAATACGCGGAATTCTCCTCAAGCGAACGGCTGGGCGCGTCGATACGACACCATCCCTTCCTGCGATGGCCGCGCTCCTCTATACCTTCCTCGGAATGCTCGCCGCCGGCTCCGTGGTTACGCTTTACGCGGCGCTGACCGCGAAGGAGGGCTACGAGGACGAAACCGGCTTCCACACCGTGTTGCCCGAATCCGAGGCCAACAGCCAGGCGATCGCGCGGGCCGCCACCGTCCGCCGCTAGCCGCCTGCCGTAGGCTCCACGCCGAGGAAATCCATCTGCGCCGGGTCCACGCGCACGGCCAGCAGCTTCCGCAGGAATGCATCGCGGTGCTCCGCGCACTTGCCGAGCCGCAGCACGGCGTCGCGATGCTCTTCCGTCCCGTAGCCTTTGTGCTGCGCAAAGCCGTAGCCGGGAAACTTGTCCTCGAGCCCGGCCATCATCCGGTCGCGCGCCACCTTCGCGATGATCGAGGCCATGGCGATGCAGAGCGAGCGCGCATCGCCCTTCACGAACGCCGTGTGCGGATACGGAAAGCTCCGCAGCGGCAGACCGTCGATGATCACGCGCGCCGAGACCGACGGCGCGAACGCCGCTCGCTCCTCGAAGCTGGAAAAAAGATCCGGCTCCGTGCCCTCCGCGGCAAACGCCTCCGGCGGCCAAATCCCGCCCAACGCGCGCCGCATCGAGAGCTTCGTCGCGCCGAGGATGTTCAATTCCGCGATCTCCGCCACGCTCGCGATGCCGTGATGCGCATGGATCTTGCCCTCCGCCGCAAGTTCCTCGAACTCCGACCACAGCTCCTCGCGCTGCGCCGCGCTGAGCAACTTTGAGTCGTTGACGCGCCCGGATTTCGTGACCGCCCAGCGGCTTTCCAGAAACTCGCGCGACACGACGACCGCCGCCGCCACGACCGGCCCCGCAAACGCGCCGCGCCCCACCTCATCGACCCCGACGAGGTTTGCCACCCCCTCGATCTGTTTAAGATCGAAGCCGCGGAGTTGCCGGCGCTTTGCCATGATCGGCCACGGTAGCGGCCCACCGAAACCAAGTGCAAGCGCACGTGCGACGGAGGGGTGTCGGAATTTCCTCCGGGCGAACCTACGGGCTTTGAGCCGGCCGATGACGCGCCCGCGATTCGAGGATGGCGGCATTGCGCCCACCTCGGGGTCCAAAGGCCCGTTGTGACCTCATGCACCGGGCGAGCAGAGCTTCCGTGACAATCACTTCATTCCGTGGCCCGTCGTCGCGACCGCGCGCGAAATCGCCGAGCGGGAGACAAAGGATTCCGATCTCCCAGAACTCCCTGCACGACCACGACGGAATAGCAGCCGCGGCCAGAGGCACCCACCAACTCGCACCCAGCGATACTGTTCTCATCCGGCCCACTCAATCTTCGCCACTCAGAAGCTGGTGCTGGCCGAAAATCGGAACGACAGGGGCTCGAAGTAGCGTATCGCCCGGTTCGGCACAGTGATTCGCGTCGCTAGCGGGCTGGTGGAGGGGACAAGGCTGCCGGTCGCATTATCCACGAAGAGCGTCGTCGTGTTCGTGCTCATCAGCTTCTGCTGATCGAGCAGGTTGTTCACGTTGAGGCGGAGATTCCACTTCCGGCCTAGGATGAGGCCGCGGTAGGCAATCGCCGCGTTGAGTTTGTATTCGAGCGGGATTTGCGGGCGGTAGCGGCGGTTTTCGTCGTTTGAGCGGTCGCGCAGGCCGTTGTCGATGACCTGCTCGCCTTGGCGCGGCCCGTTGAAGGTCACACCGAGACTCGCCTCGAAGCCGCGCAGCCGGCCTTCCGTGAACTTGTAGTTGTTCCAGATCGCCCAGGCGTTGCGCGGCACGTCGCTGGTGCGCCGGCCGATCGCGCCCGTCGTGGCGGCGCTGGTTTTCGATTCGTCGAGATTCAAGGCAAGGGCCTCAGCAGTGGAGAGCCGCATGAAGCGCCACCACGAGTCGTATTCGGTGCTGCGCGGCTGATCGACGATCTTGAAGCCCCCGGTGACCGCCTGCACGAGATGGGTGTAGGTGATGACGGTGCTGAGATTGTCCGTGAAGTTGAGATAGAGCTGAGCCTCGGCGCCTTTCGAGCGGTCGTCGTAGGCGACGTCGGAGTTGCGGTTGATGTAGGCGTTGTTCGCCTGCAACCCCGCGGGGCCGGTGCCCACCGCACTGGTTTGCAGCGCGGTGTTGGTCGAGGGATCGGCGGCGGCGGCATCCATGGCGCGCCGCAGCGGGTCGTTCGCGGCCGTGCCGAGCGACGCGTAATCCACCAGGATAAACCCGCCTTGCTGCGGCGCGCCCGCGACGCGCGGGTGGCCCAGGTCGGCCGCCGCCACGTAGGTCGCGGGCAGGAGGTATGTCACGGGTCGGTTGGTCTGAAAGGTCGTGAACGGCGAATTGGCAACCGAGTAGGCGTTGGGCCCGGCTCCGCTGACCGTGACGTTGGCGGGCGAGGTAAAGCCCGCCCGGAGTGTGGGCTGGTTGTTGCTGCGCGGCTGCGGGGCGAAGGCAAAATTGTAGATCGCATTTTCGCGATCGATCTCGAAGTAGGATACCGTCGCGGAAATCCGGGCACGCCCGCGCTGGTCTTTCCACAAATCAAACTTCGCGCCTGCCTCGCGGCTTTTCGTTTTCTCCGGATTGAAGGGATTGGCGGCGCCATCCCGCTGGCCGGTGTTCGGGAAGATGCCGCCGGCGCTGACGACGTAGAGGTTGATGTCCTTGTTTAGACTGAAGCTGATGCCGCCCGTCAGCGTGTAATCGCGCTGTGGCACGGCGCCAAAACGGTAGCCGTTTACGATCGGGGCCTGGCCCGCGGCGTTGACGAGGCTGGCGGCATCGGGCGTGGCGGGCAGGCGCCAGTTGGCCAGGTTGGCGTCGGGTTGCGACGTGTCGGCCTTCGCGAACGAAGTGAAATATTGCCGCACGAGATATCGCTCATCGCGCCAGCCGCCGATGATCTTCAGGCGATCTTTCCACCAGTTGCCTTGGTAGACGGCGTAGTGGCCCGTGTCCCATTCGGTGAAGACCGTGTCGCGAAACGGCCGCGCCACCTCGCCGCCGTGGCGGATGTGGCTGGGCGCCGTGAAGGGGAGGAACCCCTGGCCGGGACTGCCGGGCGTGTTGCTCGAGGCCTGCGAGGTGGAGAGCTGGCTCTGCCTCACCGTCTGGTCGGAACGGCCGACGAGGAGGTTTTGCTCCTGGCCAAACAGGGTGAACTCATACGCCAGATCAACGCGCGCCTGGCGGATGTATTTGTGGGTCTCGCCGTAACCCCAGTTGTAGCCGACGGTCTTCCACTGTGTGAGGCCGGGACTCACGGGATCGGACCCGACGTTGGTCCAGGCGCCCGGCGCAGTCGGAGCGATGGCCGCGCTCGCCGTCGTAGCGCGGGTGACGCCCCCGTTGATTGAGCGGTTCTTGCTGAAGCGATCCGAGTAGTTCGCGCCCAGCACGAGCGTAAGGCCGGGCAGCAGCTTCTGCGTGACCTCGACGGTGCCGCTGAAGTGATCGTCCTTGGCAAAGGTGTCTCCGCCGCCCCAGCGAAAGTGACGGTCACGGCCAAAGATGTCCTTGGCCACGGCGCGAGTCTCGCCCCATTCGTTGAGGTTCTCGGCGATGAGTTGGCCGGTGATCCGGTTGCGCAAATTTCCGGCGCTCGTGTCGTTGAGGTCCAGGAAGCCCGTGCCCTTGGTCTCGAAGCGCCCATATTCCACATCCACGAAGATGTTGGTGTCGCGGAACGGGCGGAACTCCACGGCGGGTGTCACAAGCAAGCGCTTGCGGTCGTCAAAGTCGCTCCGGCTGCTTTGGTTCTGGTAAACGACGCCGAGGCCGTAATTCAGCGAGCGCGTGTCGGACTTGCCCTTCCAGATCGGTCCCGTGCGGTAGAGTTCCGCGCGGTGAAAATCGTTGCTGCCAAACCCAAGGCGCAGGTCGGTCTTGGGCGTGGCGCGCGGATACTTCGGCGTGATCGCGACGATGCCGCCGAGCGAGGCGACGCCGTAGAGCAGCGACTGCGGCCCGCGCGCAACCTCGAGGCGGTCGACGTTGACGACATCGGTGACGGCATCCTGGCGAAACCCGTTGCGGAGGAAGGAACGGGTGTTGAGCCCGCGAATCGTGATCGACACGCTGTCGCGCGAGACGGAGCCCGCGGCCCCCGAGCCGGAGGGACTGAAGAGAAACACGTTCGCGGTCGCGACCGTGTCCTGCACAATGCCGGCGGAGTATTGGAGCGCCTCCTTGATGTCCATCGCGCCGATGTCGTCGATGAACTCACGCGTGATCACCTCGATCGGCAGCGGGATGTCCTTGATCGCGACGTTGAGCCGCGTGCCGGCGGTGGAGTTGGTCGCGACGTAACCGCGATCCCTCGAGGTATCGACGCGAAAGGTCTCGAGGACGACAGGCTGGTCTGCGCTCGCCGCCGGCGCCGGCAGCGGCGCCGTCTGCGCAGGGATCGAGGATGTGATCAAGAGGAGGGAAACGATGCCGGGGACTGGGTGCCTGGTGTTCATAGCTCTAAGGGGACCGAGCGCGAAAGAACCAACGTCCCGCTGCCCCGCAAGCGAAACAGGTCCAGGCGGCACTATCGCCCCTGGACCCCAACCGAGCCTTGCTAACTCAGTGAATGCCGCGGCGTGAAAAATCGCCTGGAATGCCGAATCGCCCTTCGAACTTAAGAAGGGGCCGTGCCCGCCCGGGGGGCTGACGGTGCGGCCGCTGCATGCCAATCGCCCCCTAACCACAGGCTACTCCAGCCGCGATGAGGGCTTGCCGCGCCGCACGTCTGCGCGGATGAGGATGCGGTGCCAACCGTCCGCCATGCACTCTCCGCCCACGCGCCGATTCTCGTGATCGACGCCGCGTCGTCCCGGGTTCAGGTCGGCGTGCTCACGGCCGGGCATCCGCCCCGCTGGACGGAATCAAGGGAGGAGGCCGGTGTCGCAATCTTTCAAAGCCTCGAGGCCCTGGCCTTTAATCCGAATGCCGCCGCGGCGTTCATATTTTGCGAAGGCCCCGGCTCGATTCTTGGCATCCGGACTGCGGCGATGGCGCTGCGCACTTGGCAAGTCATGCAATCGCGCCCGATCTATGCCTACCTGAGCCTCAACCTCGTGGCCCAGGCGCTGCGCGATCCCCAGCTTGGCGTTATCGCCGACGCGCGTCGCGACACGTGGCACCATTTCCAGATCGGCCGGGGCCTGCGGCGCGTGGCCGCGGGCGAACTCGCCGGCCGCCTTGCGATGCCGGAGGGATTCCGTCACTGGTCGCCGATCCCCGGGCAAACCATGATCACACCCTACTCCGTGCGTGAGCTCCTGGAACAGACGGCGGACGCCGAGCTGTTGCGGACCACCGAGGCGCCTGACGCTTTCCTCCACGAGGAGCCGAGCTACGTGACTTGGACGCCTCAGATTCACCGGGCGCCGCCGCCGTGAACTCGTAAATTATTTTTTCGCCGGTTGAGCGTTGAACTCCGCGGGCACAAGCCCGCGAATCGAGCCGATCAACTTGTCCTCCGTGCCCACGGCGAGCCGCACCGGGAAGCCGTAGTAATCCATCGAGCCGTCGACCTCGTAGCCGCCCTCGGGGAACATCCGCGCGGACGGGATGTAGCTGGGCACATCGTTGGCATACGCGTTCACCCAAAGCCGCGCGCCATCGAGCTCGCGTTTCAGACGCAACGAATACTCGGAGACCACCTCGCCGCCGAGAAATACCATCGCGAGGTCCGCGCCAAAGTTCCACGCCTGCACTGGCAGCGTCACCGCCGCGGGCAGGCCCTCGCCCGAGTCGAGCTTCCGCAGGTATTGCGTCGCCGCGTAGGAAGTCTGCACGCGCTGCTTGTTCGCCGTGCGCTCGGCCAGCTCCGCCCGCGTCACGACCCGGTCGAGCGGCAGATCGACCTTCAAGAACTTCGCGCCGGTCACGCCGCCGATTGGGCGGAGCTTCGAGGCCAGCAGGCGATCCACCTCGGCCGCGATTTTCTCGCCGTGCGCGGCCACGTGGGCGGCGCCGCGCGGCTGCGGGTTGGCATCCGCCCCGCAGCCGATAGTCACGAGCGCGATGGTGCCGGGATGGGCGGCCTCGATGCGCCGCGCGGCGTCGCCGGCCCAGTCGTGGTGCACGTAGTTGTCGGCGCCCTCCAGCGTGGTGCAGTGGCACGCATAACTCGCGAGCACGGCGCGCACGCCGCCGCGCGCATCACTCGCCCGCAGCACCGGCAGCGCGTGATCCGACGGGCCCGCCGGCACCGCGCCAAACGTCTTCCATTTCCCGTCGATGACGCTGCGCCGTTGCACGGCGAAATTCGCGCTTCCCTCCCCCCACGCGAGCCGCCCCGGCCGGCGGCCTTGGAGCGCCGCTTGCGCCACCTCGATCAGTTTTTGGGTGAACGTCGCGGTGTAGCGCGCGATGCGCACCGATTCTTCCGGCGGCAAGTCGCGCGAGAACATGTAGGGAATCACGCCAGCCAGCGCCGGCCCCGTGTGCACGTGCGTGGTGCAAATCGCCACGCGCTCCGGCGCGATGCGGTGTGATGCGGCCAGCGCCCGCACGACCTGCGCGCGGATCGCGTCACTCACGCCGATAATTTCGGCGGCGATGATAATCACGGGTTGGTTGGCATCGGCACCGATGGCGAGGGCGCGGGCGGTGAGCGGCGTCACGACGCGCGTGGCCTCCGCAGGGCGGCCCTGATAACCGGAGAGCCGGATCGGCAGCTCCGGCGTGATGTCGATTTTGGCAGCCCCGACCAATACCGTTGGCTCGGCGGCGCGCAGCGCGAGCGTGACGGCGAGGCAGGCGATCAGCAGGGGTAGTTTCATGGGGCTGTTGCGAACTAGAAAAACATCGCCTCGCTGAGGGTGTTTTCCGGCGGGAGCAGGCTCACCGCCGCGTCGAGTCGCGTGCGGCCGGCCCCGAGGCTCGCGTCAAACACCGCGCGGCCCGTCGCGAGGTCGCCGCTCCAGCGAAAGCTCCGCGGCGCGCCGCCATACGAAAATTGAACCGCGAGGCTCCCCGTTTCCCCCGCCAAAATCGGCCTCGCGTCGAGTTTCAACGCATCGGGGCGCGCGCCGCATGCCGTCAGCCGCCGGCGCAGCCAGGCAAGCAGCACGCGGCCCTCCGCGCCCACGGCGGCGGCATGCGACACCGTCACGCCCGTCAGCCCTTCGGCGAGGCTCGCCGGCGCATATGCGGAGAGAAACTGCCCGATGCTCTGCCGCACCGGCAGCAGCCGGCAGTAAACGAGATCGCGGGTGGCGGCGGGGTTGGGCCACGGGTAAGAGATCGCATCCGCCGGCGCGATGGCGCTGTCGATGAGGACGCGCTTCGCGCGGCCGAGCAGGTAGCGGTAGTCCGCAAGCCTGCCGGTCGCCGAGAACCGGTGTGCCCAGTAGTAGAGCGGCAGGTCGGTCGAGAGACAGATCGAGGCTTGGTTTTCGAGATACGGCCGCGCGCTGTGCGAATAGCTCAGCAGCACAAACTCGACGCAGCGCTTGTCCGCTTTCGATTTTCCGAGGAAGCACTCGCCGAAAATCTTGGCGCGCATCACGGGTTGCGGCACGTCGGCGTGCAGCGGACAGAGCACGACGACGCGGCTCGGCGTGCGGCGCGAAAAGTTCACGACGATGTCAAACTGCCGCACAGCGTCGTCCGGGGTGGTGTTGAGCCCGAGGTGCAGGACAAAGTTCACCTGGGTGGCCTTCGCGTCGTCGGCGGCGGGCGCCGGGCGGCCGTCGGCGGCGTTGTCCGCCCACATCTGCGCGAGGCGCTTGGAGATCTCGCCGACCGGGACCTCCAGGCCGGGCAAGGCATCAAAGATCGCGGGCATGATCAGGGCTGCCGCCAGCAGTGGTTCTGCTTCGCGAGCAACGCGTCGGCACTGGGCGGTCCCCACGACCCGGCGGGATAGGCGTCCATGCCCGTGCGCCCCACGCTGCGCCAGTAGTCGAGCACGGGCGTGCAGAGTTTCCACGAGGCCTCGGCTTCGTCGCCGCGGATGAAGAGCGTGCCGTCCCCCACCATCGCGTCGAGCACGAGGCGCTCGTAGGCCTCCGCGGTGTTGGAGCCAAAGGTCGTCGCGTAGCGGAAGCTCATCTTCACGGGCTGCGTGCGGGTCTCGAGGCCGGGGACCTTGGTGTTGAGGATCAGGCTCAGGCCCTCGTCGGGCTGGATTTGGAACGAGAGCGTGTTGGCCGCGAGGTCGAAGCGCGCGGTCTCGCCCGCGAAGAGCGTGCCCGGCGGACGGCGGAAATTGATCGCAATTTCGGAGACGCGGCGCGCCATGCGCTTGCCGGAGCGGAGGTAGAACGGCACGCCCTGCCAGCGCCAGTTGTTGATCGAGAGCCGCATTGCGGCGTAGGTCTCGGTGTTGGACTGCGCGGCGATGCCCTCCTCCTCGAGGTAGCCGATCGCGGGCTTGCCGGCCATCATGCCGGCGGCGTATTGCGCGCGCGCCACGTCGCCCGCCGGGCCGATGGTGAGGGGCTGGATGGCGTTGAGGACCTTCACCTTTTCGTCGCGGATCGCCTCGGCGTGCAGCGAGCCGGGCGGCTCCATCGCGGTGAGCGCGAGCAGCTGCATCGTGTGATTCTGGATCATGTCGCGCAGGCAGCCGCTCTGCTCGTAGTAGCCGCCGCGCGTGCCCACGCCGACCTCCTCGGCCACGGTGATCTGCACACTGTCGATGAAGTTCCGGTTCCACAGCGGCTCGAAGATCGCGTTGGCGAAGCGCTGCACGAGCAGGTCCTGCACGGTCTCCTTCCCGAGGTAA
This sequence comes from Opitutaceae bacterium, assembly GCA_016794665.1. GTDB lineage: Bacteria > Verrucomicrobiota > Verrucomicrobiia > Opitutales > Opitutaceae > ER46. The sequence goes on from JAEUHB010000387.1 coordinate 29,552, forward strand.
TGATCGATGCGGTAGACTTGGTTCTCCTCGAAGACGGAGCGGATCGTGGTGTTGAGTTCGCGGGCGGACGCGAGGTCCTTGCCGAAGGGCTTCTCGATGATCACGCGCGAGTGCTGCGGCGTGCCGAGATGCCGGCCGGCGAGGCCGCTTGCTCCCAGGTTGAGCAAGATCGGCGCGAAGACGGACGGCGGCGTCGAGATGTAGAACAGCCGCTGCACATCGCGCCCGAGTTTCTTCTCAATCGCGTCGATGTGCGCGGCGAGGCGATCGAAGGCGGCCTTCTCGTCGTAGCCGCCGGCGAGGTAGCTCGTGTGCGCGGCGATGCGGTCCCAGACGCCGGTGTCGAGCTCGCGCCGGGAAAATTCCTTGATCGCGTCGGCGGCGAGTGCGCGGAACTCGTCGTCGGGGATCGGCTTGCGGCCGTAGCCGACGAGGTAGAAATCCGCCGGCAGCAAGCCGTCGTGGCCGAGGTTGTAGACCGCGGGGATGAGCTTGCGCGCCGTGAGATCGCCGGAGGCGCCGAAGATCACGACCACGGTCGGCGGGGCGCCGCGGTGCTTGCTGAGTCCGTGCAGGAAAGGATGACGCGGTGAGTCGGACATGGCGGCGCCGAGTGTTCGGACTCCGCGCGAGACGGCGCAAGGGAAATGCTGGCGATGACGCGCGGGCGCCGGGCCCTAGCGTTGCGGCACGGCCATCTCGTAGCGCGCCCAGTTCTTGATCAACTCGTGGACGACGCGGCTGCCGACCTTGTGCGCGGCCTCGAGGGACGGGAGGTAAGCGGAATAGCCGGGCCCGAGTTTCTCGCCGCTCAGGCTCTCGGCGGCATCGCCGCCGGGCCACTGCATGTCAAAGTTGCTCGCGGTGCGCAGCACGAGCACGCGATCCACGTCGGCGCGCCCGGCGCGCGCGAGCCACGTGAGGGATTGCAACGTGCCCGTGTCCTCCATCGCGGTGGTGACGTAGTTGCCCGTGCCGTCGCTGTAATACTTCACCCAGTCGTTGGCCCAGCGGTTCAGGATCGCGCCGTGCCAGTAGGTCATCGCGCTGAGCGTGTCGCCCTTCATCACGAGCGGGGGGCGCTGCGCGGCGGGAAAGCCGGTGTAGAGCGCGCGGCGCTTCTGCATCTCCGGGGTGTCGCCGAGCGACGTGTCCTTGGTGAGCTGGTAGGCCCACTCGACAAACTTGCCGTTGAGCCGGTAGGCCTCGCCTTCGCTGCGGTCGACCGGGAGCTCGTAGGGTTTCTTTTTGCGCAACGGAATGTAGCCGGTCGGCCAGTCCGCGGGCTTCTCCCGCGCATCGATCTCGTGGCTCAGGTCGCCGTCGACGACCCACTCGGCCCACACGGCGGCGCCGAGCGGCCCGTCGTGCGGATCGATGCCGGCGATACCCGCGACGAGCCAGTAGCTCTTGGAAAGGTCGAAGCGCGGATCGAGGCCGAGGGCCATGATTGTGGCGGCGCTGCGCGCGGTGCCGACGCCCGTCACCACCCCGAGCACGGAGCCGACGGCATTGGCGCGCAGACTGCGGTAACCCTGAGGAAACGGGAGGACACGCGTGAGCTTCTCCCGCTCGACCCAGAATTGAAATTCGCCCGGCCGATCGCCGGTGTCTTCGCCCGCCTCGAACATCGCGACGACGACGACCTTGGGCCGCAGCACTTCGGCCGCCGCCCCCGGCGACAGCAGGCAAAGCGAGAACAAAGGCAGCAGGAAGAGGCGGAAGCGCATGGGACGTTGTCAGCAGTTGCCGGGCCGGGTGCAAATCGGTTCTTGCGGCGGCGAGGCCTGCGCGTTGGCTCTGCCCCTCCATGAGCAAAACCGCACCCGCCACCGAACACGCCGTCATCAAGACCTCCTACGGAGAAATGACCCTCGCCTTCTGGCCCGAGGTCGCGCCGAAGACCGTCGAGAACTTCAAGAAGCTGGCGCGCGAGGGCTTCTACAATGGCACGGCGTTTCACCGCATCATCAAGGGTTTCATGATCCAGGGCGGCTGCCCCAACACCAAGGAAGGCGCCCGCGGGATCCCCGGCACCGGCGATCCGGGCTACAAGGTGAAGGCGGAGTTCAACGCCAAGCCCCACGTCAAGGGCGTCATCTCCATGGCGCGCTCCTCGCATCCCGACAGCGCGGGCTGCCAGTTTTTCATCGTGCACGGCGACGCGCGCTTCCTCGACAACCAATACACCGCGTTCGGCGCGCTGGTGAAGGGCGAGGACGTGCTGGAGAAGCTCGCGAGCGTCCCGACCAAGTCCGGCGGCGGCGGCGAAAAGAGCACGCCCGTCGAGCGCGTCGCGGTCGAGAGCATCACGATTGTGGCGGCGGCTTGAGCCTCCGGTAGCCCGCCTCGTGAGAGGCGGGACGGTCTCACATCGCAATTCCCGCCGGCCCCTGCTCTCACGAGCAGGGCTACCAACCGGGTGCGTGCCTATGGTTCAGCGCGATTCTCGCGCCGCGTCTGGTGGCGCTCCATTTCGCGCAGCAGGCGCTTCGCCTCAACCTCCGCTGCGCGATCCGGCTCGTCGGCGAGCATCGCTGTCAGCAGCCCGCGCGCGCCTGCGGTCTCGCCCTCGTTCGCGAGCAGAGTCGCCCGCTTGATTGTCGCGAAGCCGGCCATGCGCCTCCGCAGCGACTCCATCGAGTGGCGTTGCACGGGCTCCAGCGTCCGCGCCAGCGCCCGATCCACGATTGCGATCACTTCCTCGAAGGCCTGCGCGGTGATGAGCCGGTTGATCTCGTCGGCCTCCTCGCGGAGCATCTCGCTCTCAAGCACACTGCGTGCAAACGCGAGGCCGCGGTCATGCGCGTCGTCCTTCCCGGCGACGAGGCGCGAAAGGCGCGCGCGCCCCTCGGTCGCGCGGCCCTGCCGGATTTCCGCGGCGCCGCGGCCGGCCTCGATGAGGGTGTTGCCCGGCGACAGCGCCGCGCCGCGGGCGAGCAGCGCGAGGTCTCCCGGCTGCGGGGCCGCGAGCCCGTGGATCAGGCCGGCGAGCCCTTCGTAGGAAGGCACATGAGCGGGCTCCAGCTCGAGCGCGCGGCGAAAATCCGCCGCCGCCGCCGCCATCGCCTCCACGTCCAACGCCCCGAGCGGTAATCGCGGGCCGATGAGGCCTGGCAGGCGCGCCAGCGCGAGGTTGTGAAAAACGAGGTGGCTTTTCGAACCAACCGCAGCCGCGCGCGCGAGCACATCGAGCGCCGTGACGAAATCCTTCCGCGCCACCGCAATTTGGCCGAGGAGCTCCCACGCGCGAGGGTCGGCGGGCGCGAGCGACGCAGCCTCGCCAAGGTGCCGTTCGGCCGCATCGGCCCCGCGCGTGCCGTAGAGCAGCGAGCCGCGCGCGAGCGCGACCTCGCCGGCGGTCGCGGCGCTCACCTTCAGCCCACGGGCGATGTCCGGCATCGCGCTGCGGTAGGTGTGCCGCAGATAGGTGCCGCCGCCGATGTAGTCGCGCAGCCGCCGGTCGATCACCGCGTGGCTCGCGCCGAAGGCCGACACGAACGCGTCATCCGCCGAGTGCAGCCGCGGCACGAGTTCAAGATACCGCGACGCCGCGCCCGGCCCCGGGGAATCCTTGCCGTAGTGCAGGAAGTGCACGAAGGCCCACGCCTGCGCGTAGAAGATGCCAGCGCGGGTGCCCTCGTTGTAGAGCAGCGAGTCGCGCCCCACGCCGAGCAACGTCGCCAGCGGCAGCAGCGCCTCGCGCCGCAGGAGGGAGACATGCTCCGGGATCGCCGCGCCAAACGCATAGCTCCGCGCATCGGGCACCTCAAAGGTCGAGTAGACCTCCGCCAGACCCTCGTCGAGCCACAGCGGCAGGGCGCCTTCACGCGCGCCGAGGTGCCAGTGCACGGCCTCGTGGAAAATCACGCGCCGCGTCGCCGCGTCGTCGCGCGCGAGGCTGAGCATGATCGTGTTAAGGTCGTTTGCCCGGACAAAGAATCCGCCGAGTTTCGCCGGCCGCCCGTTCTCCAGCGGCAGGTAGGGATCCATCGCGCGATCGTTTTTGAACAGGACGACCGTCACCGGCCGCAGCCGCTCCACGGGCACCGGCACGATCGCCTGGAGGCCGCGGCGAAACTGCTCAAACTCGATCGCCCACTTGCGGGCGGACGCCTCGCCGGCAGGGGTGAGGATGGTGGCGTGGTCGGTCGCGGCCTTGGTCCAGGTCTCGGCGCGGAGCGGAGCGGTCACGGCGATGACCGCGAAAATGATTGGTAGCCCTGCTCGGAAGAGCAGGGACGGGCGGGAGCTAAACCGCGGGACCATCCCGCCTCTTCCGAGGCGGGCTACGAACACGCCGTCACTTTTTCCCGAACAGCGCATCCTCCGCTTCCTTGGCTGCGAACATGAACGCGGCGTCGTGGCCGATGCCGGGTGTCTCGACCTTGCGCCAGTTGAAGGCCCAGCCGCGCTCCGCCGCGAGCTTGCGCGCAAACTCGAAGCAGTTGCGCCCGCGCTCGAGTCGATGCTTGCCCTGGACATTGCCCGCCGGGCTGTCGTCGAAGCTCGGCCGCGGGTAGATGTCGTCGGTGCCGAGATAGATCGTGAGCGGCGCGGCCAGGTAGCGGCGGATCAGATCGTCGCCGCTCAGCTCGGGCGGCAGCTTGCCGAAGCCGTAGCCGAAGTCCTGCTCGCGCGTCGGGAAAAGGAGCGAGCCGGGGTTGGCCGCGACGATGCGCACCGCTTCCGCGGGCAGAAACGCCGCGAGCCGCACGAGGAACTGCCCGCCGGCAGAGTGCCCGATGTAGTAATACGGCAGCGCCGGCTTGCCCTCGAGCGCGCGCACGTGCGCGACGAGCTTGGGGATGACCGCATACGTCCACGCCTCGGGCGGCTGGACCCTTCCATCGGCACCGACGAGCCCGCCGCGCTGGTAGCGCAGGCTGGGAAAACGCTGCGTGTCGAAGAGCGGTGCGACGACGATCGCGCCGAACCGCTCGGCCATCGTGATCGCAAAGTTGCGGTAGTCCTCGGCGTTGCGCCCGACGCCGTGGCAGACGACGAGCAACGGACCGTCCTTGTAGGTCGGCGGCTTGTAGGTGAAGAGCGTTATGGGCTCGGCGCCGTTGGGGCACTCGATTTTTCCGGGGCCCTTGGGGAGCGGATCGGCGCGGAGGGCGCTGACGAGCAAGAAAGCGAGGATGAGTATTTTCAGCTTCATGAGAGTCAACTACCGTGCGACTCGTCCGGTCCAGCGCTGTCGGAAGGGCCTTCGCCCAATCGTGACGCACTTCTTTTTCCAGGCGGAGGAATTTTCTTCTGATGCCGCGAAATTCCGAAGATCATCGCAATCATCCCGATTCCGACAACGAGCAAAATCCAAGAGGCGGGGCTCATGATTGGGTTAGTCGGATTTCAATCGCTGCCACCGCCGCCACCATCGCCCCCACCATCACCGCCTCCACCATCGCCGTCGCCACCATCGCCGTCGCCATCGTCACCTGAGCTGCCCGCTCCGCCGGCATCTCCGCTGGTGTCCTTTTTCTTCGAGTCATCGTGCCGATTGAAATCCCAAAAGATGAGCCAGCACACCAACGCACAGAGCACCGCGATTACAGCGATCCAAACGCCCTCGATGAGATGATCTGCGATACGCATCACGCATACCCCAGCGCCTTCGCCACCGCGTCGTAGGTGATCTTGCCGTCGCGGGTGTTCACGCCTTTGGCGAGGCCCTTGTGCTCCGCGAGCGCGCGCTCGACGCCCTTCTGCACAAGCAGCGCCACATACGGCTCCGTCGCCTGCGTGAGGCCGAGCGTCGAGGTGCGGCCAACGAGCGCCGGCATGTTGGGCACCGCGTAGTGGATCACGCCGTGCTCGGTGTAGACCGGCTTCTCGTGCGAGGTGGGTCGGATGCTTTCGATGCAACCGCCTTGGTCGATCGCGATGTCGACGATCACGCTGCCGGGCCGCATGCGCGCGACCATCTTCTTGCTCACGACCGTCGGGGCCTTGGCGGCGGGGATGAGCACGGCGCCGATGAGCAGATCCGCGTCGGCGACCTCGTGCTCGACGTTGGCGGGATTGGACATGAGCGTGACGACGCGGCCGCGATACTCCGTGTCGAGCGCCTCGAGCTTGCGGGTATCGAGATCGAGCACGGTCACGCGCGCGCCCATGCCGGCGGCCATCTGCACGGCGTGCGCGCCGGAGTTGCCCGCGCCCACGACGACCACGTGGCCCGGCATCGTGCCGGGGATGCCGCCAAGCAGCACGCCCGAGCCGCCGTGCTGCGACTGGAGGAAATACGCCCCGATCTGAATCGAGAGCCGACCCGCGATCTGCGACATCGGCTTGAGCAGCGGGAACTGCCCGTCCGCGCCCTCGACCGTCTCGTAGGCGATGCCGAGGATGCGTTTCTTGAGCAACACCTCGGCGAGCTTCGGGCCCGCCGCGAGATGCAGGTAGGTGAAAATCGCCTGTCCGTCGCGCAGGTGGCCGTATTCCTCGGGCAGCGGCTCCTTCACCTTCAGGATCAAATCGGCCGCGCGCCAGACCTTCGCCG
>JAEUHB010000424.1 GCA_016794665.1 Opitutaceae bacterium
GCCACCGCAGCTCTCCTCGCGGGTGAGGGCATCGCGGCACATGAGTTCGCCGAGCTCGATGAAGTCGGCCACGCGGCCGGCCTGTTCGAGCGACTGGTTGAGGTCGGCGGCGGAGCCGGGGACCTTGACGCTCGCCCAGAACTCCTCGCGGAGCGCGGGGATCTTCTGCAGCGCGGCCTCGAGGCCGGCCTTGGTGCGCGCCATGCCGCAGTGCTCCCACATGATCTTGCCGAGGCGCTTGTGGAAATGGCTGACGGGCTGCGTGCCCTTGTTGGCGAGGAAGCGTTGCGTCATCGCCGTGATGCCCTGCTCGGCGGCCTTGAACTCCGCGCTATCCGCGCTGGGGCGCGTGCCTGGCTTCTGGCCGGCGAGGTAGTCGCCGATGGTGTAGGGGATGACGAAGTAGCCATCCGCGAGGCCCTGCATGAGCGCGCTGGCTCCGAGGCGGTTGGCGCCATGGTCGGAGAAGTTGGCTTCGCCCAGCACGAAGAGGCCGGGGATGTTGGACATCAGGTTATAGTCCACCCAGAGGCCGCCCATCGTGTAGTGGACGGCGGGGAAGATGCGCATCGGCTGCTGATAAGCGCTCTCCGCGGTAATCTCGTGGTAGATGTCGAAGAGGTTGCCGTAGCGCTCGCGCACGCCGTTCTCGCCGAGGCGGCGGATGGCGTCGGAAAAATCGAGGTAGACGCCGAGGCCGGTCTCGCCGACGCCGCGGCCCTCGTCGCACACGCGTTTGGCGGCGCGGGAGGCGATGTCGCGCGGGCAAAGGTTGCCGAACGCGGGATACATGCGCTCGAGGTAGTAGTCGCGATCCTCCTCGGGGATCGAGGCGGGCGGCTTGCCGCAGTCCTCCTTTTTCTTCGGCACCCAGATGCGGCCGTCGTTGCGGAGTGACTCGGACATGAGCGTGAGCTTCGACTGGTAGTCGCCGCTCACGGGAATGCACGTCGGGTGAATCTGCGTGTAGCACGGGTTGGCGAAGCAGGCGCCGCGCTTGTAGGCGCGCCAGATGGCCGTGGTGTTGGCCTGCCGCGCGTAGGTGGAGAGATTGAAGACGTTGCCGTAGCCGCCGGTGGCGAGCACGACAGCGTCGGCCGAGTGCCGCTCAATCGCGCCGGTGACGAGGTTGCGCGTGATGATGCCCTTGGCCTGCCCGCCCACGATCACGAGATCGAGCATCTCGCAGTGCGGGTGCATCGTGACGAGGCCGGCGCCGATGGTGCGCGAGAGCTGCGAGTAAGCGCCGAGCAGGAGCTGCTGGCCGGTCTGACCGCGCGCGTAGAACGTGCGCGAGACTTGCGCGCCGCCGAACGAGCGGTTGGCGAGCAGTCCGCCGTATTCGCGCGCGAAGGGCACGCCGGTCGCGGCGCACTGGTCGATGATGTTGACCGAGACCTCGGCTAGGCGGTGGACGTTGGCCTCGCGCGCGCGGTAGTCGCCGCCCTTGAGCGTGTCGTAGAAGAGCCGGTGGACGCTGTCGCCGTCGTTCTGGTAGTTCTTCGCCGCGTTGATGCCGCCTTGGGCGGCGATGGAGTGAGCGCGGCGCGGGCTGTCGTGAAACACGAAGCACTTCACCTTGTAGCCGAGGTCGCCGAGCGTCGCGGCGCAGGAGGAACCGGCGAGGCCGGCGCCGACGACGATCACCTCGTATTTCCGTTTGTTGGCGGGGTTGACGAGCTTGATGTTCGCCTTGTGGTTGCGCCATTTGTCGGCGAGCGGACCGGCGGGAATCTTGGAATCGAGCGTGGCCATGGGGCGAAGCGGTTAGCGGGTGGCGGAGACCTTGGCGGGCGCCGAGGCGGTCTGGAGTTTGCCGGCCAGCACGGCGCCGGGGATCGCGAGGTTGCCGATAAAATAGGCGAGGCAGAACACGACGGCGATTTTCTGGAGCCAGCCCGCCCAGCGTGAGGTGCGGAGGCCCAGCGACTGGAACATGCTTTGGATGCCGTGGAGCAGGTGGAGCGACAGCAAGCCGACGGCGACGATGTAGAACACCGCGACGACCGGGGACTGGAAGCCCAGCACGACCATGCGGTGGACATCGGGCACCTCTTCGCCCGCATCGATCACCGGAAAACCAGCGACGCGGTAGCCCTGCTGCATCGTGTGCGCGGGGAGCGAGGACTTGAACGTCGCCGTCTGCGCGAAACCGAGGGTGAAGTGCGCGAGGTGGTAGAGGAGAAACGCCAGCACCACGACACCGCTCTGCTTCATCAGGCGCGAGGACAGGGTCGCGCGGATGGTGTGCTTCACGCCGTAGCTGCCTCCCCGGGCCTGGGCGTTCTCCAGCGAGAGCGTCGCCGCCGCCCAGATGTGAACCACGACCGCGACGATCAGCCCGATGCGCGCGACCCACAGGAGCGGCCCCAAGTTGTGGAGGAACTGCGCGTAGCCGTTGATCTTGTCCGGGTGCTGGAACACCTGCAGGTTGCCGACAAGGTGGCCGACCACAAACCCGATCAGGATCAGGCCGGTGACCGCCATGAGGATTTTCCGGCCGATGGAGGAGCCGAAGAGGTTGCCGACAAGGTTCATCGCGAAAAGTGGCAGTGGGGTTGGATGCGCAAAACCGTGAAAAACTCGGCGAGTGCCCGCACGAAGTAAAGCGCGGCTACCGCCCGCGCGGGGGAATTAGGGGCACTAACCCGCGGGAGAAGCCCGCCAAACGTGATTCGATCGCCCCGGCCTACCTCGCCAGCGGCTTGAGCAGGGCAAACTTCCCGCTCGCCGCGGGCGCGATGAATTTGCGCCGGAAGGCGTTTACCCGGGCGCCGTCGCCGAGCATCGTGGCCAGCGCGCGCTCCACCGCGGCATGGTCCGCCGTTTGATCGGCGACATAGTGAAAGTCCCAGCGAGTCTCGCCCGTCTGCACGAGCGAGTAGTGCCAGCAGGCGAAGGTCTCCGGGAGGGCGGCATCGACATCCGTCGGCGAGACCAGCGAGCCGTCGCGCCGGAAATACAGGTTGCCCTCGCGCCCGAGCAGACGGAAGCCCGTCGGGAATTTCTGGACGATGTCGCCCGTGTGATAGCGCAGCAACGGCATCGCCTCGCGGTCGCGCGTGGTGACGTAGATCTGGAAGATGTCCTTCAGCTCTGCGCGCCACGGCACGAGCTCGATGAACGCGTTGGCATCGATGGCCTGCGAGTTGTCCTGGAAGGCGTCGCCGACGAACAGATACCCCGCCTCCGTCGACCCGTAGAGGTCGACCTGCGCGGCGGGGAACACCTCGGCGATGCGCCGGCCGTGCTGCGCGCTGGCCTTCCCGTAGGTGAGGATGACGGCCTTCACGCTCGGCACCGTGACGCCGCGCCTGGCCGCGGCGCGCGCCAGCAGCGAGAGATACACCGGCTCGCCCTCGATCACCTCGGGCTGCGTGGCCTGCAGCTCGCGCACGATGCGCTCCCACTCGCCCTCGGGAAATGCGAACGGATCGCTCGAGAGATTCAGGTAGACCACGCCGTCGAAGTAGCGGTGCGGAAACGGATGGTCCTCGTAGGGACAGAGGTTGCTCGAGCAGCCCACCGGTGCGAGGACGCACTTGCGGTATTTCCGCCCGGCGAACGGCCGCAGGACGGGCGAGGCGCGATACGCGCGCTCAGTCTGCGCGTTCCACCAGCCGTCCTCCATGATCACGGTCATCGGCGACTGCGTGGTGCCGCCGGTGCTTTCGTATTCGAATTTCTTTTCCGCGAGCCCGCGCTCGATCACGGCGTAGTCGGCAAAGAACGCCTGGTGCCCGCGCTCGACGATTTCCTTCTTCGAGAGCGCGGGGATCTCGCGGTAGCACGACCAGTGCAGCGGATCCGCGTGCAGCGGGAAGCGCTGCCCGTAAAGCGGGCTGCGCGCGTAGATCCTGCGCACTTCCGTTTCCAACGCCGCGGGCAAGAAATCGCCTGATGCGGAGCCGAGGGTCTCGGGCGGGTTGGCGAAGAGAGGTGCGGTCATCGGCAGGCGGCTGAGGGAATAGCGGGGCGAGTCGAAGTCAAACGCGGCGCCGGCTCAGCGTTGGCGCCTTCGCCAGTGCGGCTCGAACAGCATCAGTGCGTTCAGCACGAGGCTGTGGCAGATTCCGCCGGAGTGGGCGAGGGCGAGGACCTTCTCCACGGGTTCGAGCGTCACTTCGATTTCCTCGTCGGTGTCCCATGCGAGATCGTGCGAGCGCACGGCGGCGTCGACGAACACGAAATGGCAGCGGTTCGACTGGATCGCGGGGTTCGGGCGCACCGTGCCGAGCAGTTTCGCCGCGCCGCCGCCGAATCCGGTCTCCTCGCGCAGCTCGCGCAGGCCCGCCGCAACGGGATCCTCGCCCGCGTGATCGATCACGCCGCCGGGAATTTCCAGCGAGAAGCCGTCGATGCCGTAGCGGAATTGCCGCACGAGCACGAGGTGATCGTCGGGCGTGAGCGCGACGACGTTCACCCAGTCGGGCGATTGCATGACCACGAAGTCGCGTTCCGTGCCGCGCACCGGGTGGCGGTAGCGCGTGCCGAGCACGTCGAAGACGCGCGTGCGGTGCCGCGTGTCGGAGCCGAGTTTTTCCCAGCGGGCGGGGCCGGATTGCGGGGCGCTCATGATTGGGGCGGAAAACAAAAATGCCTCCCGGCCCGAGGCGCGAGAGGCACTTTTAGATTTTTCGGCGAGATTACTTCTTCGCCGGCAGCTTCAGCTTCTGGCCGGGCTTGAGCTTGGTCCAGTCGAGGCCGGGGTTCACCGCCTCGATTTCCTTCGTGGTGAAACCTGCGGCCTTGGCGATCTTGCCGCCGCCGTCGCCGGCCTTCACGATGTATTCATCCGGGCCTGCCACGCTGCTGGCGGCGGCGCCACCGGCCTTCTTGGCTTCCTTGGCGGCGACGGCCTTGGAGGCCTTTTCCTCGAGCTTGGTGATCGAGCCGCGCTGGTTGCCGAGTTCGCCCGCGATCTGGTTGATCGCGTCCTGCGTCGAGCGCGTGAGCGCCTGCACGTCCTTGCCGGCCTTGTCGGCGGCGGCCGCGGCGGCGTTGGCGGTGCTTTCGGCGGCTTCCACGCGCGCGAGCTTCGCGTCGTGCGCCTCGATCGCCTTGTTGGTGCGGTTCAGGGCGACGGCGGCATAGCCGCCGAGGAGGAGGGCGACGCCGCCGATGATGACCGCGGCCATCGGAAGCATGCTGTTGTTTTCGCGCGAGATGGTGTCCATGAAGGGAAGGAGAAAGCCGGACATCAGAGGGATTCGCAGGGCGATGCAAGAAGAGATTGTCCACAGCGTCCGTCGTGCGCGGGGCGTGGTTGCCGCGGGTGAAAACCGCGCCGGGATTGCGGACGGAGTGCGCCATTGACACCGCCGATTCCGGGCCAACGGTTCGCCTTTCGATCCGGTCCGGGGCGTAGCTTAGCCTGGTAGAGCGCTTGGTTTGGGACCAAGAGGTCGCGAGTTCGAATCTCGCCGCCCCGACCATTTCGTGCCGCGCCCTGCGCGCGCCGTCCGCCATGCGCCTCGGGCCCTACGAACTTTCGTCCAACCTCTGTCTTTCGCCGCTCGCGGGCTACACCAACCTGCCCATGCGCCTCACGCTGCGCGAGCTGGGCGGGCTCGGCTGGGTGACGACCGATCTCGTCAACGCCCGCTCGCTGCTCGAGCGCAATCCCGTCGCCCTCAAGCTCGCCGCCACCGCCCCCGGCGACCACCCGATGGCGATCCAGCTTTTCGGCAGCGTGCCGGAGGAAATGCGCGACGCCGCCCTCATGTGCGAGCAGCTCGGCGCGCAGGCCGTGGACATCAACATGGGCTGCCCGGTCAAGAAGGTGACGAAGATCGGCGGCGGCTCCGCGATGATGACGGAGCTGGAAAAAACCGCCGCCCTTGTCCGCGGCATGATCGCGGCCGTGAAAATTCCGGTCACCGCCAAGATGCGCCTCGGCTGGGACGACGACAACCTGACCGCGCCCGACCTCGCGCGCGTGCTCGAGGACGTGGGCGTCGCCGCGATCTTCGTGCACGGGCGCACGCGCGCGCAGGGCTTTTCCGGCGGGGTGAACCTCGCCGGCATCCGGGCCGTGGTGGACGCGGTGAAGCGCATCCCGGTCATCGGCAACGGCGACGTCACCACGCCCGCCGCGGCGAAGCGCATGCTCGACGAGACGGGCTGCGCGGGCGTGAGCATCGGCCGCGGCGCATTCTACGATCCGTGGATTTTTCGCCGCACCGATCACCTGCTGCGCACCGGCGAGCTGTTGCCCGAGCCGGATTTCACGGAGCGGCTCCGCGTGCTGCGGCGGCACTTCGAGCGCTACGTCGAGTTCTACGGCGAGACCCAGGGCGCGAAGCTATTCCGCCGCGTGGCGCCGTGGTATGCGAAGCGCTTCGGGCCGGCGAAGCCCTTCAAGCGCGCGATCCTCGCCATCACGTCGCGCGCCGATTTCGAGGCGGCGATCGCGGAGTATCTCGCGTGGCGCGCGCAGTTCTGCGACGCACGCGGCGAATTGCTCGAGAAATATCAACCCGCGCCGATGGTCGCGTCGTTCATGCGCGAGCCCGGGGACGCCGCCATCCACGAGCGCGATGCCATCCCCGTGCCCAAGGGGCCGGTCGACACGTGGTGATGCGGCTTGGTTGGAGACGCGGCGCCCTCGCCGCGTTTTGCACGCGAGTTAACGCAAACGCACTCGCACTTTCGTCACTTCCCGTCGCAGCGCCGCGTAGTGGTTCTTCAGGTAGTGCCGGAGCCAATAGGCGTAGCGCCGCGGATGCCGCGCGATGTCGCGGCGCAGGGCGGGCAGCGTGAGAAAACTGACGGCGGCGACTTCCGCCGGGTTGAGCGTCAGCGAACCGTCGTCCGGCGCGGGGCCGAAGCAGACGTGCACGATTTCGTTTTCGACGAGGCCGTTGGGCAGCGCGGTGCGGTAGCGGGCCTTGAAGCCGAAGTGGAGCGGCGCGCTCGCGCCCAGCTCCTCGCCGAGGCGGCGGCGCGCGGCCGCGAGCGTCCGTTCGCCCGGCCGCGGGTGGCCGCAGCACGAGTTGGCCCAAAGGCCGGCCGAGTGGTATTTCGCCCGGCTGCGCCGCTGGAGCAGGAGCCGTCCCCGCGCGTCGACGAGGAAGATCGAGAATGCCCGGTGCAGCCGGCCCTGCGCGTGGACCGCCAGCTTCTCCCCGTGTCCCAGCGCGCGATCGCGCTCGTCGACGACGATCAGGGTTTCTCTCATGCCACTGCGTTGGTTGCCACGGGGAGCGATGTTTGTTTGCTTTGGCCGGCCTTCGTCAATTTGAGTTTTCGACCCTCGCCGTGTCCAAGAGCCGCACCAAAAAACCCTCCCCGACGCGCGGACCCGTGCCCACGGCCGCCGCGCGGGCCGTGGTCGATCATGGTTTCATCCCGGTGCGCGCCAAGCTCATCGAGGTGGCGGCGTTCCTCGACCGCGCCGAGCGCCACGCGATCGCGGATGATTTCCGTGTGGCGGCCCTGCGCGACGCGGCGGAGCTGCTCGTCGACGGCAAGCCGGAGCGCGCCCGCCGCATCCTCGAGCAACTGAGCGATCCCACGACGGAGCCGGAGGCAGTATCCTCGGGCAAGGCCGCGCTCGGCGCGTGGCGGCCCGCGGCGCCGGCGACCGCGAAGAAATAACTTTCCCATGCGCTACATCGAGCCCCACGGCCACATGGTGAGCCGCACGACCGACGACTATCAGGCGATGGTCACGGCCGGCTGCGTCGCGGTGTGCGAGCCGGCGTTCTGGGCCGGCTTCGATCGCGGCTCGGTCTCCGGGTTTCGCGATTATTACCGCCAGCTCACCGAGTATGAGCCCGCGCGCGCGGCCAAGTTTCTCCTCCCGCATTTCTCGTGGCTCTGCCTCAACCCCAAGGAATCCGAGGACCTCGCGCTCGCCCGTGACGTGCTCGCGATGATCCCGGAGTTCCTCGACCGGCCCAACGTCCTCGGCATCGGCGAAATCGGCCTGAACCGGAACACGCGCAACGAAATGACCGTGCTCGAGCGCCACGTGGAGCTCGCCGTGCAGCACGACCAGCTGATCCTCGTCCACACGCCGCACCTTGAGGACAAGCTGAAGGGGACAAACCTCATCCTCGATCTACTCTCGTCGCATCGCGGCGTGAAACCCGAGCGCGTCATCATCGATCACGTCGAGGAGCACACGATCCAACGCGTGCTCGACCGCGGCTTCTGGGCGGGCATCACGCTCTACCCCGACTCCAAGTCCTCGCCGCCCCGCGCCGTCGACATGCTGGAGATCTGCGGGCGCGAGCGCATCTGGATGAACTCCGCCTGCGACTGGGGCGTGAGCGATCCGCTCGCCGTGCCGAAGACCGCGCTCGAGATGCGCCGCCGCGGGCACAGCGCGGACTTCGTCGACGCCGTGCTCTTCCGCAACCCGCACCGCTTCCTGTCGCAGTGCCCGAAGTTCAAGATCGCTGAGTCGCCCGCGGGATGAAGCTCTCCTCCGGCATCGAGCTCGCCTACTGCACCAACGTCCATCGCGGGGAAACCTGGGCCGAGACGTTTGCCGCGCTCGAGCGCCACACGCTGCCGGTGCGCCGGCGCGTCGCCCCCGGCCGGAGCTACGCGATCGGCCTCCGCCTCGGCCAGCGCGCCGCCGCCGAGCTCGCGCAGCCCGCCACGTTGCTCGCGTTCCAGCGCTGGCTCGCTCAGCACGACTGCACGGTCTTCACGATCAACGGATTTCCCTACGGCAGTTTCCACGGCACGCGCGTGAAGGAGCAGGTCTACGCGCCCGATTGGTCCACGCCCGAGCGCGTGGCCTACACGCTGCAGTTGTTCGAGCTGCTCGTGGCGCTCACGCCGCCCGGCGCATCGGCGAGCGTCAGCACCGTGCCGGCGTCGTTCAAAGCCTTCGTCGCCGCCGAGCCCGCGCGGAAAAAAGCGATCTTCGCCAACCTCACCGACTGCGGCCGGCGCATCGCGGCGCTCGCGAAAAAATCCGGCCGCGATTTGCACCTCGGGCTCGAGCCCGAGCCCTGCTGCCTGATCGAGACGACCGCCGAGACAGTGGATTTCTTTACTGAGTGGCGCGCGAGCGATCGCGCGGTCGAGGGCGAGGGGCTGCTGCGCCACGTGGGCGTGAACTACGACTGCTGCCATCTCGCGATCGAGTTTGAGTCAGCGGGTGCCGCGCTGGATCGCCTCGCGGCGGCGGGGCTGCGGCTGAGCAAGCTGCACCTGAGCTCCGCGTTGCGCGTGACGCCCGACGCCGCGGGGCGCGCCGCGCTCGCGGCGTTTGTCGAGCCGACCTACCTGCACCAAGTCGTCGCCGGCGATCCGCGCACGGGCGCGGTGCGGCGGCGCTACACGGATTTGCCCGACGCGCTCGCGGACCCCGCGCCCGCGCCGGCCGGCGAGGAGTGGCGCGTGCATTTCCACGTGCCGCTGCACGCGGCGCCCGGCGCGCCGTTTGCCGACACGCGCGATCACCTCGCAGACGCCCTTGACTGGCTCGCGCGCCACCGCGGCGCCTGCACGCATCTCGAGATGGAGACCTACACGTGGGAGGTGCTCCCGCCCGCGCTGCGCTTGCCCATCGAGGAGCAGCTCGTGCGCGAATATGAGTGGACGCTCGCCGCGCTCGCGGCGCGGGGACTCGCATAGGATGAATGCGACAACGCTGGCCTTTGTAGCCCTGCTCGTGAGAGCAGGGACCGTCGGCGGTGAGTGCTTGCGAACTGTCCCGCCTCTCACGAGGCGGGCTACCTGACGGCCATGAACGTGCGTGCTGCCTTTGACCTCGCGCGCGCGGGGAATTTTCCGTCCGTCGCGAGCAATGTCCTCGCTGCGCTCGTGCTCTCTTCCAGCGCCGCGAAGACCTTGGCCGTCTCCGCAACCGCGACGAAGAATTGGATCACCTTCGGTATCAATCTGGACACGTTTCCCCCTGCCGGCCTGCTCGCGCTCACCGTCCTCGCCGGCTGCCTCATCTACGCCGGCGGCGCGACGCTCAACGATGTCTTCGACGCCGCCTTCGACCGCGCGCGGCGACCCGAGCGCGCGATCCCGCGCGGTCTGATCTCGCGCTCCGGTGCCGCGTGGCTTGGTGGCGCGGAGATGTCGCTCGGGCTGGCGCTGCTGATTTTCGCCTTGGGCGCGTCGCCCATTTTCGGCGTCGCCTTGGCCGCGTGCATCCTGGCCTACGACTGGCTGCACAAGCGCTGGATCGGTTCCGTCGTTCTAATGGCCGGTTGCCGTGTGCTGCTCGCGCTCACGGTAGCGACGATCCTAAATTGCGGCTTCACGTCCGCGCTCCTGTGGTGGGTCGGCGCGCTCTTCGTCTACATTGTCACGCTCAGCCTCATCGCCCGCTGGGAATATGCGCCCGGCGCGCCCGCGGCCAAGATCGGCCGCTCGGTGGGCCGGCTGCTCGCGTTCATCCCGCTCATCGACGCGATCGCGCTCGCGCTCGTGGGGGCGTGGCTCCCGGCCTTGGCTTGCGCGGCGGCGATTCCGTTGGGACGCTGGGCGCAACGTCTTGCCGCCTCCACCTGACCGCATGTCCGCCCGCTCCGACTCCCTTTCGTTCCCCATCACGCTCCGGCACGAGCACCGCCTGCTCTTCACGCGCGATGTCTTCGCGCCCGGCAACGACGCGCTCGCGACGTTGCTCACGCCGCGCGAGCCGGGCGGCACGGCGCGGGCGATGGTGTTTTTCGACGCGGGGCTCGCGGCGGCTTTTCCGGATCTCGCCGCGCGGATGGCGCGCTGGTTCGAGGCCCGGCCCGACCGCGTGCGCCTCGAGGCGGCGCCGGTGAGCGTGCCGGGCGGCGAGCCGGTGAAAAACGACTTCCGCCAGCTCGAACGCGTGTGGGCCGCGATCAACGACGCCAAGCTCTGCCGCCACTCGTTCGTGATCGCCATCGGCGGCGGCGCGGTGCTCGACCTCGTCGGCCTCGGCGCGGCGACGGCGCACCGCGGCATCCCGCTCGTCCGCCTGCCGACGACGAGCCTCAGCCAGGCCGACGGCGGCCTCGGCGTGAAGAACGGGGTCAACCTCTTCACGAAAAAGAACTGGCTCGGCTCCTTCGCCGTGCCGCATGCGGTCGTGAACGATCTCAGCTTCCTTGACGGCCTCCCGCCGCGCGATCGCCGCGCGGGCCTCATCGAGGCGGTGAAGGTCGCGCTCATCCGCGACGCGAAGTTCTACGACTTCATCGCGGCGCGCGTCGGGGCGCTGGCAAAATTCGAGCGCGAGCCCTACGAGGCGGTCATCCGCGAGAGCGCGCGGCAGCACATGGAGCACATCGCGCTCGGCGGTGATCCGTTTGAGCGCGGCTCGGCGCGGCCGCTCGATTTCGGCCACTGGGCGGCGCACAAGCTGGAGCAGCTTTCGGATTTCCGCGTGAGCCACGGCGAGGCCGTCGCCGTGGGCATGGCGATCGATCTCATCTACGCGCGACGCGTGGGACTGCTGCCCGAGGCCATCGCCGAGAAGATCCTCGGCGTGGTCCAGGGCCTCGGCTTCGAGTTGTTTGCGCCGGTGCGGCAGATTCGCCGCGCGACCGGCCCGCAGGACATGCTCGATGGACTGGAGGAGTTCCGCGAGCACATGGGCGGCCGCCTCACGATCCCGATGATTCGCGCGCCGGGCGACCGGCTCGATGTGCATGAGATGGATGGTCCGACGGTGAAGGCGGCGTTCGAGGAACTGCGCGAGCGCTATGGGTGACCTGCCGATGGAGCTGAGAGCTGAGAGTCTAGAGACTAGAGCAGAGGTCTCGGCGGCGGTTTCGCGTGGTTTTATTTCCTGCTCTAGCCTCTCAGCTCTGAGCACCGAGCTCCTCGCCCATGCCTGAGCGCACGGCCATCCTCAACGTCGTCGGCCTCACGCCGCGCTTGCTCGGGCCGCACATGCCGCGGCTCACGCATGCGGCGCAGGCCGGCGGGTTGATCCGCGTGCAGCCGGTGCTGCCGGCTGTCACGTGCACGGCGCAGAGCACCTACCTTACCGGGTTGCCGCCCTCCGGCCACGGCGCGGTAGCCAACGGCTGGTTCGACCGCGAGCTGGCGGAGCACCATTTCTGGAAGCAGTCCAACCGGCTCGTGCGCGGGGAAAAGCTCTGGGAAACGTGCCGCGCCGCGCGGCCCGGCTTCACGTGCACGAAGCTCTTTTGGTGGTATAACATGCACTCGACCGCCGACTGGTCGATCACGCCGCGGCCGATGTATCCCGCCGACGGCCGCAAGGTCTTCGACGTCGCCTCGCACCCGCTCTCCATCCGCGACGCGATCAAGCGCGACCTCGGCGATTTTCCGTTTCCCGCGTTCTGGGGCCCGATGGCCGGGCTCGCGTCGTCGCAATGGATCGCGCGCTCCGCCGAGTGGATCGAGGAGAAGCACCGGCCCGACCTGTCGCTCGTCTACCTGCCGCACCTCGACTACAATCTCCAGCGCCTCGGTCCCGACGACCCGCGGATCGCGGAGGACTGCCGCGCGATCGACGGCGTCGTGGGCGGCCTCATGGATTTCTACGGGAAGCGCGGCGTGCGCACGGTCGTGCTCTCGGAATACGGCATCACCGCCGTGCGCCGCGCGATCGCGCTCAACCGGCTGTTCCGCGCGCAAGGCTGGCTCACGATCAAGGACGAACTCGGGCGCGAGTTGCTCGACTGTGGCGCGAGCCGGGTCTTCGCGATCGCCGATCACCAGATTGCGCACGTCTACGTGAACGACCCCGCGCTGCTCGGTCCCGCGCGGGCGTTGCTGGAGAAGACCGACGGCGTCGCGCGCGTGCTTGGCGCCGAGGAGAAACGCGCCGCCGGCCTCGACCACGCCCGCTCCGGCGACCTCGTGGTGTTTTCCGCCGAGGACGCCTGGTTCAGCTACTACTACTGGGACGATGACGCGAAGGCCCCGGACTTCGCCCGGTGCGTCGATATCCACCGCAAATACGGCTACGATCCCGTCGAGCTGTTCCTCGGCGCCTCTAAGCTCACCGTCGCCGCCAAACTGCTGCGCAAGAAACTCGGGTTCCGCGGCCTGATGGACGTGATCCCGCTCGACGCCTCGCTGGTGAAGGGCTCGCACGGCACGTGCCCGAAGAATCCGGATGAGTGGCCCGTGCTGATCGGCACGGGCGCGAGTGCCGCGCCGATCGCGGCGACAGCCGTGCGTGATCGGCTGCTTGCGGCGTGCCTTGGGCGCGGCGCTCCGGCCTGATCGCGCATTGACCGCGCGGGCCGCGGGCGGTTTTTCTCGCCGCCTATGTCCCCCACACTCGTCGTCCTCGCCGCCGGCATGGGCTCCCGCTACGGCGGGCTCAAGCAGATCGACCCGGTGGGGCCGGGCGGCGAGACCGTGCTCGACTACGCGGTGTTCGACGCGGCGCGCGCGGGCTTCGGCCGCGTGGTCTTCGTGATCCGGCGCGATTTCGAGGCGCTGTTCCGTGAGAAAATCGGCGCGCGCTACGCGGGCCGCATCGCGGTGGACTACGTGTTCCAGGCGCTCGACGCGCTGCCTGCGGACTTCGCCGCGCCAGCGGGCCGCGAGAAACCGTGGGGCACGGGTCACGCGGTGTGGTGCGCGCGGGACGCCGTGCGGGAAAATTTCGCCGTGATCAACGCCGACGATTTCTACGGCGCGGATTCGTTCGCGCAGCTGGCGCGCTTCCTCGGCGCGGCGCGCGGCGGCGACTTTGCGATGGTGGGATTCCGCCTCGCCAACACCCTCTCTGAGCACGGCCTGGTGTCGCGCGGCGTGTGCGCCGCGGCCGCGGGCGAGCTCCGGTCCATCGTCGAGCACACGGGCATCGCGCCCGCCGAGGTGGGCGCGGGCCGGAAATTTTCGGGCGACGAGATTGTCTCGATGAACTGCTGGGGTTTCACCCCGGCGTTGTTCGCGGGGCTCGATGGGCAGTTCCGGGAGTATCTTGAAACCTATGTAGGCCGGGTGCCCTCACCCGGCTCCGAGGCGCGGGGTGAGGGCACCCCGCCTACAGCCAATCCTCTCAAGGCCGAGTTCTACCTCCCTGCGGCCGTCTCCACGATGATTGGGCGGGGCGTGGCGCGCGTGCGCGTGCTGCCGACGGAGAGCGCGTGGTTCGGCGTCACCTACCGCGAGGACAAGCCGCGCGTGGAGGCGGCGATCCGCGAACTCGTGCGCGCCGGGCGCTACCCGGCCCGGCTTTGGGCGTGAGCGCGGTGCCGGCAGCCTCGCGCGACTGGCGCGCCGCGCTCGCGCCGGTGGCGGCGGAGTTCGCGCTGGCGGGCGAGCTCACCGCCGTCGCGCCGCACCCTGGCGGGCACATCAACGAGACCTTTGTGCTCACGACGCGCCCGCCCGCCGGCTCGC
>JAEUHB010000490.1 GCA_016794665.1 Opitutaceae bacterium
GGTGGTGGCGAACTTCACCTTGTCGAGCCGGGCGCGGGGCTTGTTTTTCTTGGACGCCTCCTCGGGCGTCAGAGTGCCGACGGGCTTCACGGTCACGTATTCGCCGGGATAAGCCATGAACATGCGGCCGTTCTCCTCGAAGAACATCCCCGTGTAACGGTTCTGGTTCTCGAAGTCCGACTGGTAGCCCTTCATCACATCGTCGGGCAAGCGTTCGCTGCGGTATTGCATCCCGGAGTTGCCGCCCACGACGCGAAAGTCGAAGCGCAGCTCGAAGTCACCGAACGGCTGCGCGGTATAGGCGAGGAAGGTGTTTTTCTTGAGCGGCGCGGCGGCGGTGGTCTCCGCATGCAGCAGGCCGTCTTTCACGGAGAACACATCGGAGCGGCCTTCCCAACCGGTGAGGTCGCGGCCGTTGAAGAGCGATTTGAAACCGGGCTCGTCGGCGGCCGATGCCGCGGCCGAGAGGACCAAAAGGGCGATGATCGTTTTGCAGGGGAGCAACATGATGGACGAGGGGTTGAGGGGGCGCCTCCGCAGAACCGGAGTTACGACGCTCCACTATCGCACACATGGCGCGCCGGTCGCTACGCATTCGGTGACCAATCTTGTTCGTTTGGTGACGCGCGGCACGGTTCATCTTGTCAGCCGCGAATCGCGCTCCCTACCTATCTGAATCGCGTCGCAGTGGCGGCGCAATCCCCGCACCCCACCCTGCCTTCTCATCCCATGAAGATGACGTATCATCAGATTCCGCCGAGCGCCGAGGAATCCTTCAACGTGCTCGAGCTGCGCGGCCCGCACTATCATTGCACATGGCATTTTCATCCGGAATACCAGCTCGGCATCGTGCTCAAGGGCGCCGGCCATCGCATCGTGGGCGACAGCATCGCGCCGCTTGAAGCCGGCGATGTGTCGCTCCTCGGGCCCAATCTCCCGCACGCCTGGCAGTTCGAGTCGGCGACCGGTCCCGGCCAGGAACTCCACGCCATCGTGGTCTATTTCAAGGAGGACTCGCTCGGCGCCGGTTTTTTTGAGCGGCCCGAGGCGCAGCGGATCCTGCGCCTGCTGAAGCACGCGAGCGTGGGCCTGCAGGTGCTCGGGCGCACGCGCCGCGAAGTCACGCCGCTGCTCGAGTCGATTTCCGCGGCGAAGGGTTTTCAACGCGTGATCGCGCTGCTGCAAATCCTGCACCGCCTCGCACAGTCGGAGGAAGTCGTGCCGATTTGCAGCCCCGGCTTCATGCCAAAGGGCCCGGACCGCGACGGCGAGCGCCTGCGCAAAGTCTGCGAACTCATCCAGCAACGGCTCGCCGAGCCGCTGCATCGCGACGAAATCGCGCGCCACGCGCATTTCAGCCCCGCGGCGTTCAGCCGTTTTTTCAAGAAGCGCACGGGAAAAACGTTTCACGACTTCGTGGCCGAGTTGCGCGTGGGCCGCGCCTGCCGGCTGCTTGGCGAGCAGGAGCTCAACGTCACCGAAATCGCCTACGCGTGCGGCTTCACCAACATCGGCAGCTTCAATCGCTGTTTCCGCCGCGCCAAAAAGGCGGCCCCGACCGAATACCGGAAAAAGCTTCTCACACTGAACTGACCGGAGGCCGCTCATGAAAGCCAAACGCGTTTCCTCCCTCGCGCTCATCGGCGTGCTGTTCACGACAGCAGCGGCACTTCGCGGGCAGGAGGTGTTTCGCGAAGTGACCTACACCTACGGCGCCTCGCCCACGACGCATTTCGCCGAGCTCGACCCAGACACCAAGCGCGTCTTCACCGGCGAGCACGCCGGCATGGCGAAGATGAAGCGCCACGTGCCGAAGCCGGTCACGCTCGATCTCGCCAGCGCGACGAAGGCTGAACTTAGCGCCGAATACTGGGGCGGCCACATCGGCACGGCCGGACAGCGCTTCCGTGCCAACGACCACGACTGGATCGATCTGCCGACCCTGTCCGGCACTCCGGCGGAACCACAGCGTTTCTACCGCACTTTGCTCGGCAACAACGCCGCGCCCATCCCGCTCGCGCACCTGCGCGACGGGGTAAACGTCTTCAAGTTCACCGCCGGCAAGCAAATCGCCTACGCCAACGACTGGGGCTTCTACTGGATTTATGATTTCACCGCGCGCGTTTACTACGATGCCGCGAGCAAGCCGCACCCCACCGGCGAGATGATCTCGCCGAAGTCCGGCGCCACGTTTGACGACACCCTCCGGCTCGAGGTCAACGCCACGAGCCCCAACGGCGCCATCGCGCGCGTGGAGTTCATCGGCGAATATGACGACTTTGACTGGGACGGCGACGGCGTGTGGCGAGAGTGGCAGTATTCGACCCACCACGGCGTCCTCCGGCATCACCTCGGCACCGTCACGAGCGCGCCGTGGCGCGTGAAATACGACGCGCGCTGGCTCCCGGATCAATCGCAGCCGATCCGGGTGCGCGCGCGCATCACCGACGTCAGCGGCCTAACCTACCTCACCCCGCCCGTCGGCGACCTCGTGCAAAAGCGCGCCCACCGCGGCGTGCGTATGATCAAGCCGGATGTCGTGCCCGAA
>JAEUHB010000476.1 GCA_016794665.1 Opitutaceae bacterium
GAGCGCCGTCGAGGCCGTGGTGCCGCGGAGGACATTGCGGAGCTGGCTGCGCAAGGTGTGCCCGGTGTCGAAGCTCACGGCCTCCTCGCTCATGTGCGCGGCGGCGCCCTGCCACTCCCAACCGGCGAAGAGCGAGCCCTTCAGGCCGGTGAGGAGGCGGAGCGAGTTGTTGGTGACGTTGGAGACGCGCTGGCCGAAGTCGCGCATGCGATACCAGACGCGGACATCGGTGGGCACGCCACCATCCGTGCGGTTGACGCCGAGCGGATTGTAGGGGTTGGCCGCGGGCACGACGAGGTTGCCCACGCCCGCGACCGTCTCGCCGAAAGAATCGAGCGAGACCGGGTGCACGGAGTTGAGCGTCTTCACGCGCGTGTAGCTCAGCTCCGAAAACGACGTGACGGCGTCCGAGAGCCGGTAGTCGAACATCGTGGCGAACGTGTAGCGGTCGGTCGCGGGCGAGAGCGACGCCTCGGTGTTGGGATCGGTGATGGCGGCGTTCCAGCTGGCGGTGCCGGGGAGATTCTGGAGGAGCTGCTGCGTGGTGTAGGGCGTGGCGGCGGCGGCGTAGGTGGGGCCGTTGGCCACACCCGCGGGGCTCACCGCGCGGAGAAACGCGGGGTAGCCCGTGGGCTGCGTGCCGCCGAGCGTGAGGATGTTGAGGCCGCCCACGTCGCTGTGGTCGGAGCTGCGGCTCCAGGCGCGGTCGCGGCGGTAAAGGGCGTTGCGCTTCTGCCACTCCGCGAAGACGAGCGCGTTGGC
Organism: Opitutaceae bacterium; assembly: GCA_016794665.1. GTDB lineage: Bacteria > Verrucomicrobiota > Verrucomicrobiia > Opitutales > Opitutaceae > ER46. The sequence continues at coordinate 763 of JAEUHB010000476.1, forward strand.
GCGGCCGTTGGAGACGCCGCCGGTGAGCGTGACGCTCGGCGTCGAGAGATCGGCGTTGAAGGTGTTGAGGTAGCCGGTGGTGACCTCGAAGCCGTTGAATTCCTTCCGGAGCACGTAGTTGATCACGCCGGCGACGGCGTCGGAGCCGTAGATGGCGGAGGCGCCATCGGTGAGGATCTCGACCTTTTCGACGGCGGCGAGCGGGATGGTCTGGGTGTTGGTGAACGACGCCGTGCCGCCGGCGCCGATCGGGAACGGCGAGACGCGGCGGCCGTTGACGAGGGTGAGCGTGTATTCGGGGCCGAGGCCGCGGAGGTTGGCGCCGGCCGCGCCGGGCGTGAAGCCGAAGACGGCCTCGTTGGTGTAGCCGAGGGAATTCTGCGGGAGCTTGCGGATGAACTGCTGGGTGTCGGTCACGCCCGTGCGGAAAATCTCGTCGCGCGTGATGCTGATGACCGGCAGCGGTCCCTCGATGTCGAGGCGCTTGATGCGCGAGCCGGTGACCTCAAACGAGGTCATGGTCTGCACCTGGCTGCCCGCGGGAGGGGCGGACGGAGTGGCGGCCGGCTGGGCCGCGAGGCCGAGCGGGAGGAGCAGCGCAAGCGCGCGCAAAGGCGCGGCGCCGCGAAGGGGGAGGCGGGGGATCATGATGGCGGGGGGATCGGGTTGCGGTGGCACCGGGCCCACGGGGAGCCCGGGATTGGTCGGCGCGAGCGAAGCACCGCGCCCGCGCGCCAAAACGCCAATGCGACTGATCCGCCCCGGCGCGCGCCGAAGCACCGCCCATGAGCGACGAAAAAATCGCGTCATCGCGCGCGGTTGCGACGAACGTCGGCGCCGCCCGCGACGAACCGCCCGCGCGGCGCGACCAGCGTCGCCGCGGCGGAAAACCGAACGTGTGCCGCGCGCCTACAAGGTCGCCCCCGCCCGGCCCGCTGCCGCGGGCGCATCCGCCACCGCGGCGGGCGGCGCCTCCGGCAGCTCGAGGAAACGCGCGCGCGCCACCGCGCGGCCATCGAGCTCGCGCGCCAGCCGCAGCGCATCGCTGCCCGCGCGCCTTGAGAACTCGAAGCGCCGCTCCGGCCGCGCCGGATCAAAGATCTCCAGCCGGCCGCGCGCCTCGAAGGCGAGCACGGTGTGCCCGGCCTTCGCCACGCCGGGCTTGAAGTAGTAGGAAAGCAGGCGCGGCGCGCCCGTCTCCTCCCCGCGCGCCACGCGCCGCCGCCACGCGGCGACGCTCTCGACGAAGCAGCCGTTGAGCAGCGGCTCGGCTGCGGCGGCGGTCCCGGGCGCGGGCGCCCCGTCATCGGCCAGGGCCCGCCAGCGCAAAAAACCCGGATCGATTTCGCGCAGCAGCGGGGCGAAGTCCGCCTTCTCGGCGGCGAGCTGCCCGCGGTGCAGCGAGAAACTCTGCGTGCCGTCGGCGTCCGCGTAGAACCAAAGGATGCCCGCGAACTCAAAGACGAGCGCATGCACGAGCGCCGGGTAGCGCGCGCCGCCCGCGGCGTTGTCGATTTCGATCACGCGCGACCAGACCTCCGGGCCGAGCAGCGCCTGCGCGCGGCGGGCGTTGTCGAGCGGCGTCGCCGCACCCAGCAGCGCGGAGAGGAGCAAAAGGCCGGGAAAGAAAACCAGACGTCGCAGCACGCCCCCATAAGCGCCGCCGGCCGCGCGGAGTTTCAGGAATGCGACGAACCCCAAAATATCCGCGACCAAACGCCCCGCCGGCGTGTTCTGCGCCCCCGCGCGTCGCCTGCAGCGGCTTCGGCACTCCGAAAACGATGCTCGCGGTGCGGACCTCCATCAACCATGCGTTGGTGATGCCCGCCGTCTCCTTGCTCGCCGCAGTGAGCGGAGCGATGCTCGTCGGCGTCGCCTGCATCGCCCTGTTCGCAGTCCTGGCAGCACTCGAGGCGCGTCTTCTCTTTCGCCTCCTGCGTCACGGCATTCGCACAACGGGGATCATCATCGGCGAAGAGACCGGAGGGAGCTTGGGAATGGTGGGTTCAAGCCAGGCGCACTACCCCGTCGTCGAGTTCGTGGACAAAAATGGCTCTGTCCGGCGCTTTAGGTCGCGGCTCCCACGAGTCTCGCGCGACTTCATCCATCCTAAAGCGCGGCGGGTGATCTACCTGCCCGACAAGCCGGAAGTCGCGGAGTTGTTCTGCGGGATCCACGCCTACAAGCACCTCGCGGGAATGCTCGTGATGCTCGCTTTCTCGGTGGCGTGCACGCTCTTCCTCCTTCCCGGGTATTTCGTGGACTAGTGCATTCGATCGAGCTCGCGCGCACCGCGGATCGCGGGAGCGCACCCACTCGAGCGGAAAACCCTACAGCGCCTGCTTCAGCAGCGCCGCGATGCGCTCCTGGTAACCGCGGCTGAGGCGGAGCTTCGTGCCGTCAGCGAGGATCACGGCATATTCCCCGCCGAAGGACGGGCTGAGCTTCCGCACGCGGTCGATGTTCACGATTGTCGAGCGGTGGATGCGCACGAAGCGCCGTGCGTCGAGCCGCGCCTCGAGCCGCGCCATCGTCTCGCGCATCAGGTGCGCCCGCGGGCCGACGTGGAACTTCATGTAGTCGCCCTCCGCCTCGATCCAGTCGATCTCCTCCGCCTTGAGGAAAAAAATCTCG
>JAEUHB010000010.1 GCA_016794665.1 Opitutaceae bacterium
CGATGCGTTCGACGGCCGCGAGCGGGATGGTGTTGAGGTCGGCCTGGCCGGACGCGGTGGACGAGGCCGACCCGCTGGGCAGGCGCCGGCCGTTGACCAGGACGAGCGTATCGGCCGCGCCGAGGCCCCGGGAGTTGATCACGCTCACGTTGGCGTTGGTGTTGCCGATGCCGCTCGGCGAGACGGCGTTGGCGGTGTTCTGCGGCAACTGCGTGATGAAGTCCTGCATCGAGATCGCACCGCTGCGATCGATCAGCTCGCGGTTCACGACCACATAGGGAGTGATGTCGTTCTCCGTGCGGGGCTGATCCACGTTGCGGGTCTCGAAGCGCTCCCCCTTGATCTCAAATTTATCGAGCGCGATCGCGGATTGGCCGGCGGCGGCCGGGGCCGTGGATTGGGCCGGGGCCGAGGCCGCCCAGCCAAAGAATACGGCGGGAAGCGCCGCGAGGAGACGTGGTGAAGCGTGCATGGAATTTCTGGGCGATGGTGCGCAAGGCCGGCCCGGGCCTTAGCCGACTGCGATCAGTGACTGGAGTGTGCGGAAATAGAGCTGCCCTTCCGAGATGGCGGGCGTGGCCATCAACGGTTCGCCGAGGCGATTGACGGCGAGTTTCCGATACTCGGTCCCCGCGGCGATCACATGGACGTCGCCTTCCTCGCTGGAGCAGTAAATTTTTCCGTCGCCCGCCACAGGTGAAGCGGAAAAACCGGCGGCGGCCGGCACGACGCGCTCCTGATAGTGCGCCTTGCCATCCCGGGCGTCCATGCACTTCAAGATGCCGGCGTTCGACCCGCAATAGAGCAGGTCGCGGTAGACAAGCGGCGTCTGGATGTAGATGCCGCTCTTCTGATCGGACCACGCGATGAATGGCCCCGAGGTGTCACCGTCCGCCGGCGTAATGTCACCCGTCGCGCTGGGGCGGATGGCCCAGACCGGCGCGGAGCCACCGTGGCCGTTGGCGACGTAGATCAAGCCGTGCGCCGAAAACGGAGTCGGGATCGGGTTGTCGCCGCCGGTCTTTAGCCGCCAGAGCTCCGCACCCGTCGCGAAATCGTAGCCCGCCACATACGGCCAGCCGTTGGCGACGATCTGCGTGCGGCCGCCCGCGACGTGCACATAGGGGGTGGCCCAGCAACGTTCGCACACGCCCTTGCGCGGTGTGCGCCAGAGCTCCTCGCCGTCGGAGAGCCGATACGCCGCGAGGTAGGGGTTGCTGGGCGCATCGCATTGGAGAACGATCCGATCTCCATGAAGAGTTGGCGAGCTCGCGTAGCCCCAGCCCACGTCGTATTTGCTCACGTTGATCACGCCGAGGTCCTTCTTCCAGCGGCGTTCGCCGTCGAGGGTATAACAATGCAGCCCCTCGGAACCGAAGCATGCGACGAGCACCTTGCCGTCCGTCGAGATCGTGGTGTTGGCCTGCGTGGCTTTCAGGTGGCGCTGGGTGCGCGGGACGGCCCGATGCGCGGTTTGCTCCCAGAGCATCTTGCCCGTGCGCTTGTCGAAACAGAGAATCTTCCACGTTTGCTCGGCGGTCTCCTCCGCCGCGGTGCGGTCGCCGTAAAGGCCGAGCTTGATCGGGGCGCGGCCGGCGGAGTTCACCGCGGTGGCGACAAAGAGGCGGTTGCCCCAAATCACCGGGCTCGAGTGCCCGAGGCCGTCCAACGGCGCCTTCCACTTCACCTTCCACTCGGCTGGCAATGGCGCGGAGTCCCCCACCCCGGCCGCCAACGGGCCGCGAAATGACGGCCAATTGCCGCTGGCTGACGCGAGGCCGCGCTGCGCCGCGAGCAGCACTGGCACGGTGAGGAAATGGCGGCGGTTCATGGGGACGGCGGCGACGGTTTGGCCGCGAACGCGATGGGGCGGGATGGCGTGACAATCATGAGGAGGGGAATCGTTTGGCGGAGTTGACCATCCGTGGGAAGGAGCGCTCGCACGGGTTGGGAGAGCAGTTTTTCTGCCAGCGACTTCGTTGCATGAGGCGGCCCGCCGGGTAGTCAAAATCCAAACGTCGCCGTGAGGACAAAATTCCGCGGACGGCGCAGCTCCCACCGGATGGGCGCGAGGCCGTTCGCCGCGGTCACGATTCCCTCCGTGTCGTAGTCGAGCGAGACCAGGCGGGCACGGCTCCAGTCAAAGAGGTTCTCGACGTTGAGCTGGAGGCGCAGGTTCACGTTCCCCAAAATCTTCCGCTCGTGCGCGAGCATCGCCCCCACATCGAGCCAGTAGTCGCCGCGCAACGGCCGGCGAGCGTCAATCACACCGGTGGGCGCGCCCGCGACGAGCGTGCGCGCGTAGCCTACGATGTTGGCGCTGCGCCAGCGGAAGTTGCCGCCGACCGACCAGCCGCGCAGGGCGCCCTCGCGGGCAAAGGTGTGCGTGGCGAGGCCATTGAGCGCGTATTTTCCGTTTCGGTGCGTGGCGGCCCCCTCCAGCGCGAGCTCGTCGAGGTAGACGCGCTCGGCCGCCGCCGACTGCTGCTCCAGGTAAAGCGCGTCGGCGCCCGCCTGCGCGCGCGCCGACGCGCTCGCGGGGTCGAGGTCGAACTGCGCGGAGCGCTGGCCCGCCTCGACGCGGCGCAGTTCGCTCGCAAAGCGCCGCCAGGTGCCGAGGCCCTGGAAGTCGCCGGCGGCATTCAGGTAGCGGCCGAGGGACGCGAGATGCGTGCCGAGGGTGTTCTCGTTCTGGCTGCCGGTGAGCGCGACGCGCCAGCGCGGCGACGGGTTGAAAATCACACTCAGCTCGTATCCCTCGGCCTCGAATCCCCACGTGTCGCTCACGTTGACCGTGTCCGCCGGATAGCCGCCGGTCTGCGCCATCGCGACGAAGTGCGAATCGCGCGTGTCGCGGTAGTTCGCCCGCAGGCGGGTGAGGATGTTCTTGATGTTGGCCGAATAGGCATTGGCGCTGCGCGCCTGATCGCTCGCGCTCGTCGTGAAACGATTGGCCGCGAGCGAGAGCCGGCCGCCGAGGAGCGTGAAGCGCAGGCCGTAGTCCTCGGTGCGCCCGATGGAGTTGGGCGCGGCCACTCCCTCAAAATTCACCCACGAGGCGTTGCCGACGGGGCTGAAGTTGTTCGATCGGTTGTAAGTGAGGGAGAGCCACGGCAGCGCATGGAAAACCGCGCCGTGCGTGCGCGAGATTCCCGCCGTGGCGACGCTCGGCTGCGCGTCGAGCGGCACGCCACGCGAAGGGGTGAAATAGCGCCGCAGCGGATCGCTCGCCGCGCCGGCGATCGCGGGGTCGACGAACTCGCGCATGATGGGGGCGCCGTAGCTCTTCGTGTCGTCCTCGCGGTAGCCGAAAACCGTCACCAGGCGGCCAGAGAGCCACCGCGCCTGCCAGCCGAACGAGAGCGCATCGTCCGTGAAGCGCGTCTTGGTGGAGTTGAGAAACGGCCGCAGGCCGAGGTTGACCGGCGCGGAGTCGTTGGCGTTGGCGCCGACGAGCGTGCGGCCGTTGAGGCGCGCGAGATTCTTGGTGATCTGAAATTGATCGGGGAGCGGAGAGGGCACCTGGCCGTTCACGAAATAGACGCGCGTGCGCACGATGTGCGCGGCGGCGAGCGCATCGTTGCTCCAACCCGCGCCCGCGCGGCCGACGGTCGCGAGGTTGAAGTAGCGCATCACGTCCTGATCACTGTCGGTGCGGCTCACCTGCGCGAGGCCGGCGAGGCTGTGGCGGCCGAGCCACCGGGAGCGCCGCGTGAGATCGAGATCGTAGCTGAGCGTGGCGCGGTATTCGGCGAGGCGGCCGAGTTGGTCGCGATACTGGCCCTGCGTCTCGGCGTAGGGAACGAGGAAGCCGTGATTCGTGGTCCCATCCGGCAGGAAGCGATCAACGTCGATCTTCACGATGTTGAAGGAGTCGGGGGAAAACGAACGCGCGTCGCGCGCGACGTTGCCGGCGAGCTCGAAGTGCAGGCCCTCGGCGAGGCGCTGCTCGACGAACAGCTGCGTCCACCGCCCGTGCACCCGCTGCTCGGGATCGTCCCAGGTGCCGGCCTGCAGGTTGGCGCGCTTCGAAAGCCCGAAGAGCGCCCATGGATCGACCGTCTGGTAGGACGCCTGGCTATTGACGCCGCCGAAGGTGTTCGGCCGCACCTGAGACTGAAAGCGCGTGTTCACCATGGGATTCGCGAGCGGAAGGCCGACGATCCACGTCGGCTGCTGCGCGGCGAACTGCGTGAGCGCGAGCCGCGGGTCAAAGCCCGGCTGCGGCCGCCCGTTGGCGGCCCACGTCTGGCCCTGCGGCGCGAAGTTCACCGTGGGCCGGCCCTTCGCGAGCCATTGCAAGGCGCCGCCGTCAAAGCCCCACGAGAGGATCGCGACGTTGCGGTTGATCGAGTAGTGCTCGTGGTTCGCGGTGATCGTGGTGTTGGCAAACGGCCGCGCCGTCAGGCCGAGCGTCAGCCGATCCTGCGCGCGGCCCTCGTTGGGCCGGAACTCCCGTTTCTGGTCGTGGAGCAGGTTGAGCCGCAGCGCCAGCCGGCCGGGAACGAGCGGCTGGTTGTGGTCGAGCGCGAGGCGGCGGGAGCTCCAGCGGTCGTGTTGAGCCTGCACGGCGGTTTTCCGCGCGGAAAGCTGGGCGCGCTTGGTGGTCGTGACCGCGGCGCCCTGGGGGTTGCCGACGCCGATCAGGAGCGCGTTGGGGCCGCGCGCGAGCGTGATGCGCTCGAGGTTGTAGGCGTCATTCGACTCGAGCGCGGAGAAAAAATCGTGCGACAGCCCCTGCTCCCCGTTGTTGCTCACGAAGCCACGGATTGAATACTGCTGGCCGGTGCCAAAGCGCAGGAAGTTGCCGCCGGCGCGGTTGGCGTCGACGTTGTCGCCCTCGACGGAATCGACACTCGGCGTGTAGAGCAGCGCCTTGTCGAGCGAGTTGGCCGCGAGGTCCCGCATGAACTCGGGCGTGAGCACGGTGAGCGACGCGCCGATGTCCCGCAGGTCGGTCCGCATGCGCGTGCCAGCGAGCGTCTCGGCGGCCGCGTAGCCGTTGTCCTGGCCGGTCGCGACCGTGAACGGCGAGAGGACGACGGGGCCGGCATCATTCGAAGCCCCGGAGGCAGGCGCCCCGGCCGCAAAAGCGGGAGCGAGAAATAGCAGGGTGAGCGCGGGCCGGGAGCGAGCCAGGCGACAGGAGCGAAGAATCATTGCGGGGTGCCGCCACCGTGTCCCGGCCTTGCGAAACGGCGAGCGAAAAGCCCGCTCACTCGGCACGCCGCGCGGCGGCTTGCACCAAGGCCACCCGGAAACCGATATGATCAGAGCTGCGGTCCGGCTCGTAGCGCAGGCGCAGGGCGGAGCGGCAGAACTCGGAGCTGTCCGTCCACGCACCACCGCGCCGCACCCGCGAAAAACTGCCGTCACGATTGGGCTCACCCTGCCGGTCTGAGAGATCGGGGTCTGTGCCGCCGGGCAGGCGCGCGTGATACCAGTCGCGGCACCACTCGAATTCGTTGCCGTGCATGTCGTGCAGGCCCCAGGCATTCGCCGGATATCGGCCGACGGGTTCCGCGGATCCTTTGGGATAACCGCGCGGCTCGCCGCGATACGGGCGGCCGAAGTTGGCGTGCCGCGGCGTGAGCTCCGCGCCGAACGCAAACGCCGTCGTCGTCCCGGCGCGGCACGCGTATTCCCATTGGGCCTCCGTCGGCAGGGCAAATTCCCATCCGGCCGGCAATTCGCCCGCCGCGCGCGCCTGACGCGTGAGCCAGCGGCAGAATTCCTCCGCATCGAGGTAGCTCACCCAGTAGACGGGGAATTCATCACCGCGGCCCGCGACATCCGCCTCGCGCGCGAGCGGGCGGAATCGCCGCCACTGCCGCTGCGTGACCTCGAACTGCCCCAGCCAGAACCCGCGCGTGAGCGTGACCTCCACCTGAGCCTCGTCCGCACGACGCCCGGGTTCGCCCGGCGGGCTGCCCATCGTGAATTTTCCCGGCGGGCACCAGCGGAGCGTGACGCCGGCCATCACCTGTTCCGCACCCGCCCGGGTGCCCTCGCCCCTCCCCGCGGACAGGACCGTTGCCTGCGCCCGCACCTCGCCCTGATGGCCCAGGCCGAGGCAAAGCCCGGCGAGAATCACCACCGGCTTCCAATGCAGTCCCCGAATCTTCACGGGCAGCATCTCTCACGAAGCGCCCGCCTCGCTCGCCGCCGGGAGCGGCAAATCAAGCCGGATACGCGTGCCGCGGCCTGCGGCGGACTCGATGGCGAGCGCCGCGCCGAGCGTCGTCGCGCGCGCGGCAAGGTTGCGCAGGCCCCGGCCCGAGGACACGCGGGTCGGGTCGAAGCCCGCGCCATCGTCGACGATCTCGAGCCGGGCGGCGCCGTCCGGCCCGGGGCGGAGAGAAACCGAAAGCGAGCGTGCGCGCGCATGACGGACCACGTTGCTCGCGGCCTCGCGGATGAAGTTCAGCAACTCCACGCGGTGCGCCAGCGGACGGGCCACCGCCGCGGGCTCGTCAATCAGGACGGTCGCGGCCAGGCTGGGCTGTCCGGCACAGGCCCGCGTGACGACGGCCGTCGCCGCCGCGGAGAAGTTCGCACCCTCATCCGCATCCGGCGCGAGTTCCTCGATCAAGACGCGCACTTCCCGGATGCTCGCATTGAGCGTATCCTCCACCTCCGACAATGCTCGTTCCGCGGCCACCGGGTCGCTGCGCAGAAGCTTGCGGGCTTGGGCGAGGCTGAGCCCGGACGCAAAGAGGCTCTGGATCACGCCGTCGTGCAAATCGCGGTCGAGTTGGGAGCGCTCGGCCAGCGCCCGGCGCAAGGCAGCCCGGCCTTCGAGCAGTGTGCGAAGCGTCTCCGCGAGGCGGGCATAGTCGCCACCCACCGCGACGAGTGAAGCGAGCGGCGCGGGATCCTCGGCCGCGAGGCTCCGGTGCATCGCGCTCGCCGGACGGATGACCCAGCGCCAGAGGCAAGCCACCATGATGCCCAGCAGGACGACGGCGAAACCGAACATGAGAGCGAGGCGCGCGCGGCGGGCCGCCGCCACCGAAGCGAGTTCGTGAGCGGCATGCACGAGGCGCAGGCGCGCGACCGGCTGGCCGTCAAATCCAGTCAGAAGCCGGTCCACGTAAATCAACTCGCCCGCCGGCGCGACACTCGGCGCGTCAGGGGGCATGACCATGACCTCCCCACCGATCGGCAGCGCAGGCGAGTTGAGCGCCGCTTCATCCAGCCGCCGCGCCGCGATGAACCAGCCGGGCTTATCACCCGGCGAGCGCAAGTCGCGGTCGAGCCGGCGCCCGCTCAACTCGTGCAGCACGCCCCCTTGCATGAAATGGAATCCCAACGCAGTCGGCCTCGCAGCCGCATCCGGCAGGCGCGGGAGGGGCATGGGCTCCAACCCCTCCCGCGCCACATGGTGGCGCGGCGCGTCATCCGCCTCGATCACCCAGACGTAGTCGGTCCGAAACGTCCGCAGGGCGTTGGCGAGGACGGTGCGGGGCGCCGCGCCATCGAGGACGGCCCGGGGCCGGATAAACGTCACGCGCCGGGCATAGGCCTCGGTGAACATCCGCAGAGGCTCGCTCGCCAGCCGCAGCGCGCCGTCAAACCGCTCACCCTGCTCCGCGGCCTCGTCCTGGGCGATCGCGTCGCGAATGCCTCGTTCGACCAGCGCGAGGCCCACCATCGCGAACGCGAAGGCGGCCAGCAGCAGGCCGGCGAAGAAGACAAGGCGGCGAAAAAATTCCCTGGGCAGGACTCGTTGCAATTCGCCGCAATCCAACCGCGGACCAGCCGGCCCGCAAGCCTCTCTCTGCGCCGCCGGCCGGCGCAGGGGCCGGCCGCGGCTCAGCGGCGGAACATCGCGTGCTGCGCGTCGCCGCCGCTCAAGGTGTAGGCGACGAGGTCGAGCACCTCGTCTTTGGTGAGCATGTTGAGAAGCATCGGCGGCATCGGCGACACGTGCGAGGGCTCGATGCTCTTCACTTCCTTGCGGTCGACGCGGGTCTGCGTGTGCGGCTCCGAGGGATCCGTGTTGATCGAGACGGTGTCGCCGTTGAGGTTCACGACCACCCCGACCACCGTCTCGCCGTTGAGCTAGGTCAGCACGCTGGGCACGAACTGCTCGTTGATCTCCTTGCTCGGGTTGATGATTTGGTCGAGCAGGTCGTGCGCGCTGTAGCGGCCGCCGGCGCCGGTGAGATCGGGGCCCGTCATGCCGCCCTCGTTGCCGAAGCGGTGACAGGCGAAGCACGCGGCGGCGCCGAACATCTTCCGCCCGCGCTCGAAGTTCCGGCCGCGCATGCCGTTCTTCGCGGCCGCGCTCAGCTCATCGAGCGTCCACTGCGTGGGGGTGCGGCCCGCAAAGACGTCGCCGAGATTCTCGACGACGCTCTTGCGCTCCGGCTTGCGCGCGAGGAGGTCGGCGAGCCCGGCCTTCTCCGCGTCGGTGAACGTCGCGAGCGCGTCGTTGCGGATGAACTCGATGAACTTGTCGAAACTCGCGCCGCCGCGGTAGTTCACGGCCTTGAGCATCCACTCGAGGTAGGCGGTGCGCGTGGCCGTGGTCCAGCCGGCCTTCAGCATGCGCAGCGAGCGCGCATACTCGATCTGCTCCTCCTGCGTGGGGGCGGACTTGATCAGCGCGACGGCCTTGGCGGCGACGGTGGACGCCTCCAGGAACACGAGCGTCTCGCAAAGCAGCCAGTTGGCCTCGCGGGTCCTGGCCGGAAAGAGCGGATCGAGCTTCGCAATGAGCGCCTTCACGGCCGCGGCGTCAGGCCGCCCGAACCGGTTCAGCACGACTTGGATTGTGCGCAGGTGGGTGAGCTGGCGCGCGGCGTCGAGCTTCCCATGATCAATCTTCGACAGTGCGGCGAGGAGCGCGGCCCCGCGGGCTGCGTCCACCGGCGCCGCGCCGACCACGCGGTGCGGCGGGCACACGCCGGTCGCATGAGCCAGGGCGAGCAGCGCCTCGACCTGGAGCGAATGATTGCGCTCCGCGAGGGCCTTTTCCGCCCAAGTCTCGACCGGTTGGTGCTCGAGCGCGATGCGCGCGGCCCAGCGGATCGCGCTGTCGGCGTGCGCGAGGTGCGGCCAGGCCTTCGCCACGGCGGCGGGATCCTGTCTGCCGTGAAAGGCCTCGAGCGATCGGCGCAGCTCACGGGCCGGGCTGGGGGCAGGCTTCGTGGTGTCGGGCGCCGTGGACTCGCTGCCGCGGTAGGTCACGCGATAAACGCCCGACTGCACGCGACGCCCGCCGATGGCGAAATACATCGCGCCGTCCTTCGGGTGGATGATCGCGTCGGTAAGCGGGAGCGGCGTGCCGGAGATGAACTCTTCCTTCGTCGCCTTGTAGCTCGCGCCGTCGGGCGTGAGGTGAACCGCGTAAAGCTTACCCCAGCTCCAATCGAGGGCGAAGAGCGCGCGCTGGTATTTCGCGGGGAACTTGGCGCCGTAGCCAAACGTGACGCCGGTCGGCGATCCGGGGCCGACGTTCACGACCGCGCCGCGGTTGTCGGGATAAAACTCGGGCCACTTGCCCGCGCCGTTGCGCCAGCCGAACTCCGCGCCGCTGATCACGTGGTTGATGCGGGTGGGGCGATACCACGAGGTGTTGAAGTCATACTCCATGTCCGCATCGTAGGTGAAGAGCTCGCCATCACGATTGACCGCGGCGTCGAAGATGTTGCGGAAGCCGGAGGCGTAGGCCTCGAAGGTTTTCCCGTCGGGAGTGAAGCGGTAAATGATCCCACCGGGCGCGAGCACATCGCGCATGAAGCCGCGGCCATCCGGCATGCGGGGCAGCAGGTGATCCTCGCCCCAGTGGCGGGGGACTTGAGAGCTGGGCGCGAGCGCCGTGGCCTTGGCGCCGTTGCCGGTAATCAGATACAGCGCCTTGCCGTCGGGCGTCGGCACGATGGCGTGGACGCCGTGATCACCGCGCGCCTCGATGGCGCGGAGGAGCTCGACCTTGTCGAGGCGGTCGTCGCCATCGCTGTCAGTGATGCGGTAGACGCCGCTCTTGATCTTGTTCTCGTAGTCGTTGACCCCGACGTAGAGCGCGCCGAAGGCAAACACCATGCCGTTGATGGCGCGGATATCGGCGGGCATCTGCTCGACAGCGGAGCGTTCCAGGGTCTGGCCGGGGGCCGGCGGCGTGAAGCGATAGAGCCCGCCGTATTGGTCGCTCGCGTAGATGCGGCCGCGGTCGTCGGCGCAGAGGTTGACCCACGAGCCCTGCTCAACGCCGGGCACGGAGTAGATGAGCTCGACGGCAAAGCCCGGCGCGACCTTGAGGCGAGAAACCGGCGTGGCTTTGTTCTCGTTGATGGCGGGGCCGACCTGCGCGGGGCGATCGGGCGCGGCACCTTTCTTCTTCGCCGCCTCGGCAGCGGCCGCGTGGCCGGCAACGCAAGCCGAGAGGACCAGGACAACGAGGGCGCGAGCAGGAGTTCTCAGGGGCATCATGGAGTTGGGGAACGGTGAGTGGGGAAACGAAGACGCAGGCAGGAAACAAACGATTCGCGCGGCAAGGCGCCAGCCAGCAAACGGAGAGTTGTCGGACTCATCTCACCTGCCCCTTGGCGCGGACCTGCGCGAGCAGTGCGGTGAGTTGCGCGACTTTGTCGGGGTGCTGCGCGTAGAGGTTGTTTCTCTGCGCAAGGTCCTCGCGCAGGTTGTAGAGTTCACCAGGCAGGGCATGGGCCTTGTAGCCGTTGGCCGGATCAAACCACTCGGGCACCTTGGTCACGGAGCCGGTCTTGGCGGAGATGAGCACCCAGTCGCCGTGGCGGAGCGCGTAGCCGTTGGCGTTCGTGTTGTGCACCAAGGTCGAGCGCACCCCGGGACCGGCCCCGGTCAGAAGCGCGCGCTGGTCGTAGCTGTCCTCGGCGGACCCGGCCGGAATCGCCGCACCCACGAGGCCGGCGATGGTGGCGAAAAGATCGATTTGACTGAGCAGGCCGTCGCTCACGCGGCCCGCCGGGATGACCCCGGGCCAGCGCGCGATGAACGGCACGCGGTGGCCGCCTTCGTGGAGGTCGCGCTTCAGGCCGCGCAACGGGCCCATGCTGCGATGCGCGAAGTTGCGGATGCGCTCGTAGGCGTAGCTTTCCGGGCCGTTGTCGGCGCTGAAGATGACGAGGGTGTTTTCAGCGAAGCCCTTTTCCGCGAGCGCGCGGAGCACGCGGCCCACGGTGGCATCGGTCTGCGCCATGAAATCGCCGTAGCCTCCGGCCTGCGATTTGCCCGTGAACTCCGCCGTCGGCACAATCGGCGCATGCGGGGAGGTGAAGGGAAAGTAGAGGAAGAACGGTTCGCTCGCTTTCTGCCGCCCGATCCACTGCACGGCCTTGTCGGTGAGGGTGGGCATCACCGCCCAGAAATCCCAACCCGCGACCATCGGACCCGGGCGCGCTTCCCAGTTACCCTCGGCGGTCGATGGCGTGATCGCGAGCGGCACCGTGGGCGGCGTGATGACGCGGTCGTTTTCAAACCACGCGTAGGGCGGGAAATTGGGCACGTCGTCGCCAAAATAATAATCGAACCCGTGCGACAGCGGACCGCCGGGAATCGGCTTGCTCCAATCGAACGCCTCCGGCGCGAACCCCGCGGGCGGGCCCGCCGCCTTGCCCTTGCCTTTGTCTTTCGGCGCCGCCGCCACGGGCGTGGCGCCGGGCTTCTTGATCGCGTTCCAATCCCAGCCGAGATGCCACTTGCCGATGCACGCGGTCGTGTAGCCCTGCGCCTTCAGCAACTCGGGCAACGTCGTCTTCTCCGCATCGAGGACCGGCTGGTCGAAGCTGTTCACGATGCCATGGAACTTCCGCCAATGATAACGCCCCTGGAGCAGGGCGTAGCGGCTGGGAGTGCAAATGCCGGACGAGCTATGCGCGTCGGTGAAGCGCGTGCCTTCGCGCGCGAGCCGATCGAGGTGGGGCGTGGGAATCTTTGATTCCGGATTCTGCGCGCCGAGATCGCCGTAGCCCATGTCGTCGGCGTAGAGGATGACGATGTTGGGCCGCGCCGGCTGGGCGGCGGGGGCAGAGCCGGCAAACGGCGCGAGCGCCAGCACAGCGAGGAGGCGGATGGGGTTCACTAGGCACATGGGGAAAGAGGAGAGTCGCGACGGATCACGGCGGGCCGGAACCGGCGCATGGATTACTTCGCCTTAAGCGTCGCGATAAGGAACGCCGTCGGCGTGGCGTGCTTCACGTTGGGAGCACCGGGATACACTAGCTCGCACGGCACGCGATTCGCGGCGCAATGCTCCTGCAGCTTCACGCCGAAGTTCGACGTGTGCGTCGGGTCCTTCTGATCCTGGCCGAGGGCCGGCGGGGCGCTGTAAATCAAGTAGACCGGCGGATCGCCGGCATTGACGAGCGCGTAGGGCGAATACTCGGCAATCCACGGCAGGATCTTTTCGCGCGCGGCGAGAAACTCCGCAAAGCCCCCTAATCCGAACGCGTGCCCACCATAGCGGCTGTTGGGCGTCCACGTTTTCATCTGCTGCGGGTCGAGGGTCGTCTGCGCTCCGGTCACGGCGGCGCATTGGAGCCGCGAGGACTCTCGCGCCACGGGATCGGCGCTGCGTGGATCCGCGAGATCGTCGTGAAACGCGAGCCACAGGCTCGAGCAGGCTCCCGCCGAACCGCCGGCGGCGCCGACGCGCGTCTTGTCGAGATTCCACGCCGCCGCCTTGCTGCGCACAAACTGCAACGCCCGCGCCGCGTCATGGAGCGGCGCTTTCACCGGCGGCGAAATCCCCTCGGCCTCGGCCTGCTTGATGAAGCGATAGTTGATCGCGACAACGGAAACGCCCGCCTTAAGCAAGGCCGCGACATCCACGAAACGATCCACCCGCTCCTTCTCGCCACCGCTCCAGCCGCCCCCATGGATGACGAAGGCCAGCGGCGCGGGCCCGTTCGACTCCGCTTTCCAGAAGTCGAGCACGTGGCGCTCGTGCGGGCCATAGCGCACCTCGGTGAGCGTCGGCTTCGGCACGGCCGCCGCGTAGGCCGGCGGCGACACGGCTTTCTTGGCCGCGGCCTTTGACTTGGTTTGCGCGGTCATCGGAGAAACACCGATGGCCAGGGCAGCGAGAATGAACACGAGGGATTTCATCTGGATTCTGGGGTTGATGGCGACACCGGAGGTTACCGCGCGCGGTTGAAATACACCACGGCGTTTTTCGATTCGCGGCCAGCGAGAATCAGATCGACGCGGCCGTCGCCGTCGAGGTCGGCGGCCTTGAGATCGTAGGCCTGCTGCCGGTTGCCCGTGTCGATGTCGTGCGGCGTGAAGTTGCCCCGGCCGTCGTTCTCATACCAACGGGTGACGAACGCCGTGTAGGAGGCGACCGCGACATCGGCGTCGCCGTCGCCGTCAAAGTCGCCCACCGCGAGCGCGTGCGGCGTCGCGAGGTCAGCGTCGATCACGTGGCGCGTCCAATCCGGGCCGGAAAACCAATATACTCCTTTGCCGTGCCCCGCCGCACCGACGACGTCGATGCGGCCATCGCCATCAATCTGCGCGGCGCGGATGTTGGTCGCGCCGCGCTCCTGCGCGATGCGGTGCTTCGCCCACGGTTCGTCGGCGGCGCCGCGCTTCCACCACGTCCACGTGCCGGCGCCGGAATCGCCGAGCAGGATGTCCCCTCGCCCATCGCCATCGATGTCGGCGAAGTCCAGGTAGTGCGGCCGGCCGTCGGCACCCGCGCGCGTGACGACCTCGCGCCGCGGCCCGCCGGGCGCGGCAAGATCGAACCACGCGAGGCTGTTGGGAAACGCCGGGCCGCTGATGCTGTTGGCGATCACGTCGGCACGGCCGTCGGCGTTCACGTCGCCCGCCCAGATGCCGTGGATGCCGTTGAGCTCGCGGTCGACGACATGGAGCTTCCACGCCCCGCCGCGGCGCGGATTCTCGAGCCACGCGACGCTGAAGTCGGGGCCGATCGGCGCCGGTGGCGCGGCCTTGCCGGCGACCGGCGGCTTGCGCGACTCGATCCACGGGATCGCGTAACGGCCGAGCGCGAGGTCGGGCGCGCCGTCGGCATTGGCGTCGAACGCGACGCAGTAGAGCAGCTTGCCGTCCTTCGCGTCGAAGATCGTGCTCGTGCGCCAGCTCGTGTGCTCGATGGCGAAGACCTGCGTCACCCCCATCGCGATCAGCTCGCGCTGGCCGTCGCGGTTGGTGTCGAGGGCCTCGACGCTCCAGATCGATTCGGGCAACGGAAACGCGCGCCGCTCCCAGGCGACCGGCGAGCGCGGCGCGACCGGCGCCCCGCGCTCAAACTCCGCGCCCGCCAAATCCAAGTGGTAAACCATGCCCTCGTAGCTGACGACGTGGAGCTCGCCGCGGGCATCGACCGCGAACGACGCGACGCTCTCCGGCGCGGTCGCGATGTGGCGCAGCGACTCGAGTTTCCCGTCCCTTTGCGAGAGCCCGAAGATCATCCGCGAGGTGTAGTCGCCAAAAATGTAGACGCCCTCGAACGACGGCGCGCGCGTGCCGCGATAGACGTGGCCGCCCGTGACGGAGTTGCCGTAGCGCCGACGATAGGCCGCGACGGGCGCCGTGTAGACCTCGCCTTCGCGCCGGCGAAGATTCGAAAACGGCTCGAAGCCCTCGATGACATTCCACCCGTGATTCTCGCCGCGCCGCACAATCGCCACCTCCTCGACGCGGTCCTGACCGACATCGCCAACCCAGAGGTCGCCGGTTTTCGGATCGAAGGAGAATCGCCACGGCTCGCGGAAGCCGAGCGCCCAGATTTCCGGCCGCGCGCCCGCACGATCGCGAAAGGGATTGTCGGCCGGGATCGCGTAGGCGAGGCCGGGGTCGCGGCGGTCGACGTCGATTCGCAGCATTTTCCCTAGGAGCAGGCCGAGGTCCTGTCCGTGGCCGTTGGGATCCTGCTGGGGGCCCGTGTCACCCATCGCGCAGTAAAGCATGCCGTCAGGCCCGAACTCGATCGTGCCGCCGGTGTGATTCTGCGTGACGGCGGGAATCTTGATCAGCACGCGTGGCGGCTCTCCGGAATCGGTGCGAAAATCCGCGGACGCACGGCGCTCGACGACGAGCGTCGAAATCGCGTCGCCCTCGACGATCTGGTGCTTCTCGAAGTAGCGACGGTTTTCGCGGAAGCGCGGATGGAAGGCCACCCCGAGCAGACCGTTGGGCCCGCGGCGATTGAACACATCGGCGGCGAAATCAGCGAAGAGCGTCTTGGTGAAACCCTCCGCGCCGCGATCGAGGCGCCAGATTTTTCCGGACTGGTGCGCGGCGAGAAACGCATTCTCCTCGCCGGGAATCCGGCCGAACCACGTGAGGCCGAGCCGCACATCGCCCGGCTGCCTCACGATGACGTGCGGGAAACGCAGCGTCTCGGGCAACAGTGGTCGCAGCGTCGCCTGCCGGGCGAGCGCGGGAATCTCGGCGGGCATGCCGCGGTTGGCCGTGAGCGAGTTGGCCGGCTGCTTCAGGCTCGCGAGGTAATCGATCAGGTCGGCGAACTCCTGCAGCGACAACGCCGCGGGCAGGCCCTCGGGCATGAGGGAGAGCGGACTCGGTTGCTGAGACTTCAGATCGGCGGCGGCGATCGCGACCAGTTTCCCGTCGGCCCCCATTACCGCGACGCCGGCGGCGTTGGCGCGCTTGATCACCCCGAGATGCGTGGCGCCGGATTTCGTCTCGACGAGCGTCGCGCCGTAGCCGACGGCGATAGTGGCGTTCGGCTCGAGCAGCGCGGTGATGAGATCGCGGCGCGGCAACGCATCGCCGACCGCGACAAGGTCGGGGCCGGCCTTGGAGTGCGAGCCGTCGACCGAGTGGCACGCCGCGCACGCGACGCGATCGGGCGCGTGGAAGATCGCGCGGCCGCGCTCAACACTGCCACCGCGGATGAGGGCCCAGTTGCGGTAGTCGCTGGACGGACGCGCGGGCTGGGCGATGGCGGTGTCGCCCGCGCCAACAAAAAGCAGGCAGACCACGATGGTCTTAAGTAGGGCGGGTCTGTGACCCGCCCATCGGAAATTTGCCGCGCGAAAAAGCGGGTCACAGACCCGCCCTACTGCAGGCGCGCGACCGCATGGGATTGGTTCACGCTTCATCGCGCCACTCACGGTTGCTTCCGTTTGCCCTTTTTCGCCGCGGGCTCCGCAGCGGCGGGCGGCGGATCGGTGAGGGCGAGCCGCTTGGTCTCCTCCAGATGCCGATCCCACAGCGCGGCGAGCTCGCGCACTTTGTCCGGGCGGGCGGCGGCGAGGTTCTTCGACTCGGCGCGGTCGGCGGCGAGATCGTAGAGCTCCCACTCACCGCCCTTGAGCGCGACGAGCTTCATGTCGCCCGCCCGGATCGCGCGGTTGCCCTCGTGCTCCCACCAAAGGTAGTCGCGCGCGACCGTCACGTCCTTGGCGAAAGCCGGCACGAGGCTGCGCCCAGGCGAGGGCGGCACAGTGTGGCCCTTGATCGCGGCGGGGACTTTCGCGCTGGAGAGTTCGAGCAGCGTGGGCACCACGTCGATCAGGTGCGTCGGCGTGCGGCGAAGTTCGCCGCGGGACTTGATGCCCGCGGGCCAGTGCGCGATGAGCGGCGTGCTGATGCCGCCCTCGTGCACCCACGTCTTGTGGCGGCGAAACGGCGTGTTGCTCGCGCTCGACCAGCCGGGGCCGAGGCTGAGAAACGTCTTCGCCGATCCCATCGGGGCGGTGACGTCGTGGCCGTCGCCGCGCACCATCAGCTCGGCGCTCGCGCCGTTGTCAGCCGCGAAGAGGATGAGCGTGTTTTCGTAGGCGCCCATGGCCTTGAGCTGAGCGATCACGCGGCCGATCTCGCGATCCATGCGGTCGACCATCGCAGCGTGAATCGCCATCTTGGCCGACTGGAATTTCTGCTGCGAGGGCGTGAGGTTCGCCCACGGCACGGGGCGGTTCACCTCGTCGGGGCCGAGCTTCACGATGTCGTCGGGAAAGGCGTAGGGCGGGCCGACGTCGCGCTCGAACGCCGCGGCCGCCTGCGTCGTGATCCCGAGTTTCCTTTGCCGCGCGTGGCGCTCGGCGGCCATGACGTCCCAGCCGCGCGCGTAGGTGTCCTTGTAACGGGCGATGTCCTCCGCCGGCGCATGGAGCGGGAAGTGCGGCGCGGTAAAGCAGAGGTAGTGGTAGAACGGCCGGCCGGAAAACTGTGCCGCGTGCTCGCGCAGGTATTTGATCGCGTGCTCGGCGGTCGCGACGGTGACGTAGTAGTCGTCGGTCTGGACGTTGGGCACGCCGTCGTCGGTGTTGCCGGGCGCCTTGAAGAAATTGTTCTGGCCGGTGGCGATGTCGAAGCTGTGGTCGAAGGCGTTTTGCAGCGGGCGGCCGTCAATGTGCCACTTGCCGGAGTGGTAGTTGCGGTAGCCGGCGGTGCGCAGGAACTCGGTGACGAGCGGCGCCCACGCCGGGCGGATGCCGCGGTTGCCACCGCCGCTGGCGATGCCGGCCACGACGTCGCGGCGCACCTGCTGCGCATAGTAACCGGTCGTGATCGCGGCGCGCGAGGGCCAGCAGCGCGCGGTGTTGTAGGCCGAGGTGAAACGCAGCCCGCCCTGCGCGAGCGCGTCGAGGTTCGGCGTCGCAATCTCGCCGCCGTAGCAGCCGAGGTCGGAATAGCCGAGATCGTCGGCGAGGATGACGAGGAAGTTCGGCGGCGCGGCGTGAGCGGCGAGGAGGCTGAGCGCGACGCAAAGCAGGGTTCTCATGGGGGACGCGAGTTGAGCGCGGACTCCGGTCCGGGGCGAGCCTGCGCTGGCGTGGGTCGGCGAAAAACTCAGCGGGCCGGCGGCTGCCACGGGGTCGCGCCGCCGCGCTGCACGTGGAGGCGAAGGGCGGCCTGCAACTCGCGCGCGACGCGCTGGTTTTTTGCGAAGAGGTTGTTCTTCTCCTGCGGGTCGTCCTTCAGGTTGTAGAGTTCGAGCGGCTCGTAGGGGCTGTTCTGCATCAGCTTCCAATCGCCCTTGATGATCGCCTCGTAGCTCTTGCCGCCGTAGGCCGGGCCACCTTCGCGGCGGACAAAATACAATTCGCGCGGTTCGCTCGGCGGCGGCTCGCCACGCAGGGCCGGCAGCAGGCTCACCGCATCGATCGCGGGCGGGCGCGCGACGCCGGCGACCTCGAGGGCGGTGGCAAAGATGTCGAACGTCAGGCCCGCGTAGTCGCTCGTCGCGCCGGCGGCGACCCGGCCCGGCCAGCGCGCGATGAACGGAACGCGCAGCCCGCCGTCGTAGTGGCTTTGTTTTCCGTCGCGCCACGGGTCGTTGTTCTGCGCGTGCGGGAGGGAGCCGCCGTTGTCGGAGGTGAGGAAAACGAGTGTGTTTTCCTCGAAGCCGGTGGCCTTCAGCGTCGCGAGCACGCGCCCGACGGCGTCGTCGAAGTGCTCGATGAGTCCGACGCTGAGCGCGCGTTTCTCGGCGATGCCGGGCACGCGCTGCTTCACGCGCGCGAGCCACTCGGCGGGCGGCTCCATCGGGAAATGCGGGGCGTTGAAGGCGAGGTAGAGGAAAAAGGGCGTCTTCGCCGCGGCGCGCTCCCGCAGGTAATCGCTCGCCCACGTCTCGAAGATGTCGGTCGCGTGACCCGTGGGTTCGATGACCTCGCGGTTGCGGCGCATGTAATTGTGCCCCTGCCGGCGGTGCGTCGTGTAGCTGTCCATCATGTCGTCGAGGAAGCCGTGGAAGAAATGAAAACCGCGGTCGTTGGGCGTGCCAGGCGCGGTGAGGCCGAGGTTCCACTTGCCGACAATCGCCGTGTGGTAGCCCGCGCCGCGCAGGTAGTTCGCGATCGTCGGCACCTTGGGATCGAAGTAGCCCCAGGTGTTCGCCGGATCGGTGCGGATGAGGCCGGGCACGCCGACGCGATCGGCGTAACAACCACTCATGAGCGCCGCGCGCGTGGGCGAGCAGACGGTGGCGTTGGCGCGCATCCGCGTGAACCGCATGCCCTCCGCCGCGAGCCGATCGAGGTGGGGCGTCCGCACATCGGCGCCCGGCCGGTAGGCCGAGACATCGCCGATTCCGAGATCGTCGGCGAGGATGACGAGGACGTTGGGCGGCGCGGCGAGGGCCGAGCCAACGGCAAAAAGGAAAGCAATCAGGACGAGGCGAAGCATGGCAGGCGGGGCAAATCACAAAACTGCGGAGAAACGGCGGAACGCAAGCGTCGGGCGGGCCAGTGGGATTTCGTTTGGCAGAAGTGGCGTCCGGGGTCACTGCACCTCAGTGATGGAGAAAATGCAGCAATCCACGACGGACACTCGCCAGCTATGCGACGGACGCCGGCTCCGCGTCGCGCATCTGGGGGTAGGCTTGGGGTTCGTAGTGATCTTTTTGCTCACCGGCCAATACATGGAGCGGTATCTGGATCGCCTTCAGTCCACGCCGGACCCAACGCGGATGCTCTACCGGAGCACTCATATCTACCTGCTGTGGTCGGCGCTGCTCAATCTCGCGCTCGGCCTCTACCTGCAACTTTTTCCGGGAGGGTGGCGTCGCACGATTCAAGCGATCGGCAGCATCATGGTGTTGGGCGGGCCGCTCGTGCTCACCATCGCATTTTTCCACGAGCCTTCGCTTCAGGGCCTGCTCCGCCCTCTTTCCCGCCCGGCAATCTATGCCGCTTTCGGCGGGTTGTTGCTGCACGCGCTGACGCGTGTCGCCCTCACTCGAGATAGATCAGTTCGTTAGCGTTGAGCAGCGCGCGGCAGAAGGCCTCCCGGCCATGCCTCGCAATAAAAGTAGCAGCCGCGGATTTTTCGGATGTTGTCGGCGGGCGCTGGAAGGCGATTGCATAGGCGTGCGCGACCGGGTCGGTGGCGTCGAGACGCGCGGCGAGCGCGGCGGCGAGGTCGAGGGTGAAGCTGTGGTTGAGCAGCGTGAGGGCTTGCAGCGGCGTCGTGGTGTTGGCGCGGCGGGGGGCGGCGAGCGCAATGTCGGGGAGATCAAAGTCGCTGAGGACGTCGACGACACTGGCGCGCGCGCTTTGGTGGTAGACGGCGCGGCGATAGCTTTCGGAGCCGGGGCGATCCAGCGGGAAGTAGGTGCTGACGTTGTTCTGCGTGAATTTGTAGAGCCGGAATCCCGGGCCGCCCATCGGCTCGAGTTGGAGCTTGCCGGCGACGGACAGCATCGTGTCGCGGATTTCCTCGGCGGAGAGGCGGCGCGGAGGGAAACGCCACAGCAGGCGCGCCTCCTTGTCCGCGCGCGCGGCATCGGTGCGGTGGGCGCCCGACTGGCGGTAGGTGCGGGAGAGCAGGATCTCGCGATGGAGGGGCTTGAGGCGCCAGCCGTGCGCGAGCAGGCGGCGGGCAAGGAAGTCGAGCAGCTCAGGGTGCGACGGCGTGCCGCCGAGGAAACCGAAGTCGCTCGGCGTATCGACGATTCCGGTGCCGAAGTGATATTGCCAGACGCGGTTGGCGAGCACGCGCGGCGGGAGCGGGTTCTCGGCGCGCACGATCCACTCGGCGAGGGCGCGCCGCCGCTCGCCCTCGGGGGCGTCGGGCGCGAGCGCGAAGGCCGGCAGCGCGTGGCCAAGCACGGCGAGGCTCGCGGGCGCGATGGGGTCGCCGGGCTTCATCGGGTCGCCGCCTTTGTGCACGCGGGTGGCCTCGGCGGGTTGCCCGGGTTTGCCGACCCACACCTGCCGCAGCGGCGGCACGGCCTTGAGCTCGCGGTCGACGGCGGCAATGCGGGGATTGAGGGCGGCGAGTTGCTTTCTCTCCTCCGGCGTCGTGACGGCCGCGCGGTGCCGCTCGATCGCGTGCGCCTCGCTCCACGGCTGGCGCTCCGCGCCGGTGGCGACCGTGCGCCACGTCTGGCCGTCGAGGGAGACCTGCACCTCGTAGTCGGTGGGCGTGGCGCCCTGGGCCTTGTCCTCGATCATCGTCTCCTTGGCGTTGCGAAACACGATGCGATCAATCGTCTCCTCGCGGGCCAGCGTGAGGGTGAGGACGGCGGGATTACCGATGAACCACTGCTCGCCGTGGCGGCCGTCGATCGCGTGCTGCACGCCATAGGCCTCGGGAAAATCCTCGGCGTTTGAGGACTTCGCGCCCTCGGCCTTGGCGCCGGCGGCGGCAAGCGCGACGTTGCGCGGGGCGGGCCCGGCGCTCCAGGCCTCGAACTCGGTGAGGCGCGAGCCGACGGCGGACTTGGCGTTCGCGGTCGAGGCGGTCATCACGAAACGCACGTGGCGCGCGGCGACGGCCGGGAATTTCTCCTCGGTGCCATCGGGGTTGATCTTCGGGCGGGGCGTGGCGGCCTCGGCGGCGGCGGCCTTGGCGCGCTGCATGATCGCGCGCTCGATCGTGTCGCGCTCGGCGACGAGCTTGGCGCGGCGCTCGTTGAGCGGCTTGGTGGCGGCGGTGAACGCGGCGCGCTCGGCGGGCTCGGCGACGACGCGGCGGCCGTGGTTCACGCCTTCGAACGCGGCGCGCAGGCGGTAGTAGTCCTCGGTCGGGATGGGATCGAACTTGTGGTGGTGGCAGCGGGCGCAGCCGACCGTGAGGCCGAGAAAGGCCCCGCTCGAGGCAACGACGACATCGTCGAGCGTGGCGGCGCGGATGTTGGCCTGGGCGGCGACGTCCTGGTTCTTCACGTCGTCGTAGGGACCGGCGACAAGGAAGGCGGCGCCGACCTCGACCGCGGGGTCGCCCTTCCCGAGCACGTCGCCGGCGAGGTGCTCGACGATGAAGCGGTCGAAGGGCTTGTCGTCGTTCAGCGACTGGATGACGAAGTCACGGAACGGCCAGAGATCGTCGATGATGAAGTTACGCTCGAAACCGTTGCTCTCGCCGAAGCGCACAACGTCGAGCCAGTGCCGGCCCCAGCGTTCGCCG
>JAEUHB010000020.1 GCA_016794665.1 Opitutaceae bacterium
GCTCCTGCTCGCCGCGCCCTTCGCGTTGTTCCTCGCGTTCTGGGCGATCCTCGCGGTGCGCCGCGCCGCGCAGACCGATCCGCAGCGGCCGCGCCGCGAGGCCCGTGCGCGGCTCGTGAAGCTGCTGGGCGCTCAATCGTCCTCGCTCACGCCTCAGCGCCTGCTGCAGTGGCAGCGCGATACCGCCGTGCTGTGGCGGCTCAACCACGCCGCGCCGCGGGCCAGCGCGATCCCCGACGCGACGTGGGCCACGCTTTGGACCGAGACCGATCGCTCGCTCTACGGCGCCCAGGTCGCCCTGCCCTCCGACTGGACCGCGCGCGCCCAAGCCGCGCTCGCCGCGCACCGCGTGCCGGGCTTTCAGCCGCTGCGGCTGTTTCTCGCGCGCAACCTGTTCCCGTTCGCCGCGGTGCTCGCGGTCTTCCTCGGCGCCGGCGCCGTGTGGCTCCGCGCCGCGGTCGCCATCGCGCCCGACGCCGCGACGGCCTACCGGCGCGGTGACTTCGCCGCGGCGGAGAAATCCTGGCGCGCAGCGGTCAACCGCACGCCCACGGACTGGATCGCGCGGCACAACCTCTCGCTCGCGCTCGCGCAGCAAGGCCGGGCCACCGATGCCGCCGCGTGGGCGGCGAGCGCGTTTGTGCAAAATCCCGGGCACGCGGCCGTGCGCTGGCAGTTCCGCCACGGCAGTGAGCAGACGGGCGCCGCCCCCGGGCCGCTCCTCGCGTTCGTCGCGCCCGACGCCCTCCGCACGCTCGCGGAGCACCACTCGCCGGCGCAATGGCAGGTCTTTGCGATCGCCGCCGCCGTGCTCGCCGCCCTCGCGCTCGGCACGATTCTCGCCAACGCCTACGGCCGCCGTGCGCGGATCGTGTTCGCGCCGGCGCTCGTGATTTTCCTCCTCGCGCTCGGTGCCATCGGCGGGTCGTTCGCCGGCCTGCTCGCCTACGGCGCCGCCGCCGATGCGCGCGCCGTCGTCGTCGCGCGCGCGAGCACCCTGCGCTCATTGCCCACGGAAGCGGACACGCAGCAAAAGACCACGCCCCTGGCCGCCGGCAGCCTCGCGCTCGCCGACCGCGCATTCCTGAACGACCGCTGGACCCGCCTCGCCTTTGCCAACGGCCAGACCGGCTGGGTGCGCACGGAGGATCTCGTGGCGCTCTGGCGCTGGGGCCGGCGAACCGGGCGCCGCATCATGCCGCTCTCAGCAACACTCGCGGCACCCGCCGAACTCACCCCCTGGCGTGAGCACTACCGCCGCGAGACGCCGGGCCAGATCGTGCACGACTCGCTGCACCGCCGGCCGGGCTGGACGCAGTCGCACCTGCTGAAAATTGACGCCGTCGCCGTCGGCTACGGGTCGGTCGCGCTGGCCGGGCCATGGGCGGGCAAGCCAACCGTGTTCGAGTTTTTCGTCGCGCCCGAGCACCGCGTGAGCGCATTCGCGCTCTTCGAGGCATTTCTCGCCGCGAGCGGCGCGCGAAACTTCGAGGTGCAGACCAACGACACTCTGCTGACCGTGATGCTGCACGCCTACGCGCGCGACATCGTCAGCGAAAAAATCGTCTTCCGCGATCACGCGCAGACCGCGCTGCCGTCGCGCGGCGCCTCCTTGCGCCAAGTCACAAGCAACGACGAACTGCGCGCCTTCACGCTCAACCGCCAAGGCTGCGCCGAGTGGGCGCTCGATCGTGGTGGCGAGATGGTCGCGACCGGCGGCCTGTGTTTCCACTACCACGCGCCGTGGTGCGATCTCTTCTACGACGTGCCCGAACCGCAGCGCCGCCGCGGGTTCGGCTCGTATCTGGTGCAGGAGCTGAAACGCACCGCCTACGCCCTCGGTGCCACCCCCGCCGCCCGCTGCAACCCCGACAACCTCGCGTCGCGGCAAACCCTGCAAAAAGCCGGCCTCGTCCCCTGCGGTCATATTTTGCTCGGCACGCTCAAATGAAATCCTCGATCCACAGCGACATCTTGCGCCGTCTCTCCCCCGAGCTGCGTGAACTGCTCGACGCCGAACTGGCCGTGGGAAACGCGATCGCGGACGCAGGCCCGGGCCTGCGCGGCAAGGACAGCGTGCTCGTGCTGCTCGCCCAGCCGTTCCGCGCCACGCCCGCCGCGCTCCCGCCCGGCGTGCAGCACCGCGTGCTCAACGATCCGCATTGGTGGCAGGCCGAGTATGTCCATGCGGCCAGCGGACACTGCCTCGCCTGCCGGGCGTGAGCGCGCTCAACGCGCGAGCGTCTTCCGCACCATTCGCGCCATCGACTCCTCGGGGTTGAGCTCCGTCACCTGCAGGACGTCGACCCAGGCGAGGTCCTTCGACTCGTTGGAAATCACCAGCTGCTCCCGCGGGTCGGCCTCAATGACAAAGCGGAGATCGAAATGCCAGTGAGCCGGCTCGGACTTGCGCGCGGGAATCAAATGGCGGTCGAGGTCAAAGATCGCGGGCGACACGAGCCGCAGGCGGGCCAGGCCGCTCTCCTCGTGCGCCTCCCGCAACGCCACCGCCGCGAGGTCGCCGTCGCCATCGGCGTGGCCGCCGAGCTGGAGCCACTTGTCGAGCTTGTGATGGTGCGTGAGCAGCGTGCGCGTGCGATCGGCGTTCACGATCCACGCGGAGCCGGTGAGGTGCCCGGGCGCGCACGAGCGCAACAGGCAATCCGCGTGCGCCTCGACGAAGCGGATCGTCTCAGCCGCCATCGCCGCTTCGTGGGGTTCGAGCGGCGACGCGGCGTGGGCGCGGAGAAGGGCAAGGACAGGCGTGCGGTGCATCACGGCTACCGCGTCTCAAACCACTTCGCCTCCGGTTTCGCGCCGGCGGCGGCTTCGATTTGGGCGAAGACTTCGGGGACGGTCGCGGCGGAGCGGAAGAGGTCCATGTTGGACGGCTTGAAGAATTTCTCGGCGAGCATCGTGTCGAAGAGCCGCAGCAACGGATCGTAGAAGCCGTCCTGGTTGAGGAAGACGCACGGCTTCCGCACGACGTCGAGCTGGCGCAGGGTGAGGATTTCCATGATCTCCTCGAGCGTGCCCCAGCCCCCGGGCAGCGCTACGAACGCATCGGCGCGCGTCTCCATGAGGAGCTTGCGCTCGCGCATCGTGATGACGGTGACGAGCTCGTCGGCCTCGTCATAGGCGAGCTCGCGGGCCTTCATGAACTCGGGGATGACACCGACGACGCGGCCGCCCCGCTCCTTCACGGCGCGGGCGACGGCGCCCATCATGCCGGTCTTGCCGCCGCCGTAGACGAGGCCCCAGCCGCGCGCGACGAGCTCGCGGCCGAGATCCGCGGCGACCGCGTAGTATTTCGGGTCGAGGCGATCGCTGGAGGCGCAGTAGACGCAGAGGAGCTTGGACACGGTGACTTTTAACCACGGATGAACACGGATAGACACGGATAAAATCCACGACGCGCGATTGCAGGGATCGGGACAAACCGTGTTCATCTGTGTCCATCTGTGGTTTCCCCCTCTGGAAGATATCTCGGGCGCCTCGCGCCCTCGCCGACCGGCCACCTTCACCTCGGTCACGCGCGCACGTTTTGGATCGCGGCCGAGCGGGCGCGGCAAGCCGGCGGCACGCTGCTGTTGCGCAACGACGATCTCGACGCGCGGCGGTTCCGGTTGGATTTCGTCGACGCGATGCTCGAGGACCTGCGCTGGCTCGGGTTCAGGTGGGAAGAGCCGGTGATCGCGCAGAGCGCGCGCCTGGCGCGCTACCGGGCGGCGCTCGAGAAACTCCACGCGGCCGGGCTGATCTTTCCGTGCACGCGCACGCGGCGCGACGTGCTCGACGCGATCGCCGCGCCGCACGAAGGCGGCGCGGACGACGAGCCGATCTACCCCACGCAGTTCCGTCCGCCAGCCGGCGCGCCGCTGCCCCCGCTCGGCGAAACCGTGAACGTGAACTGGCGCTTCCGCGTGCCCGACGGGGAGGAAATCACCTTTCACGACGGGCGATTCGGGCCGCAGCGCGCGGTGGCGGGGCGGGATTTCGGCGACTTCCTCGTGTGGCGAAAGGACGACGTGCCGAGCTACCAGCTCGCGTGCGCGGTGGACGACGCGGAGCTGGGCATTACCGAGGTCGTGCGCGGCGCCGATCTGATCAAGAGCACGTTTCGCCAGCTCCTGTTGCTGCGCGCGCTCGGCCACGCGGCGCCCGCTTACTACCACGCGCCGTTGATGCTCGACGACCGCGGCGAGCGGCTGGCCAAGCGCCACGACGCGCTCGCGCTACGCACGCTGCGGGAGCGGGGCGTGAGTGCGGCATCGATCCTCCAAGAATTTTCACAGGAGGCAACAGAGGCAACGGAGAGAAAATGATTCCGTCCCTCTGTTTCCTCCGTTTCCTCATGCGCGAATGATCGCGAAAATCGGCGTCCTCAACATCTCCGACCGCGCGAGCGCCGGCGTCTACGAAGACACCCCGGGCAAGGCTTGCGTAGCGCTCCTGCGCGAGTGGCTCGCGACGCCGTTCGACACCGACTACAAGATCATCCCCGACGAACGCATCCTCATCGCCGCCGAGCTGCGCCGCATGGCCGACCAGGCGGGCTGCTGCCTCGTGGTGACGACTGGCGGCACCGGCCCCGCGCCGCGCGATGTGACGCCGGAGGCCACGCGCGACGTGATAGAGAAGGAGCTGCCGGGCTTCGGCGAACTCATGCGCGCGACCTCGCTGAAGTTCGTGCCCACTGCGATCCTCTCGCGGCAGCTCGCGGGCACACGCGGGCGCACGCTCATCGTCAACCTTCCTGGCCGCCCCAAGGCGATCCGCGAAAACCTCGAGGCCGTTTTCCCCGCGATCCCGTATTGCATCGATCTCATCGGCGGGCCGCGGCTGGAAACGAACGAGGCCGCGATGAAGGCGTTCCGGCCGAGAAACGCGTAGTCCGCTCGACGCCGGGGAGATTTTTTCCACGCTCCAGGCCATGACCACCTACGTTTACGAGACCATCCCGGCCAGGCCCGGCGTGCAGCCCCGGCGCTTCGAGGTCCGGCAATCGATGAGCGACGCGCCGTTAAAGCACCACCCGGAGACCGGCGAGCCCGTCCGCCGGGTGATTGCGGGCGGACTCGGCTTCATCGCCCAGAAGGCGGCTCCGCCGGCACAGCCGTGCGGGACACAATGCGGCTGCTTCGGACAAAACTAGGCGCCACCGAGTCTCACAGCTCGGTGTATTTCTCCGAGCGACCCTTGGCCTTTTCGACCGGGTATTTCCGCGCGTTGGCCGCCATCTTGGCGTCGATCGCGGAAGCGACGTCGAGGCCGGTGATGTTGGCGAATTCGAGCGCGTAGATGACCACATCGGCCAGCTCGTCGGCGATCTTGGCGCGCTTGGCGGGATCGGCGGCGATCGCCTGGGAGGCCTCGGGCGTCGCCCAGAGGAAGTGCTCCATCAACTCCCCGGCCTCGGCGGCGAGGGCCATGCTGAGATTCTTGGGGTTGTGAAACTGTTCCCAGTCGCGCTCGCGCACGAAGGCGAGCACGCGGGCCTTGAGGGCAGCGACGGTCGTGGCGGAGTCGACGGGGGGCGTCATGCGGCGAGGCTTGGGACCGGAACAGCGTCGCGCAATCTTCACGGGCACAAAAAAGTCCACGCTTGGCACACCGGCTGCAACAGGCAGATTCGTCCACGAATCCACCGATGACCGCGTCCTACCAGCCTCAAGCCCGCTTCGCCGGCACCTGCTCCCTGCAGCAGTGCCAGCACCGCTGGGTCGCGCTGTGGCCGGTCGTTGGTTTCGTTTGGAACAAGCACACCGGCCCGGGCATCCAGACCTGAACCTCCGAATCCTCGGAAGCGTTTCAGCCCTCTGCGAAGCCCGGCGGTCAATCCAGACCACCGAGGGGGAGACGTTTCCGTCCCAAATTTTCCTCCCATGAATGCGAACTCAAAATCCGTCCCGAGCATCCGTCGCGCAAAGACCAACGCGCCCGCATCGCCGGTGGCCAACGCCGTCGCGCTGCGTGAGCCTGTGTTCGAGACGCAGGAGCTGGGCGACGCGATGCGCCTCACGGTCTACGTTCCCGGCGTGGCCGCCCGCGGCGTGGAGGTCGAGGGCCGGGGTGCCGACCTGACGGTGACGGCGCGCAAGGAGCGCTTCGTGCGGGCCAACTTTACCGCGCTCCACCTGGAGGGAGTGCAACACGACTACCGGCTCCGGCTGCGCCTCGGCACGGGGTTTGATTTTGCGGCCATGGCGGCCGAGATCGCGGCGGGCGTCCTCACCATCACCGTGCCCAAGCGGGTGCGGGCGGCGGTGGCCGGACGGCTGGCGTGCGCGGCGTGAGCGCCGGAACTTTGGCCCGGCGGCGGCGGAACGCGTGAGGAAAACGGGCGCAAGCCCCGCTCCCTCATCGCCCCGCCGCCGCCGGGAAAGCGCCCGCTATATCCATGCGGAGCCGGCCAAGAAAAAGGCCGCGCCCGGAGGCGCGGCCTTGGAAAACCGAATCGCAAGTAGCGCGGGTCGTCAGGCCCCCTGCTCCTCGATCTTCACCGGGCGGTAGCCGCCGATGGATTTGAAGTAGAGCAGGATTGCCAGATAGATCGCCGCCATCGCCGCGGGGATGTAGGAATCCGCCTTGAGCGTGGCCCGGTCGCCAGCTTGGTCGGCGGCGATGATGGCCTTCTGGGCGTCGGTCTTGTCCTTGGCTTCCTTGGCTTCGGCGAGCTTCTTGCCGTCGATCGGCGTGGCCTGCCAGATGCCGAGGAACTTGGACGGCTCGGCAGCCTTGACTTGGGCGTAGACCGCAGGATTCGAGGCGTTCAACGCCTCGGCCGCATACTTGTCCTTGCCGAAGCCGAGACCGGGGCCGCCGATCAGGCCGGCCGACAACATTCCGATGCCACCCATGATCGACATCGCAACGGCGCCGGAGCGCGGATAGCGATCTCCAACCACCGCCAGCATCGTGGGCCAGAAAAAGGTCTTGCCGACCGCGTAGATGCCGAGGGCGATGAGCGCCATCGTGAACGTCTGCATCGTGCTGGCGAGCTGGAGGCCTACGACCGCAAGGATTGAGCAAACCACAAG
The DNA here is from genome assembly GCA_016794665.1 of Opitutaceae bacterium. Classification (GTDB taxonomy): domain Bacteria; phylum Verrucomicrobiota; class Verrucomicrobiia; order Opitutales; family Opitutaceae; genus ER46. Next base: position 7,041 of record JAEUHB010000020.1, read on the forward strand.
CAGACCGACCGGCGAGAGCTTGAGGGTGTTCTCGATCCAATGGGCGCAGAAACGCAGTGCGAACATGATGAGCGAAGTCCAAAGGAAGAGCGCCTTGCCCTCACCCGAGGTGAAGAGGTTGCCCGTGATGTTCTGAATCCAGCCGTCGGTGCCGAGTTCGACCGCGCCCACCAAGGCATGCGCGATGTAGAGGAAGAAGAGGAGGACCGACCCGATCGAGAACTTGGTCATCAGGCCTACTAGAATCACCAGCACGCCGGCGATAATGCGGGCTACGGTGTCGGAAACACCGAAGGTGCCCGCGATGAAGAGCGAGAGGAGGAATCCGACCACCAGCGCGCCGAGCAGGCCGACGTCCTTGAACATGTCGGAGAAGCTCGCGCCCTTGGCCGACGCCTCGGACTTGGGCATATGCTGCCCCATGAACATCAGGCCGTAGACGAGCGTCGGGATGAGGTAGAGCGCCAGCTGGATTTTCCAGTGGATCTTCATGTAGTCATCGAGCCACCAGCCGAGGGCGACGCCGATGATCATGCCGAGGGGCCACGACGCATGGAGGATGTTCAGGTAATGCGTGCGGTTGCTCGGGAAAAGCGTGGCGACGAGCGGGTTGGCGACCGCCTCGAGGGTGCCGTTGGCATACGCAAAGATAAACATGCCAATGGTCAGCATGGTGTAGGCATTGGAGCCGCCCGCCATGAACGTCACCACCGCCGAGATGACGTGCAGGAGAAAGGCCGCGATGATCAGCGGCTTGTAGCCAATCTTGTCGCAGACCACGCCGCCGAGGATGATGCCGAAGCAAAACCCGGTGAAACCGGCGCCACCGATGGCGCCGATCTGCGTGGCGGAGAACCCGAACTCGGCCCCCCAGTTGTCGAAGATGCCACCACGAAGGGCAAAGCCCACGCCGGCGGCGAGGATGGCCATGAAGCCCGCCCACAACAGCCGGGAGGCATTGGGTGCGACTGCGTCGTTAGCTGTCTGTGCATTACTCATAGTTGGAGGGGAGTGCGTGTTTGAGTTGGAGGGGAAAAACGGGTGGCGACGGCAAGGCCCGGCGGGGGCGAAAAGAACCGCATCAATGGCGCGGCGCTAGAGGGAGGAGGGGTGGGAAATCCGAAGGGGCAGGGACAAGGCCCGGGACGTTGAGCGGCGCGGTGACATTGGGCAAGGGCACATTTCATTCAATCCGTCCGGCACCGTGCCGATATCCCACCACCCCGCACCCACGCCGCCCATGATTCCGCACTCGTCCCAGCCGCCGATCGACCCTGTCGTCCGTCCCGCCATCGTGAGCGTGCACGCAGTGGTGGCCCGGCCCGACGAGGCGCGCGGCGGCACCGCTCATTTCCGGCCGCCGGCGTTGCCGAACCCAAATCAGTTCCACAGCGAGCTCCCGTTCACGGCGCACCTCGGACCCCGCCTGCGGACCCGCCCCTGAGCGGCTAGCGCCGGGGGAAACGGGTTTTTGACCGATCGCGGCGGCACAATTCCGCCGAAGTCAGGTCACTGCCCTCCCCGCCATGCCGCTGCCCGTCCCGCATCCGCCGCCGTCCTCCCCGCCCGCCCTCGCGCGAGCGCTGGTCGGTCGCGACGTGACCTGGAACCGGCCGATTTTCCGCGCTCCGCCCATCGATGCCCAACTGCCCGCGCTCGACCCGAAGCGCGTGGCGCAGGACCTCCAGCGCATCGGCCTCGTCCGTCGCTGAACGCGCCCGCGAAGCCTTCAACGTGCCGCCGCCCGCCGCAGCCGATCGTTGACCGCGCGGCCCAAACCGAGTTCAGGCGCCAGTTCCGCATGGATGCGCGCAAAGCCCCGTGCATCGAGCCGCCGCAGCAGCGCGAAGAGCCGCCGTGCAACGCCCGGCAGGCGGCCCTGCGCGTCGAGCCAGAAGACGTTTGACCCCGACGCCGCGCCTGGTCGTGGCCGGCGTTGCAGCAGGAACGCCTCGTCCGCCCTGGCGGCGCACAAGGCGCCGGCGGAAATTTTCCGGTGCAGCGTGACCGGCGTGCGCGGGCTGTAATGCCTCGCCAGCCGGCCGGGGGCGAGCAGGCCGCGCTGGTTTTCCTTTTCCGCACTGGCGCGCGGCTCGGCGACCGGCACCCGGAGCACACGGGCGATCTGAGCAGCGGTGATTGCACCGGGCCGCAGCAGCACCGGCCGCCGTGGATCACGCAGATCCACAATCGTGGACTCGACCCCGATCGCGGCGGGGCCGCCGTCGAGAATGTGGCTGATCTTCTTGCCGAGGCCCGCGCGCACGTGCTCGGCGGTCGTGGGGCTGATGTAGCCAAAGGGATTCGCGCTCGGCGCCGCGAGCGGTGTGCCGGCAAGCCGCAGCAGCCGGCGGAAAAGCGGGTGCCTCGGCACGCGCACCGCCACGCTGTTGCGCCCCGCCGTCACGATCGAGGGCACGACGGCCGTCTTGGGCAGCACAAGCGTGAGCGGTCCCGGCCAAAACGCGCGCGCGAGCCGCAGTGCCGCGGCATTGGGCACGCACACGAGCCCGAGCTGGCGCGCCGAATGCAGGTGGACGATCAGCGGATCGGCGGCCGGGCGGCCCTTCGCCCGAAAGATGGCCGCACAAGCGACGGCATTGAGCGCATCACCGGCGAGACCGTAGACCGTCTCCGTGGGGACCGCGACGAGTTCACCGGCCCGCAGCCGGCGGGCGAGCGACACGAGCGCTCCGGCTTTGCCCCGGTGGATGCGGGCGGTGGGAGTCGTCGCGGCCATGCGCAAAAAAGGCCGGAGGGTTCTCCGGCCTCGGGCAAGGGGTGATGGGACGGACGGCGCGGCGCTCAGTGCGCGAGCAGCATGTTGCGCGACTGCTTGATCGTGCGCGTCACGATGCGCTGCTGCTTGGCGCTGAGGTGCGTATATTTGCGCGGCAGGATCTTGCCGGTGTCCGTCACGTAGTTGCGCATCGCCTCAGGCGTGGTGAAAGGAATCTCCTCCGGCCGGGGCGCCGGCGTGGTCTGCGTCTTGGTTTCAGTGGTGCTCATGCTCGAAATGGGAGCGGAGACGGTGGGCCGGGCCACAGGAGTGTCAACCTGCATTTTGGAATGGCCATCCGTGCGACTTCCGCGGAAGCCTCGCGTTTGATTTGAGTCCCCGTAGCTCAACTGGATAGAGCAGCGGTTTCCTAAACCGCCTATCCCGGTTCAAGTCCGGGCGGGGGCATTGTCGGGACCTTGGCGGTGTCACCGCGCACCGGCCCGCAGCGCCTCCTTGGCGCGCAGGAGCTGGCGGAGCGGGTGCAGCTCTTCGTCGAGCGTAAGCGGCATCGGGTCGCCCCGCGCGAGATGAGCGGCGACGAAATCAAAATAGTCGGTGGCGGGCCCGAGCTCGTGGGGCTCGGTGATCTTTCCGGCGGTGACTAGGCGCATGCGCTGGCCGCCATCGATCGACTCGACGTAGCCCTTGGTGCCAAAGACGCGCAGCGACTCATTCCCATGCGGGAGCGTCGTGCCGGGAGGGTTGAGGTAATTCATCGTGATCGTGGCGAGGCCCCCGTTCTCAAGCACCGCCTGGGCCGCGGCGGCGGACTTGCCCGCGCCATCCTGCCCGGGCGGCTTGCCGAATGTCGTTTCCCAACCCGTGAGCGAGCGCATACGCACGCCGCCCACGTGCTCGACCAGGCGCGCTGCGTGGATGCCGGCCTGCAGGAACATCCCGCCGTCGATGTCCTCGTCCTGCGGACGCGCGGCCCCGTAGCGGTAGCTTTTCTGCACATGGATTTGCACGACCTCGCCAACCGCGCCGTCGCGGACGAGCCGGCGCATCATCGCATAGTGGGACGAAAACGCGGTGCCCGCCATCTCGTGGAACTGCTTCCCCGCGCGCGTCGCCGCCGCCAGGATTCGGTCCAGATCGGCCTCGGTGAGGGCGGCGGGTTTCTCGGCGTAGACGTGCCGGCCGGCCTCGAGGCAGCGAATCGCGTCGCGGGCCTGATCGGCGCGCCGCGGCGAGCAGAGCGAGACGATCTCGACCGCGGGATCGGCCAGCAGCGCGTCGAGCGAGTCGTGCCGCCGCACGCCCCCGGGCACGCGCGCCGGCGGCAGGCCCGCGGCCGCGACGAGCCGCGCGTGCGGATGGTCCGCGAGTTTCGCCGCGGCGAGCTGATGGCCGTTGGCACCATAGAGGCCGACGCCAAGCCGGCGCGGCGCGGGCTCGGCGGCCGCCGTGGCCGCGGCGCCGGCAAGAAAAACCAGGACCGCGGCGCATCGGGCCAGACTCCGGCGGAACGGGGAGAGGGTCATCGCGCATGTTGTGGGCGCGCCGCGGAACGGCCGCAAGGCCACGGTGTGCGTTTAACGTTTACCGCACCGGCTGGTGCGCGCATGGGTGGCTGGGCCGACGCTTTCCGCCATGCCCACCCCACCCCGCCTTTTCCTGCTCGCTGTCGTCCTGGCCTCGTTCATCCCGGTGGCGCGCGGGGCGCCGGCCGCGCGCCCGCCCAACCTCGTCGTCATCCTCCTCGACAACATCGGGCAGGAGTGGTTCGGCAGCTACGGCAGCGAGGAGAAGTGCACGCCGCAGATGGACCGGCTCGCGGCGGCCGGCGTGCGCTTCGAGAATTGCTACACGCCCGTGGTCTGCGGGCCGAGCCGCGTGCAATTGCTCACGGGGCGCTACCCGTTTCGCACCGGCTGGTATCTGCACCACGACGCCGCGCTCTACGGCGGCGGCGGCTTAGACCCGAAGCGCGAGATCACGATCGCGCGCGTGCTGCGCGACGCGGGCTACCGCACCGGCATGGCCGGCAAGTGGCAGGTCAACCACCTCTACCAGGAGCCCGGCGTGCTGCGCGCGCACGGGTTCGACGAGTCGCTCGTCGTGCCGATGAGCATCGACCGCGACCGGGCCGACGCCGCGTTCATGGCGCGCTACGAGCGCGCGATCGCGGAGAACGACGACGTGCACCTGCTCGACGCCACGCGCCGCATCGAGAGCCGCTACGCCGATCCCGTCGTCATGCGGGACGGCGGCGCGCGCGAGGTCCGGCGCGGGAAATTCGGTCCGGATGTCTTCCAGGAGTTCGCCATCGACTTCATGACCCGGCACCGGGACCGGCCGTTTTTCTTCTACCACGCGATGGTGCTCGCGCACGGCGCCAACGCTGCCACCCACGCCGCGGCGCTGCCCGGCGAGACAACCGCACCCAAGACCCCCAACGAGGCCTTTGCCGCGATGGTGCGCTACGCGGACCGGCAGGTGGGCGAGTTTTTCGCGGCGCTCGACCGCCTCGGCCTGCGCGACAACACGATTGTCGTCGTCGCGACCGACAACGGCTCCGACGCCACGCTGAGCGGCCGGCGCCACGGCCGCGTCGTGAAGGGCGGCCTCTACCAGATGACGGAAAACGGCGGCAACGTCGTGTGCTTCGTCAATTCGCCGCGCCTCGTGCCCGGCGGCCGCACCAGCGCGCTGATCGACTTCTCGGACATTTTCCCGACGCTCGCCGCCTTCGCCGGCGCGCCGCGGCCGCGCGGTGTCGCGATCGACGGGCGCTCGTATGCGGAATACCTGCGCGGGCGCGCGCCGCTGCCGCGGGAGTGGATCTTCAACCAATACCGGCCGCACCGCGTGGTGCGCGACGCGCGCTTCAAGCTCTGGGGCGACGGCCGCCTCTTCGACCTCGCCGCCGATCCCGGCGAGGAACGACCCGTCCCTGCGGGCTCGAGCGCGGCGGCCGACGCGGCGCGAGCGCGACTCGCCGCCGCGCTCGCCTCGCTGCCGCAGCAGGACGCGCCGCTGCCCTTCGCGCACCGCAGCCTCTCGGCTTTCAAGCAGCGCCGGGAGGCGGCGGCGAAGAAGTGAGCTGGATGGGGCCGACCCGCCTGGCATGCCGACCGCGTCCGCGATGCGGTTCGTGTGATTGCAGGCCCGGCCAGCGGCCGGGCCTACATTGCCGTTCCGTTGCGCGAGGAAACGTTTGCGCTCCGCGCCGCGGCGCGCGTTGCTTGACGCCCGTTTCCCCAGACCCACCCCAAAAAACCAATCCCCGCCATGAACCTGAATCGCCGCGACTTCGTCGTCCGTTCCACCGTCCTCACCGCCGCCGGCCTGCTCGCCCGCCCGGCCGTTTTCGCGCAGGCCGCGAAAGGTCCCAAGGGCGCGCCCGCGCCCGCCACACCTGAATTCAAATTGCTCCGCCGCGAGGTAGGTATCTTCACCGCGCGCGGCGGCAGCATCGGCTACCTCGTGAACAAGGACGCGATCGCCGCCGTCGACACGCAGTTCGCCGACACCGCGCCGCTCTTCCTCAACGGCCTGCCCGGCCGCGCCGGCCGCAAGCTCGACGTGCTCGTCAACTCCCACCACCACGGCGACCACACCGGCGGCAACCAGGTCTTCCAACCCCAAACGAAAAAGATCGTCGCGCACGCCAACGTCCCGGCGCTCCAGCGCGCCGCCGCCGAGCGCGCCAAGTCGCTCGACAAGCAGGCCTACGCCGACACCACGTTCCAGACCACGTGGCGCATGGACCTCGGCGGCGAGACCGTCTCCGCGAAATACCACGGTGCCGCGCACACGAGCGGCGACATCGTCACGCACTTTGAGAAGGCCAACGTGATCCACATGGGCGACCTCGGCTTCAACCGCATCTACCCCGTGATCGACCGCGGCTCCGGCGGCCGCATCGCCGGCTGGATCACCGTGCTTGAGGCGGTCGCGAAAGCGTTCTCCGCCGACACGATTGTGATCTTCGGGCACGCGGGCACGAAGTTCCCCGCGGTGGGCAAGCCCGCCGAGCTGCTGGTGCTGCGCGACTACCTGAGCGCGGTGCTTGACTACACGAAAAAGAAAATCGCCGCGGGCGAGCCGAAGGAAAAAATCGTGGCGCTGGAAAACCTGCCAGGCTTCCCCGATTTCCACACGCCGCTCCCGAACCGCCTCGGCGGCAACCTCGCGACGGCCTACGACGAGCTCACGGAAAAGAAAGTCTGAGTCGCGCCGCGCGATTAGGTTGTCGAGCCGCCGCTTGTCGGCGGCCGTTGCGAGCATCGCTTTCTTCGCGCGACGGCTGGCGACGAGCGCCAGCCCGGCATTGAGGCGGCGCGTTTCCGCTGTTGCTCCACGACGGCGGTGCGCTTGTCTGGCGGCGTTGTCCCGTTTCCCGTCCCGATGAGCTCCGCGCGAACTTCCGCCCCGGCCGTGCTGGCCGGCGCCCTGCTGGCAGGCTGCCAGTCGCTTGACGGCCCCGGCCGAGCCTCCGCAGTCGTCTTCGCCCGCGCCGAGGGCGGAGGCCGCACGTATCACGTGCAGCCTTCCGACGGGTCGCGGCCGCCGGTGGCGTTTGGGGTGCCGGCGGGCGCAGGGTGGCTGCAGACGTCGCCGCGCGCGGGAGTCGTCGCGCTGACCACCGGCAGCGAGGCCGGCGCGTCCGCGGAGCTGCGTGTGCTCACCCCTGGAGCGGGCGGCGCGGGACACACGCTGGCTGCGGAGTGGGCATGGGATTTTTCGTTGCGCGCCGAAGGCGACGCGGTCGCCTGGGTGGCGGGTCGTGAAAGGCGCGAGCTCTTCGTGGCGCAGGCTCCCGCCTGGCGGCCGATGCGGATGGGGCTCGGGGGAGCGGGCGAGCCCGCCGGGCCGCGCTGGCTCTCGCGGGATCGGTTGCTCGTGGTCGTGCGCGAGGATGGGCGGAGCCGGCTGGCCGAGGTCGCGGTTGCCGGCGGCGAGGCGCGCGTGTTTTATCACGCCGTTGGACGCGCAGGCCTTTCGGACGTGTGCCTGGTGCCGGGCACGGCCGACGTGGTCGCGATGGAGACGCCGGAGGGCGAACAGCCATCGCGCGTGCTCCGGCTGGCGCTGGAGGGCGGCCAGCCTGAGCTGCTCGTGACCGGTTTCGATCTCCCCGGCACCCTGACGGTGTCGCCGGACGGGCGGCACATCGGCGCCGTGTGGAGCGACGATGCGAACACTGTGCGCCGCGGCGAGGCCGCGTGGCGCTGGATTGGCGCGGCGTGGCCGGGCGCGCCCGAGAGTGTCGCGGGCGTGGCCGCGGCGGCATGGGGCCCCGATGGCACGCAGCTCGCGTTGGCGCGCCGGCAGGGCGCGCGCCGCTGGATCGAGGTGCACGGGGCGGGTGGCGCGCGGCCGCTCGGGTTCGAGGGCGCGGAATGCCTGGCGCCGCAATGGTGGCGGTGAGCGGCCGGGTTTTTCGATCATGAAGATCATGCTGCGCCACCTCGCCCGCGCCTGCCTTGCCCTCGCCGCCACGATCGGATTCGCGAACTCGCCCGGCAAGCCCGCGGTGCCGCTCGCGCAGGCCAAGGCCCTCGCGCTCTCGGTCGCGACCGAGCAGCTCGGCGCGGCCGCGCTCGCGGACGCGCGGCTCTACCGCGACCTCGCGGGTCAGCCGGCCGTGTGGGTCTTCGAGTATCGCACCGCCACGGACGACACGCCGCTCACCGTCGTGGCCGCCGCAAACCGCGCGTTGCCACCCGTCGTGATGCACTGGCGCGGCCGGCCGTGGCACGCCGATCCGGAATACCTCGCCCGCGCGCGGGCGAGCATGGCCGCCTATCATCGGGCCGACGCGAAGGCCGACTGGATGGATCTGCGCTGGGAGGGTGCGTTCGATTTGTGGGTGCCGCGGCGCGACGCGGCCGAGCAGGTGACATTTGCCGCCGTGCGCGATCGCGCGGAGCTCACGCGGCTGGACATCGCCCGCGCGGAGCCGCACCGCGTGCGGACAGCCGGGGATGCGGCCGCGTATGTCGCCGCCGCGTGGGACGCAATCGATCGGGCGGCCACGCGGCCGCCGCCCCCGGTGCTGCGGTCGGTCGCGGCGACGCCGCAGTTCGGCTTCACGCGCTACATCGCCCGAGTGCCGTATCTCAACCAAGGCCAGACACCCGACTGCGGCATCGTGAGCATGATGGACATCCTGCTTTTCCACGACGCCAACGGCTTTCCCAACCTCGTCAACGAAGCCGACCTCACCGGCCTGCGCCTGCGGCTGCGCACGCTGATGGAGTGGACGACCGACGGCACCTACGCGGACAAGCAGCTCTCCGGCACGCGCAGCTACGTGCAGGAGCGCGGCGTGGCCGGCTTCAATTTCGCCTACCACGCGCGCAACAACTACCGCGGCGTGACCTCGACCGACATGTCGTTCGCCGCCTACACCTCCGAGATCGACGCGGGCCGGCCCGTGCAGGTGAACGTGCAGAACTACCGCCAGACGAATCCCACCGACGACAACTACGGGGGCCACGCGACGTGCGGCGTCGGCTACTTCTCCGGCAACGTCGGCGGCGTCACGCGCACCGCGTGGGCCATCATCCACGACAACTGGAAGGGCAGCTTCACCGATCCCTACCAGAATCCGAACGAGCCCTACATCGACTACTCGCAGGTGGCGAGCCTCGTGAAGGTCGTGCCGCCCGCCGCGCCCACGGCTCCGGCCGCCGTCACCACCGTCGTCATCGACGCACCGACGAATGGCTCCACCGTCAGCCTCGGCTCGGCGATCGCCTACCGCGCCCGCGTGGCGACCGCCGCCAACGTCACCGTGAGCAGCGTGAGCTTCCGCGTGGGCGACACGATTCTCCGCACCACCGCGACACCGGACGCCAGCCCGGCCCCGACGGCGACGAGCCGCAGCTACTCCACGACATGGAGCCCGGATGCCGCGGGCACCTACCGGCTGATGGTCACCGGGGTCGACTCGCTCAACCGCGGTTTTCAATCCGAGGTGAGCGTCACAGTTTCAGCGGTCAACGCCCCGCCGGTCGTCGGCTGGGCTGCGCCGCAATACGACAACCTCCAGCTCCTCGCCAACAACCCGGTCGACCTCTCCGTGGCCGCCAGCGACACCGACGGCAGCGTGACGAGCGTGGAGTTCATTTTGCTCGGCTCGCCGGCGACGAGCCTCGGCCGCGTGACGCCCTCCGGCGGCACCTTCACGACGCTGCGCGGGGTGAACTTCACCGGCGCCGGCGAGGCCACGCTGCGCGCAATTGCGACCGACAACCGCGGAGCGACCACGAGCGCCGACCGGCGCGTGCGCATCGCCGCGGCCACAGCGGCGGGCAATGATGCCTTTGCCGGCGCGACTACGCTCGCGCCCGGCGGCGAGGTCGTGACGACGACCACGACCCGCGCGACGCGCGAGACCGGCGAGCCCAGCCACGCGGGCAATGCCGGCGGCCGTTCGCTCTGGTGGCGCTGGACCCCAGGCGTCGCCGGCACCGCCGTGATCGCGACGCGCGGCTCGAGCTTTGACACGCTGCTCGCGGTCTACACCGGCGGCGCCGTGGGTGCGCTCACGCCCGTCGTGAGCAACGACGACGACGAGGACTTCGCTACAAGTTACGTGCGCTTCGCCACGACCGCCGGCGCCACCTACCTCATCGCCGTCGATGGCTTCAGCGGAGACTCCGGCGATCTCGTGCTCACGGTGCTGCACTCCGCGACGGCTTCGCCCAACGACGCTTTCGCGGCCCGCGCCACGCTCACCGGCGCCACGGCGAACGTGACCGCCAGCAACATCGTCGCCACCCGCGAAACCGGCGAGCCGGTGCACGGGGTGCCCGGCGCGCGCTCGCTGTGGTGGACCTGGACAGCGCCCGACAACGGCACGCTCTCGCTCTCCACCGCCGGGTCGACCTTCGACACCGTGCTCGGCCTCTACACCGGCGCGGCCGTGAACGCGCTCACAACCATCGCCACCAACGACGACGGCGCCGCCGACTATTCCTCGGCGCTCTCGACGCCCGTCGCCCGCGGCACCAACTACCACATCGCGGTGGACGGCTACGAACAGGCCAACGGCCGCGTGCGGCTCGCGCTCACGTTTGCCGCCGCCGGCGCACGGCCGGCCAATGACAATTTTGCCGCCCGCGCGGCGCTCGCGGGCAGCCCCGCCTCGGCCACCGCCGTCACCGCCGGCGCCAGCAAGGAAACCGGCGAGCCCAACCACGCCGGCTCCGCCGGCGGCGCCTCCGTCTGGTGGACGTGGACGGCGCCGGCCGACGGCACGGTCACGCTGAGCACCGAGGGAAGCACCTTCGACACTGTGCTGGCGGTCTACACCGGCGCGACGTTCGCCTCCCTCAGCCTCGCGGGAGCCGACGACGACGGTGGCGACAACGCCACCAGCCGCCTCAGCCTCGCGGTGCGCGGCGGCACCGCCTACCACATCGCGATCGACGGCTACAACCGGGCGGTCGGCTCCGCGCTGCTCTATCTCACATTCTCGGGCGCCAACGCGCCGGGCTCACCGCCGCGCGCCCGGCTGATCAATGTCGCGACGCGCGGCCTCGCCGGCAGCGGCGGCTCCACAATGATCGCGGGGTTCAGCATCACCGGCGCTTCGGCCAAGTCCGTGCTGATCCGCGCGGTCGGCCCCACCCTGCGCGGCTTTGGGGTCACCAACGCGATCGCCGATCCCGTGCTCACGCTTTTCCGCGGCGAGGCGCGGCTCTCGTCCAACGACAACTGGGAGGCCAACGCGAGCACCGCGCTAATCGTCGAGAAGAGCACGCAAGCCGGGGCCTTCGCCCTCGCCGCCGGCGCGCGCGACGCCGTGCTCCTCACCACGCTTTCGCCCGGCAACTACACGGCGCAGGTCACCGCCGCGCCCGGCACCTCGGATGCCGGCGTCGCGCTCGTCGAGGTCTATGATGTCGATGTGGCGGCCGACGCCGACACCACGGGCCGGCGCCTGATCAACCTTTCCACACGGGGGCAGGTCGGCACCGGCGGCGACATCCTGATCGCGGGCATCGTGGTCACGGGCCCCGACAGCAAGCGCGTGCTCCTCCGCGGCATCGGCCCGGCGCTCGCCGCGTTTGGTGTCGGCGGCGCGCTCACTGATCCCGTGATTACGGTCGTGCGCGGCACCGCGACGGTGGCGACCAACGACGATTGGTCCCAGCAGGCCGGCGCGGCGGAGGTGGCCGCGGCGGCGCAGCAGACGGGCGCCTTCGCACTGGCCAACGGCAGCCGCGACGCAGCGCTGATCACGACGCTCGCGCCCGGCGCCTACACCGTGCAACTGGCGGGCTTCAACAACACGACGGGCGTCGGGTTGCTCGAGGCTTACGAGCTCCCCTGAGCGGCGGCGCGTTTGCGTTTGCGGCGCGCGGGCCGGGAGCCTTGGCTCGGCGCAGGATTTTCCCGCCATGATCAAAGCCGTCATCAAGACCCTCGTGTTCCTCGCGATCCTGTTCGTGATGCTCTATGTCGGCATGAGCAACACGCACGCGATCGACTTCCGGTTCCCCGTCGCGGGCTTCACGGACAAGGCGCCCGTGCGCACGTCCGCCGCGTTGATTTATTTCGGGGTATTCGCCGTCGGAGTGCTGGGCGGCACCGTGCTGGCCGTTGGCAACGGCAAGGGCGGCGCGAAAAAGGGCGGCGGCGCGAAGTAGTCGCGCGATGCCGCCGCACGTGAACGAGACCGAGTGGCGCGCAGGCACCCGCCGCGGCGCGGAGGGATTCTTTCACGTCGCCCAGCGCGCCGACGGCCGCTGGGCGCTGCTCGATCCGGAAGGGAAGCCGTTTTTCCTCCGCGCGGTGCACGGGGTGCGCGCCCCGCGCGCGGCGGCGGACGGCGACCTGCCGGCTGATCCGGCGGCCCGGCTGCGGGCGTGGGGTTTCAACGCCGCGGGCCTCGGCGGCGACGGCGCCGCAGGGCGCGACGACGGACTGCCCTTTCTCGCCGTGGTGGATTTCCTCGGAGCCGGCCCCGTCCTGGCGGGGCCCGGCCTGAGGCTTCCGGATGTGTTCGCGCCGGAATGGGCGCAGGGCACGCAAGCCCGCGCCGCCGAAGTCTGCGCGCCGCTCGCCCGGGACCGCGCGCTCATTGGCTGGGTGGGTGACGCGGCGCTGGAGTGGGCGCAACCGGCGCCAGACGGGCGGCCCGCGCTGCTGCAGCAATGCCTGAGCCTGGAGCCGGGGTTCGCCGCCTACCATGCGGCGTGGGAATTCACGCTCGCGCTGCACGGCGGCCGGCTCGACGCGCTCGCGCGCGCCTGGGACACCTCGCTCGCGAACAAGGAAGTCGTGCGCGCGCGAACGCGCGCGGAGCAGCCGATCGCGACGCGCGGCTACCTGCGCGACGACGCGCGCTGGACGCGGGAGTTTGCGCGCCGGTATTTTTCCGGCGCGAGCGCGGCGGTGCGCGCAGCGGATGCAAACCATCTTTTCCTCGGCGCGCGGAGCCTCGGTCGCGCGGGGCCGCAGGTGGCGGCGGCGGCGGTGTTTCCCACCGTGGATATCGCGCTGGCCGACTGGCGCGAGCTGCCGGCGCGGATGGCGAACCCCGCTCAGCCGATGGTTGCAAGCGAAGTGGGCTGGGCCGGCGCGGAATTCGTGCGCCCGCTCGCCGGCGGCCGCGTCGGGCGGCTGACCGCGCTGGAAAGGATGCTCCGGCGGGCGCGCGCGGGGCTGGCCCGGTTGGAACGCAATCCCGCGGTGGTGGGCTACGCTTGGGCGCGGTGGGAGGACGAGCCCGGCGAGCAGCCGCCATTTGCCGGCGGCCTCGTGCATGCCAACGGCGCCGAAGCCCGGGAGCACACGGAGCTGATCGCCCAGTTCAACGCGCGAATGGCGGGATAGCGGAGAGTCGAATCCGTGGCGCCGGGTGAGGCGGTGCAGGGCCCGTCCTCCGCCAAAACGAGCGCAAGCCGGCGCGTCAGGTGATCGCGTTCTGAAAAAACTCGATGACCTCGCCGCTCGGGCCTTCACAGAAAAAGATCCGGATGGGCACGGGGCCGGCGCCGCTGGTGGTGGCGAGCGTGACGTCCTTCGGCTCGATGGTGATCGTGGCGCCGGCGGCGCGCACGCGCGCGGCGACTTCGTCGAGCCGGTCAGTGCGCAGGGCGAAATGGATCACGGCGCCGTTGGGGGCGGGCGCGTAGTCCGGGTCCTCAAAGACTTCGACGTAGTTGCCGTCGCCCGTGTCGAGCATCACGGCGCGCCGGCCGGTGGCGCGGAGATTCCACGTGATTTTTTCCCGAAAGCCGAGCGTCTCGCGATAGAACGCCATCGTGCGTTCCCAGTCGCGGGTCTTGATGCAGACGTGGTGGAAACCGGAAATCAGCGCGCCCATGGCCGCTGAGTTGAACGGGGGTTTTCGAAGTTTAAAGGCGGAAGCTGCACCCTGCGGCCGGCAGCATGACCCCGAGCAAGGCGTTTCCGTCCACCCAGCCGCTGGCGGCCATATTGATGCGCCGCACGCGGCGCCCGCGCTCAGGGCGCGAGTCGCTGCACAAGGGCCATCAGGGGCTTCACCTCGTCCGGCGGCGTCACCCAGTCGCTGTAAAGCAACTCGGGGAGCGTGTAGCGGGTGTTGTAGAGCGTGAAATTGGCGGCGTCGTTGCGCGAGATGTGGCCGGCCTTGACCGTGGCGCCGGCAAAGAGGCCGACGGACTTGGTGTAGGCGAGCAGCGGCGTGCGGAGGATTTCGACGTTGGTCTTTTCCTTTTCCGAGGCGTGCGGCCCGGCGACGGCCTTGGCGTCGACGCCGATGTTGAAGCGGCTCGTGAAGAGCCGGCGCGGCACCTGATCATCGGTGATGATGAAGACGCTCTCGACGGAGCTCGCGCCCAGCTGCAGGCCGAAGCTGGCCTCGCCGGCGTTGACGAGCGCGGGCACGCTCCATTTGCCGTCGGGCTTCTTCACCATGAGGACACCGTAGCCATCCTTCACGCCGATGAGCAGGCCGGCCTTGAATTGGTTGAGGATGAGCAGCGCCTTGGCGCGGGCCCAGGCTTCCTTCGCGGGCTTGGCCTCAAGCTCCTGCAGCACGGCTTCGCAGGACTCGATGCGGGTGACGAGCTCGGCGCGGGACGGCTCGGCGCGGAGGGAAAGGGTGGCGGCGAGGGCGGCCAGCGTGAGGGTCAGGAAGCGTTTCATGGCGATGCGTGGAAAAAGGCGGACGGACAGTGTTGGCAGGCGCGGTCCGGAATGGAAAGCGCGGAGTGCGGCGAGTTGTTCACGGGCGCCCGAGCTCGCGCGGACAGAATGCACCGGGCAAAGTTCCGTCGCCCTTCCGATCGGGCGCGGAGCCACGGAATTCGACGGCGGCAAGCGCCCGGCCAACCTCACTTCTCCTTGCCCAAGCCGTCGTCCCTCGACTGCACGACGTAATAGTCCTTGTAAGACTTGTCGTAGTATTGGGCGTAATAGTAGCCGGAGACGGCGAGGTTGAGGCCGTTGAGGACGGCGCCGAAATTGGGCACGTTGGCCTCGAGCAGCTTCTTCGCGCCGAACTGGGCGGCCTTGCGCCGCACCTTGTTGAAGAAGATGGTGAAGATGGAGCCGTCCACGAGGGGCAGGACGATCAGCGCGTCGCTCACGGCCGCGAGCGGCGGAGTGTCGACAAACACGCGGTCATAGCGCTTCCGCAGCTCGGAGATCATGACCTCGAACCCGCGGCTGTTGAGCACCTGCGTGGGATTCTTGGCGCGGCCGCCGGAAGCGAGCACGTCGAGGTTGGGCTGCACGCCGCGGATGACGGCCTCGTCCAGCGTGGCGTGCCCGGCGCACACATCAATCACGCCCTTGAGGTTCTCGAGGCGAAAGGACTTGTGGATGTTTGGTTTTCGCAGGTCGCAGTCCACGACGACGACCTTTTCGCCGTGGGCGGCGAAGGTAAGCGCGAGATTGGTGGTCGTGAACGACTTTCCCTCCCCTGGGATCGTGCTCGTGATCAGGATGCACTTGGCGTTCTTGCTCTCGTCCTTGAGGCGCAGGCTGGAGTGCAGCGTGAGGAAGGCCTCGGCCACCTGCCGGTCATCATTGGTGGCGACGATCTGGGCCTTTTGCGCGAGATCCAGTTTCTTGATCTCGGGGATGATGCCGATGAGCGGTAGGCCGACGACACCCTCGATGTCGAAGGAGCTCTTCACGCGGTCGTCGATGAACGCGACGAAGAAGGCAAACGCGAGCCCGAGGCCGAGGCCGCCCATGACGCCGAGGCCGAGGTTGAGCATGAGGTTGGGCGAGATGGGGCGCTCGGCCGGGCTCGGCACGGCGAGGTCGACGATGCGGGCGTTGCGGGTCTCGATGTTGCTCGACATCGCGGTCTCGGTCTTGCGCGCGGCGATGCTTTGGAGGATGAGCTCCTGGGTCTTCACGTCGCGGTCGATCTGGTCGTATTCGACGGCGGCAGCGTCGACGGCGAGCGACTCGGCCTTGATGCGTTCAAGCTCGGCGACGCGGAGGGCGTGGGTCTTTTTCGCGGCCTCGTAGTCGGCCTCATGCTGCGCGCAGACGGAATCGATCTGGCGCTGGAGCTCACGCATCGTCTGCGAATAGGCGTTGCGCGCCTCAATCATGGTGGGGTGCTTGTCGAGGTAGCGTTCCGCGACCTTGGCCAGCTGGATTTTCTGCACGGCGGCGTGCTGCTTGAGCTCGTTGATCAGCGGCGAAGCGGAAACAAAAGGCAGGTCGACGAGGTCGGCGCCCCTCGCCCGGTAGTCCTTGATTTGGTCGACGCGGGTCTCGGCCCCCTGAAGCACGCCCTGGGAGCGCTGGACTTCGAGGTTTATCGCCTTGAGTGATTCGCTGACGATGTCCTTGCGCTGGTCAAGGGAGACAGTGCCGTTCTTTTCCTTGTAGCGCTGCCGCTTGAGCGCGAGTTCATCGACTTTCTTGCGCTGGTCCTCGACGGCGCGCTGGAGGTCCTCGCCGGCCTTGTCCTGCGCCTCGGCACGGAGGTGCTGGTTGTAGTTGCGGTATTCCTCGGCGAAGAGGTTGGCCACCTTGGCGGCGACAAAGCGGTTCGGGTGCTGGAAGGAGACGGCGACGACAAGGGTGAGGCGCTGCGGGATGACGCGGCGGTTCTTGGCGACGAGATCCGCGACGAAGGCGGCGTCAGCCGAGGTCTTCTCAAAAGGCGCGAGGAAATCACGCAGTGTGTCGCCCGTGATGCGTTTGGCGACGCGATCGATGATCGCGAGGCTCTCAATGACCTTTACCTGGGTGTTGAAGTCCTCCTGGGAGCGGATGTCGTTCTCCATGACCTGCTGCACCTGCATGACCTGCGGGTCGCGGCGGAAAATCTGGAGGGTGGCGCTGGACTGGTAGATTTTTGTGTCACTGAGCGTGTAGACGAGCGTGCTGGCGACGATGACGAGGAACACCACGACAACATACCAAACCCGCTCGCGCAGGATCAGCAGGTAGTCCTGCAGCGTGCGCTGCACCTGGCTGCGCCCTTCGGCGTCGCCGTAGCCATAGCCATAGCCACCGTAGCCGCCGCCATAGCTGTAGCCCGTGGGGGCGCCGCCGGGATTGTAACCATAGCCGCCATCCGCATGCGGCCGTTGTCCTCGATCGTGGGCCATGGGGCGGGTCAGATGATGCGCTCGGCCACGAAGATGGTGTCACCCTTCTCGAGCGGGATGTCCTGCCCGCCGCGGGTCCGCAGCTCCTCGGCATTGATTTCCTGCGAGGTGGTCTCGCCGCTCGGTCGCTTGCGGGTGAGGGTCACTTTTTTCATGTTCGCAAGGCGATTGGGGCCGCCGGCATTGCCGATGGCCTCAAGGAGCGTGAGCCGCCCCTCTCCCGTGAAGGGCACGCGGCCGGGGTTGATGACGGCGCCCATGACATTCACGCTGCGCTCGGCATATTTCAGCACGATCACCTGCACTTGGGGATTCACGAGGTAATCCTTGCTGTAGAGTTCGCGGATCAAATCCTCGGCTTGGCGCGCGGTCCTGCCCTTGACGCTGACGGTCTTGATCAGCGGCAGCACGATCGTGTGCTCCTGAGAGACGCTCACCTCGCCGAGGCGATTGATGTCCTCTTCCTGAAAGACCTGAACCCGCAGGACATCCTGCGGCTGGAGCACGTAGTCGGCCGGCGGCGCCTCGGCGGCCCGCGCGACGGCGGCGACCAGAAGGAAAAACAAACCGCGGAGCGCGGGACCGCGGCGGAACGCGGCGAGGCACATAGTAATCACGCGGGGCTCAGTAGCGGAAGTCCGCCGAGAGGCTGAAGACATTGTTCCGAAACTCCGCGAAGAGGGCGCTCGACGAGTAGTTGCGATGCACGAAGCCACCCAGCACGCGGATGTTCGCATTGACGACGTAGGCGGCGGCCGCCTGGACCTCGTAGTAATCGTCGGTCCGCGGGCCGTAGTCGATGGCTCGCCAGGAGACGCCGCCGATGAGGCTCCACTCGACGGCGACACGGGCGAGCACCTGCGCGCGGAGCGTGGAGTTGCGGATGCTCTGGCCCTGCGGGCTCGTGGCAAAATCATTGGTGGCGGCAAGCTCAAGCGATGCCTTCGGCGTGAGCTCATAGGCGAAAGCGGCATCAAGCCCGAGTTGGTTGTCGGAGCCCCCACGCGACAGGGTGCGGCGGTTGAGGCCGACGGCGACGCGCCCCGAGAGCTTGGGGGTGAACTCACCCCGCGCGCCGAGATTGAAAAAATGCTCCGTCGAATCGAGGCCGCGAGTGACTTGGGTATCGCGGTAACGATACCCGAAGCTCAGGTCGCTCTTCGCGGTGTATTTCCGGTAGAAATCGATCGGCACGGTCAGGCCGCGAACGTTGCTGAAGCCATCACGCTTGTATTTGTCGCTGGTGTAGCTGACGCCGGTGCCGAGCGAGAGCAGCGGCGTGAGTTCCATCTCGCCGTCGGCGTTGACGGCGAAGATGTCGCGGCGCACCAAGCCGGGCGTGCGGCCGGCGAGCGTCGGCCGCACATCAAAGGAGTTCTGGTTCAGCTCGTCGAAACGGAGGCCGAGCCGCAGCTTGAGTTTGCCGTCGTCAAAGCTGGAGCCAAACACGCCCGAGAAGAGGTTGGTGTTCAGCTCGTCGTGGTCGGAATAGTTGAGAAACTGCTCCTTGAGCTTGAGCGAGCCCTTGAGCTGGGAGTTGTGGCCAAACGTGAGCTCAGCGCCAGGCGTGATCTCGAAGACGAGATCGCTCTCGCCGTCCTTGGTCAGGAAAATGTTGTCATCCGCGCGCAGGGCGGCGCTGCCAGTCAGGAACAGCTCCGCCCCGTTGCCGATCAGCTTGAACGGCGCCGCGGCGCACACGGCCCCGAGGAGCAGCGGCACCACGGCGAGGCGGAGGTTAGGTTTCATGGGCATGCGTGGAGGGATGGGCGGCCAGAATCGTGAACGGACCAGCCCGGCGCCCGGGCGTTCCACCCGGCAGGACGTTCACAATTTTTGCCAATGAGATGCAAACGGCATGGCGATCACGTCCGCAAGTGTTTTCGCGGCGCGGGCCGCTCACGGCGCACGCAACACGGTGTGCAGCTCGCGCAGGAGCCGTTCGTTCTGCTCCGCGGTGCCGACCGTCACGCGAATCCAACCGGGCAGTCCGTAGGATTTCACCGGCCGCACGATGATGCCGTGGTGCTGGAGCGCGGCGAAGACCCGCATGCCGTCGCCGACCTCGATGAGCATGAAGTTCGCGACACTCGGCACAAAATGCCACCCGTGCTTCATGCAGCCCTGCTCGAGCTGGTGCAGGCCGTGGCGGTTGGCCGCGGCGCAGCTCGCGGCAAACTCGTGATCGTCGAGCGCCGCGATCGCGGCGGCCTGGGCGATCGCGTTGACGTTGAAGGGCTGGCGCACGCGGTTGAGCAGCGCCGCCAGCTCCGCGCTGCCATAGCCGTAGCCGATGCGCAGCGAGGCGAGCCCGTATATTTTGGAAAACGTGCGCAGGCACACGACCTTGCGTCCCTCGCGGATCAACGGGCGCAGGTCGGGTGGGTTCTCCACATACTCCGCATACGCCTCGTCGATGACGGCGATGACGTGGACGGGCAGCGCGCGCACAAACGCCAGCAGCTCCGCCTCGGTGTTGGCGGTGCCGGTGGGGTTGTTGGGCGTGCAGACATAGACCAACTTTGTCCGCGGCGTGATCGCCGCGGCGATGGCCGGGAGGTCGTGACGCCAATTCAACAGCGGCACCTCGACGGCCTTAGCGCCAAAAAGGAGCGTGACGAGCTTGTAGACCACAAAGGCCGGCGCGCCCATCACCACCTCGTCGCCCGCGCCCACAAACGCATGCCCCAGCAGCTCGATGATCTCGTTGGAGCCGTTGCCGACGACAAACTGCTCCGCGCCGAGCCCGTGGCGCGCGGCGAGCTTTTGCCGCAATTCGAAGCACCCGCCGTCGGGGTAAAGCTCGCCGTCCTCGAGCGCGAGCTTCGCGGCCGCCAGCGCGCGTGGCGAGGGCCCGAAGGGATTCTCGTTCGAGGCGAGCTTGATGATGCCATGGACGTCGATGCCCAGCTCACGCGCGACATACTCGATGGGCTTGCCCGGCTCATAGACGGGCTGGGTCAGCACCGAGGGTTTGGCCAGCGACTCGAAATTCATCCGATGACTCGAACACGATTCGCCAACCGCAAGGAAGGAGATTTATTTTCCCGGCATGTTGAGTCGCCTCGCTTTGTGCGCCCTGTTTGCCCCGACGCTGTTCGCCGCCGCACCCGCCATTGAGACGGGGGAAATCGCCGGCGCCAAATTCACCCTCGCCCGCCCTGCGCAATGGAACCGCCGTGTGCTCCTCCTCGCCCACGGCCTCCGCAGCCCGGATCGCCCGCTCGTCGCCGATCTTTTTCCCGAGCACCTCGCCTATCGCACGCTGCTCAACGAAGGCTGGCTCGTCGCCAAGACCAGCTACCGCCGCAACGGCCTCATCATCGCCGACGCGATCTCCGATCTCGACGCGCTGCGCGCGCACATCGTGGAAAAATTCGGCGCTCCGTCTCGTATCGTCGTCGAGGGCGAGTCGATGGGCGGCCTCATCGCGACACTCATCGCCGAGCGCCGTCCCATCGGCGCGCCGGTCTACCACGGCGCCGTCGCCATCGGCGCCGCGCTCGACGCCCGCGAACCAGGCTCGTCCCTCGAGCTCACCCACCGCCCGCAAATTCCCCTCATCTTTCTCACCAACCAATCCGAACTCGCCGGCCCGCAGCGCTACGTCAGTTCCGAGGTCACCGATCTCACCGCGCTGCGTGCTGTGCTCTTCCGCGTCGCGCGCGATGGCCACGTGAATGTCAACCAAGCCGAGCGCCTCGTCGCCCTCCGTGCGCTCGACGCCTGGATCGAGCGCGGCGCGGCCGCCTTGCCGCCACCGGCAGCGGGCGCGGCGTTCTTCGACGCCACCGTGCCACCGCAGCCGCAACCTTCGCAGGCCGTGATGCACGCCGACGGCCGCGGCTTCGACGCCCGCGTGATCGAGGTCTCCGCGATCTACGGCAACGTGTTCCTCAACGCCCAGCCCGGCGACTTCGGCGCGACGGGCATCCCGCGACAGCAGCACTTCATCCTGCGCGCGCACGGGCAGACGTTTCGCGTGCTGCACGGCCGGGATTTCAGCAGCGTCAAACGCGGCGAGTGGGTCGCGTTTCCCAATGCCGACGGCTTCACCACGCTCGCGCGCAACTTCGCCGACGCCGCCGCCAGTGCGCGACTCCGCCCTGGCGACACCGTTAGCCTCATCCGCATCGAGGCCAGCCAGCAGACGCCGCTGAAAAACCAGCCTCCGCCACGCTGAATCGCCGAATCACGCCGCCCGGCGCCGGCTTGGCACGCGCACGCACTTCATGCCCGCGGCCTCGGCCGCGCGCACGCCCGGATCGGCATCCTCGAAGACGAGGCACCGCGTCGCCTCCACCCCCATCTGCCGCGCTGCGAGCAGAAACATGTCCGGCGAGGGCTTGCCGTGCACGACATCATCAGCGCTGACCACCACGCGAAACAATGGCGCGAGGCCCGCCAGCTCCAGCGAGCGCCGCACCACGACGCGCGGCCCGCCCGACGCGATCGCGACCGGGTGGGTCCGGGCGACGCGACGCGCGATCGCCGCGACCGGCTCGATCAATTTTGCCTCCGCCTGCAGCAGGCCAAACCGCGCCTCCTTGTCGTGAAAAATTCCGTGCGGATCAGCGTCCAAGCGGTAGTGCTGCGCCATCAACTCGGCCACCCGCAGCGTGGGCACGCCGCCGAGCGAGTAAAACAGCTCCTCGTCGAGCGGCCGGTCGAGCCCGGCGTGCCGCAACGCCGCGTCCCACGCGCGGAAGTGCAGCGGCATCGTGTCGATGAGCGTGCCATCGAGATCAAAGATGTAGCCGGCAAATTCACCGGTCGGAAGGTCGAGAATCATGATGCGGAGGAGCGCCTAATCGGACGCAAACAACCAGACCAACCGGCTCGCCGCCGGGAATCGACCCAAAATTCCCCGTAACCATTCCCGCGCCACGCGGTTCCTCCGGGCAACCTCGCCATGTCCCGCCGCCGTGCTCGCCCTGCATCCCGAATTTCCTGTCTGCCCGCGCCCGTCCGTGGTTGATCGCGCCGTTGACCCGCTGACCGTGGACACCGCGCCCGCCCAACGATCCGACCACGCCCTGATGCTTGCCGTGCGCGACGGCGAGCTCGACGCGCTTGGCGAGCTCTTTGAGCGCCACCAAGGCCCGCTCTTCGGCTTCCTCTGCAAGCTCACCGGCGACCGGCCCACCGCCGAGGACATCGCGCAGACGGTCTTCCAGCGCATGCTGAAATACCGCCACACGTATCGCGACGAGGGCAGCTTCACCGCCTGGATGTATCACCTCGCGCGTCGCTGCGCCGCGGATCATTTCCGGCGCAGCCAATCCGCGCCGCACGCCGCGGACCCGGCTGACCTTAACGAGCACATCGACGAGGCGCCGCACGCGGCGCACCACGCGGCGACCCGCGACGATCACGCCTTGCTTCACGCCGCCCTCGCGCGCCTCGACCACGGGGATCGGGAGGTGCTGCTCCTCTCCCGGTTCCAGGAACTCTCCTTCGCCGAGATCTCCGGCATCCTCGAATGCTCCGTCGGCGCCGCCAAGGTCCGCGCCCACCGCGCCCTCCGCACGCTCCGCGACATCTACCTCAAACTGCAAAATCGCCCCGCCTCATGAACTGCCAGCGCGTCCGCGAAATCCTGCCCGAGCTCATCGACGAGTCCCGCCACGGCCCGGCGGGCGGGGATGCCGCCGAGGCGCGCGCCCATATCGCCGCCTGCCCTGCGTGTGAGCGTGAGTTCGCCGCGCTGGCCCGGACCGCCGCCGCCCTCGATGCCATGACCACTCCTCCGCCCTCCCCGCGCCTGCGGAAGAATTTCTACACCATGCTCGCCGAGGAAAAACTCATCGCCGCCGCCCCCGCGCCTGCCCGGGCCGCGCCCGCCGCGGCGCCAGCCCGCCCGGCTTGGTGGCGCGCATTCCTCGCCCCGCTCGCCGCGTGCGCGCTGCTCGCGATCGGGTTCCTCGCCGGCCGCCAGCCCTCGCCCGGGTCGCGCGCCGACGACACCGCCATGCGCACCGAGCTGCAGCAGCTCCGTGAACAAGTGAACAAGATGGGCACCCTCGTCAGTTACTCGCTCCTCCAGCAGCAGCAGGGCCCGGCCAACGACCGCCTCCGCGGCGTGCTCGCCGCCGCCCGCGCCGAGTCGCCCAACGACAAGACCCTGGACGATCTCGTGAGCGCGCTCGCCTTCGATCCCAGCGCCAACGTCCGGCTCCGGGCCCTCGAGGCGCTCGCGCCGCACGCCGGCCGCGAGCTGGTGCGCTCCGGCGTCCTCGCCGCCTTGCCGCGGGAGCAGAACCCGCTCGTGCAGCTCGAGCTCATCGACTTCGTCGCCGCCACGGAGGACCCCGCCGCCGCGCCGGCCCTTGAGCGCCTCTCCCTGGACCAAGCCACCGATCGCAGCGTGCGCGACGCCGCCCAGCGCGCCCTCGCCCGCTTCTGAAAACAAAAAATTCCACGCGCATGAACACCCATCGCCTTCCCGTTTCCCTCCTCATCGCCACCGCATTCACCTTGGTGCTGGTCGTCGCCGCCCGCGCCGCCGACGAGCCGACGACGATTAAGTTCACCGATCCCGCGAAGCCCGGCCGCCTCGAGGTAAAGCTCGGCCAAGGTGATCTCCGCATCGTCGCCACCGACGGCGCCGAGGTCGCGGTCACGTCCGAGGCGAAGGCCGTCACGAAGACACCGCGCAAGGACGGCCTGCGCGTCATCAGCTCGTCGTCGAGCTACGTGCTCAGTGAGAAGGACAATGTCGTCACCCTCGACGCCATGTCCGACGGCCGGAAGGGCGGGGGCACGTTTCACCTCACCGTGCCACGGAGCACGGCGGTCGTCGTGCAAAATTCCTGGGGCGGCGACATCACCTGCACGGGTCTCGCCGGCAACCTCGAGCTCAACTGCATGAACGGCACCATCCGCCTCGAGGAGATCGCGGGCGGCGTCGTCGCCTCCACGATGAACGGCGAGATCCGCGCCAGCTTCCGCGAGCTGCGCGAGGGCAGCCCGGTTTCATTCACCTCCATGAACGGCGAGGTCGTGCTCCGCCTCCCCGCGGACGCCAAGGCGAGCGTGCGCCTGCGCACGCAAAACGGATCCGTGCTCACCGATTTTGACGAAGCCGCGCTCGTGACCAAGAGCGAGACGAGCCCTGTAAACCCGCGCGGGCGCACCATGTCCGCCCGGCGGCCCAACATCGTCATCAGCGACGATGTGCACGAATCGATCCGCGAGGCCGTCCGCGAGGCGGCCACGGTCGCCCAGGAGGCAGTCGCCGCCGTGAAAGAGGGGTTCGGCGCCGCCCGTGAGGGCGTCGAGGCCGCCCGCCGCGAAGCCAGCGAGCGCGCCCGGCGCGACGCCGAGCGCGAACGTAACCGGACCAGCCGCCCGGCCGAGGCGCCCGCCGCCCCCGCGGCCGCCAAGCCCCCCACCGCACCGACGCCACCCAAGATGCCCAGCATCCCGACCATTTCCGGCGGCAAGCTCGTCACCGGCACGCTCAACGGCGGCGGCCCCGAGATCAGCGTCGCGACGATGAACGGCGACGTGACGTTGCGGAAGCTCTCCACCGGAAAATAGCGCGCGATAGCGGCCGGCGCAGTGTGCGGCTCGGCCGCCAAGGCGCCCGCCGGGTGGCGGCCGAGCCGGCGGCGCAACAACTTGAGCGAAATGTCGCGCACCGCCCCGACTATTAGCCACACGCGGGCCGGACGCCGCCGCATCTAAAATACGCAGATCGGCGTATTCCCTCTTCGCCGGGAACACTCTACCCTGTTCCGCTTCACATCTGCCTTTTGCACCACGCCATGCTGCCCGTCATCATCGTCCTCCTGCTCCTGACCGCCCTCGTGGCGACGGAGTCCTCGTCGGCGAATGGCGAGGACAAGTAGCGCGCATCGTTCCCTGCATCGGAAAATAGGCAGGGGCGCCCCCGCAAACGGAAGCGCCCCTGGTTGTTTTTCGTTTGTTCTCCAGCGGCCGGAACCGGCCGTCACCGCCCCGAGGCGTCAACGACCTTCACCGGCAGCGAGACTTTTCTCGCCACCGGCGTGCCGTCGACCACCGCGGGGAGGAACCGCCACTGTTTAACCGCATCGAGAACCGCCTTCGTCAGCTCGTCATCCGTCGAGGACAACACGCTGAAGTCGTCGGTTCTTCCCTTGGCGTCCACCAGGAACTCGAGCTGCACGGTGGCTCCGTGGTGTTCGGGCCGGACCGTGGGGGAGACCACGGACACGGGCACCGGCACCCCGGGCTCCTTACGGCACGACTTCAGGTAGGCCTGCTCCAGATCGATCGCGGCACGCGCGGCGACCGGGAGAAGCGCACCCAGGCTGAGGAGGACGACGAGTTTGCTGACTGCTTTCATGGTATGAATCTCCGCGAATTAGGCGGAGAGTTTGGTTTTCTCACTTACTGGTTGAACACCCGCGTTCCGTCCGCGCGGTGAGGCGCGGCGGGCCGCAGGCGGTTTTCTGGCCGCCGCCCACTCGCGTGGGAGGAGGTCAAAGTGTCCGCTTCGGGAGGCAGCGCCCGCGGCCGGGCGCGAGACGCGCGCGTCGGCCGCCGCCACTCCCGCGCCTCCCGCAGGCTCGCGGGTGGCGAAATTCAAAGAACCCGATTTCGGGGAGTTCGTTTGAAAGCACCACTGGTCTAGCAGTCGCGGTGCCACGGTGAGCAAGTGCAACTTTCCGCGTTGCAGAGACGTAACCCATCGAAGCCGTTCATCGGTGAATTTTCTCGAAACTCGGCTTGCAGGTGCCGGCGGAGGGCGGTTCCTTCGTCATTTTCGTTCCGAAAACATGTCGTCTCCCGCCTCGTCCCGGCCCAGCGCCTTCTCCCGCCTCTCGACCGCCCTGTTGCAGTGGATCGATTCCGACCACACCCCGGACGGCCCGGACCGGATGCGAAACGAGCCCGATCGCGTGGACTGGATCCGGTGCATTCCCTTCATCGTCCTCCACCTCGGCTGCCTCGGCGTCATCTGGACCGGCGCGAGCGCGTTCGCGATCGGGGCGGCCATCGTGCTCTATGTGGTGCGGATGTTCGCCGTCACCGGCATTTACCACCGCTACTTCTCCCACAAGACCTACAGCACCTCACGAGTCGGGCAGTTCCTGCTCGCGCTCTGGGGCGGCACGACCGTGCAGCGCGGCGCGCTCTGGTGGGCTTATCACCACCGCCACCACCACCAGCACTCCGACGAGCCCGAGGACGCCCACTCCCCGCACGTCCACGGGTTTTGGTGGTCGCACATCGGCTGGATTACGAGCCGGCGGAACTTCCCGACCGACTACTCCACCATCAAGGACCTCGCGAAATACCCCGAGCTCGTCTGGCTGAACCGCTTCGACACCGTGGTGCCTCTGGCCTTCGCGCTCGCGATCTTTGGCCTTGGCGCCGCGCTTGAAACGTGGGCGCCCAGCCTCGGCACCGATCGCTGGCAGATGCTCGTCTGGGGGTTCTTCGTGAGCACCACGTTCCTTTTCCACGGCACCTCGTGCATCAACTCCATGGCCCACCTGATGGGCCGCCGCCGCTTCAACACGAGCGATGATTCGCGCAACAGCTTCATCCTCGCCGTCATCTGCCTCGGCGAAGGCTGGCACAACAACCACCACCGCTATCAGTCCTCCACCCGCAACGGCTTCTACTGGTGGGAAATCGATCCCACCTACTACGGCCTGAAAATGCTGTCCTGGACGGGCCTCATCTGGGGCCTGAAGCCCGTGCCCAAGTCGATCATGGAGGAGGCCGCGCGCGCCGATCATCAGGCCAGCATCGTCGCCGCGCAGCACGCCCAGCACGCGCACGCCGCGTTGTCGCCGCTCAAGAAGGTCGTCCCCGCCGCTGCGGCCATCGCCGTCGCCACCGCCACCTCCTCGCAGGTCGCGCTGCCGCAGAAGGCGGAGGGCCCCGCAATCCACAAGGATGTGACCGAGCAGGCCGAGCACGGCGCGAAGCAAAACCCGCCCCCGCGGGGAGTCTGATTTTTCTCCCGCGACGGGCGCACCGCGCGTCCATGCGGCCGGCTGGCGCGTAGCTGACGGTCCACATGCCCACCCTCGCGATCATCGGCACCGGCATCGCCGGCCTCGGCTGCGCCCACTTCGTGCGCCACGACTTCGACGTCACCGTCTTCGAGAAAGACGCCCGCGTCGGCGGCCACACCCACACGGTGACTGTCGCCGAGCGCGACCGCGGGGTTTCGTTCGACACCGGGTTCATGGTTTTCAACCACACCACCTACCCGCACCTCACGCGGCTTTTCCGCGAGCTCGGCGTGCCCACCAAGCCCACCGCGATGTCGTTCAGCGTGCGCCACGCCGACACCGGCCTCGAGTTCGCGGGCTCGTCGCTCAACCATCTCTTTGCCCAGCGGAAAAATCTGTTTCGCCCGCGCTTCTACCGGATGCTCGCGGCGATCAACCGCTTCAACACGGAGGCCGTCGCCGCCCTCGACGACCCGGCCGCCCAGAAAGAAACCCTCGGCGACTACGTCCGCCGCCGCGGCTACGGGGCGGACTTCTTCGATCTCTACCTCGTGCCGATGAGCTCGGCGGTGTGGAGCACGCCACCGGAGCTGATGCTGGAGTTTCCCGCGACGACGCTCCTGCGGTTTTTCCATAACCACGGTTTCCTCGGCCTCAGCACGCAGCATCAATGGTGGACCGTCACCGGCGGCGCCAAAAATTACGTCGATCGCCTCACCGCCCCGTGGCGCGACCGCATCCGCACCGGGGTGGCCGCGACACGCATTGTGCGCACGGCCGACGGCGTCGCCGTCACCGACTCGACCGGCCGCACCGAGATCTTCGACAAAGTCATCGTTGCCTGCCACGGTGATCAGGCGCTGAGACTCCTCGCGGCCCCGACCTTCGACGAGGAACGCCTGCTCCGCGAATTTCGCTACCAGCCCAACGTCGCGACCGTCCACACCGACTCCTCCGTGATGCCGCGCACCCGCCTCGCCTGGTCGAGCTGGAACTACGAGATCGCGCGCGATTCGGCCGGCCGCCTCTCGACGGCCACGCACTACTGGATGAACTCCCTCCAAGGCGTCTCCGATCGCGAAAATTACTTCGTTTCCATCAACCGCCCCGAGGCAGTTGCACCCGCCCGCGTCCTGCGCCGGATCGACTACGAGCACCCGCTCTTCAGCCTCGGCGCCGTCCGCGCGCAGGCCGAGATCCCCGCGCTCAACGCCGCCGCCCGCGGCGGCACCGAGACCTACTTCGCCGGCGCCTGGCAGCGCTACGGTTTTCACGAGGACGGGTTGCTCAGCGCCGTGCGTCTGAGCGAACTGCTGCTCGCCCGCGATCCGTGGTCCCGCCCCCCTGCGCCCGCCACCGCCCGGACCTGAAGCTTGCTACCGTGAATGGCGCGGAATTGGCTCACTCACCCGCCGCCCGCATCCGCCCCACCCATTGGGGCGTAACATTCACTTCAGCGGCCCTTCGATGAATTCCTGCCTCTACGAGTGTCACGTCATGCACGCGCGGTTTTCCCCGCGGGCGCACCGTTTCCTCTACCGGATCTTTCTCTTCGCGATCGACCTCGACGAACTCGAGACCATCGCCGGCCGCCTCGCGTTTTTCTCCGTCAACCGCCGCAATCTTTATTCTTTCCGCGACCGGGATTTTCTCCCGACAGGCGAGAACCTGCACCACGCTACCCCCGGCTCGGCCTCAGCCGGAAATCGCGAATCGAAAATCCAGCCTCTCAAGGCCCGCGTCCAAACCTACGCTGCCCGCCACGGCGTCGACCTGGCGGGCGGGCGGGTGGTGCTCGTCACCCTCCCCCGCGTCTTCGGCTACCTCTTCAACCCGGTCTCGTTCTATTTCTGCTATGACCGGCACGGCGCGCCGGCCGGCGCCATCGCCGAGGTGACCAACACCTTCAAGGAGATGAAGCCCTACTGGCTCGGGCCTGAGGCCCAGGCCTCTGCGCGCGGCGAGTTCCACGTCCGCGTGCCCAAGCACTTCTACGTCTCGCCGTTCTCCGATGTGGATGTGGCATTCGACTTCACGCTCCGCACTCCCGGCGATCGCCTCTCGATCCAGATCGACGACTATGTGGGCGCCGAGCGCACGCTCACCAGCACCCTCACCGGCACCCGCCGCGAACTAACCTCGGCGCGGCTTGCTTGGTTCACGATCAAGTATCCTGCGATCACGCTGCGCATCATCGCGCTCATCCACTGGCATGCCTTGAAGCTCTGGCTGAAACGCGTGCCATGGTTTGCCAAAGCCGCGCGCCCCGCCGATCAACGTGACCTCTACCGGCCGCACGCTTCACTCACCCGCTCACCCTCCCCCGAAATCCCGCTCACCACCTTGGCTCGCCGAAGCCTCGGCGAAAGCGGTCACCCTTCCGACGCCGCATGAGTCCGTCCTCCAGCGCCACCACCGCCCTCCCCTCCTCGCGCACGCTCCGTCGCTCGCCCTCCCTTTGGCGGCGCGCCGTGCTCGACGCCTTTGGCGCCATGCAGCGGGGTCGCCTCACCGTTGAGCTGCCCGGCGGAGCGCTCCACGAGATCGGGGGCGCGCCGCTCGACCGCGCGCTCCCGCTTGGCCTGCCCACCCACGCGCAAATCCGCGTGCGCCGCGAGGCGTTCTTCAAAAAGTGTTTTTGGTCGGGCGACATCGGGTTCGCCGAGTCCTTCATCGATGGCGACTGGGACACCCCGGACCTCACGGCGGTGATTGCCTTCTTCATCGCCAACGTCGACTCGGCGCCGACGCTCTCCGGTTCGCAGCGCGGTCGCACCGTCGCGCTCAACGTTCTCCGCTTCGCCAATCGCCTCGGCCACGCTCTGCGGCCCAACACCCGCGCCATCGCCCGCCGCAACATCGCCGAGCACTACGACCTCTCCAACGACTTCTTCGCGCTCTGGCTCGATCCGTCGCTGATGTATTCCGCCGCCAAGTGGCCCGCGCACGCGCCCGACCTCACGCTCGAGGCCGCGCAGCGCGAGAAGAACGACGCCCTGTGCCGCCACCTCCGTCTCAAGCCCACCGATCGCGTGCTCGAGATCGGCACCGGCTGGGGCGGCTGGTCGCTCCACGCCGCGCGGACCCACGGCTGCCACGTGACGACCGTCACGATCTCGCGCCAGCAGTTCGAGCTCGCCCGGCAGCGCGTGATCGATGCCAAGCTCGCGGACCGCGTCGAGGTCCAGTTGCGCGATTTCCGCGACATCGCCGGCTCCTTCGACAAGATCGTCTCCATCGAGATGGTCGAGGCGCTCGGCCACAAGTATCAGGCGACGTTCGCCGGGGTCGTCTCGCGCCTGCTCAAGCCCGAGGGCCTCCTCGCCCTGCAATTCATCACGTGCCCGGATT
>JAEUHB010000060.1 GCA_016794665.1 Opitutaceae bacterium
CCAATCACCGGCGCGCAGCGCATGGCGCTGGCCCACACGCCAGAAGAGCGTGTCGCGCGGCGCGGCGGTGGTCTCGCCACGAAGGAACGGCAGCAGGTTGACGCCGTCGGCGCCCGCGGGGGTCGCCGCGCGCGCCGCGTGTTGCGCCGTCACCGTCCAGTCGATCGAGCTGATCGGCGCGTCGACGGCGTGGCCGGCCGGCAGCGTGCCGGGCCAGGACGCGAGGAAGGGCACGCGCACGCCGCCCTCGTAGAGACCGCCTTTCTCGCCGCGCAGCGGGGCGTTGCTCGACGTGAGCTCGCGCGTGGGGCCGCCGTTGTCGCTGAGGAAAACCACCAGCGTCTTTTCCGCGACGCCCGCGGCGCGGAGCTGCGCCATCAGCCGGCCCACATTGTCGTCGAGGTGCGCGAGCATCGCCGCGAAGATCCGGCGGTGGATGTCCGGGATGTGCGCAAACTTCGCGAGCCAGGCATCGGGCGCCTGCATCGGGCTGTGCACGGAATTGTAGGCGAGCAGGAGAAACCACGGCTGCGCGCCGTGGCGCCCGATGAAGTCGCCCGCCTCGCGCGTGAACGCGTCGGTGAGGTTGGCGCGCTCATCAGCCGGCTGGCTGTTGCGGAGGATCGGATTGTCGGCGTCGTAGTCGGGCTCGTGGTTGTTGAGGTGCGTGCTCCAGATGATGCGGCCGTCGGGCGAGGACCAGCGGCCCTTGCCCCCGTCGGGCAGCGCGCGGCGGCGCAGCCAGGTCGTCACGCCGGTCCATGGCGGCGGCACGAAGTAGTGCCCCTCGTGGAGGAAGCCGAAGAACTCGTCGAAACCGCGGCGCTGCGGGTGGAACTCCGCCGTGCCACCGAGGTGCCACTTACCCACGAGCGCCGTCGCGTAGCCCGCGTCGCGCACGCGGTCAGCGATCGTCTTTTCGCCGACGGGCAGGCCGATGCCCGGCGCGGCGTTCTTGGCGCCGATGGGGTTGAATTCAAAACCGAACCGCGTCTGGTAACGCCCCGTGACGAGCGCCGCGCGCGACGCCGCACAGAACGGCGCGGTCACGTAGCCATTCGTGAACCGCACGCCCGAGGCCGCGAGTGCGTCGAGGTGCGGCGTCGGGATTTCGCGCCCGCCGTAGGAACCAAGTTCACCGTAGCCGAGATCGTCGGCGACGATGAAGAGGAGGTTGGGGCGCGGCTCAGCGGCGGCGGCGCAGGTAGCGACGAGCAAGAACGCGAGGGAACAGGAAATGTGCATCGGAGTTTGTCAGTCGGCCTTTGTAGCCCTGCTCGTGAGAGCAGGGACCGGCGGGGATCATCACATAGTTTGTCCCGCCTCTCACGAGGCGGGCTACCAAACACGGCCACTCGGCCTACGCCAGCAGCCCCTTCACCACTTTCCCGTGCACATCGGTCAGGCGGTAGTCGCGGCCTTGGTAGCGGAAGGTCAGGCGCTCGTGATCGAGGCCGAGGAGGTGGAGCACGGTCGCGTTGAGGTCGTGCACGTGCACGGGATTCTCCGCGATGGCGTAGCCGAGGTCGTCCGTCGCGCCGTGGCTGATGCCGCCTTTCACGCCGCCGCCCGCGAGCCACATGGTGTAGGCGTCCTTGTGGTGATCGCGGCCGGGGCTCGTCGACACACCGGCGCCGGTGTCGTTTTGCGCCATCGGGGTGCGGCCGAATTCGCCGCCCCAGATGACGAGCGTGTCGTCGAGCAGGCCGCGCTGCTTCAGGTCGCGCACGAGGCCGGCCATGCCGCGGTCCACGTCCTTGCACTTGGCCGGGAGGCGGGTGGCGATGTTGTTGTGGTGGTCCCAGTCGGCGTCGTAGAGCTGCACCATGCGCACGCCGCGCTCGACGAGGCGGCGCGCGAGCAGGCAGTTGTTGGCGAACGACGCCTTGCCGGGCTCGGCGCCGTAGAGCGCCAGCGTCTCGGGCGATTCCTTTGAGATGTCCATCAGCTCGGGCACGCTCGTCTGCATGCGGAACGCGAGCTCGTATTGGCTGATGCGTGTGGCGATCTCGGGGTCGCCGACATCGGCGAGCTGCGCCTCGTTCAGCCGGCGCACCGTGTCGAGCACCTGCCGCCGATCGGCGGGCGCGACGCCCTTCGGGTTTTCCAGGAACAACACGGGCTCGCCGCTCGTGCGGAACTGCACGCCCTGATGCACGCTCGGCAGAAATCCCGACGACCAGAGCTGCGTGCCCGCGCCCGCGAGCGGACCCGACTGGAGCACGACGTAGGCGGGCAGATCGGCGTTTTCCGAGCCGAGGCCATAGGTCACCCACGACCCCGCGCCGGGCCGACCGGGCCGGCCGAAGCCGGTATGCAGCATGAGTTGTGCGGGTGCATGGTTGAACTCGTCCGTGTGCAGCGAGCGCACGATTGCGATTTCGTCCGCAACGCCCGCGAGGTTGGGCAGCAGCTCGGAGATCTCGGCCCCGGATTTTCCGTGGCGCGCAAAGGTGAACTTCGTCGAGGCGATGCGCGGGTGGCCGCGGAGGAACGCGAAGCGCTTGCCCTTGATGAACTCCTCCGGGCACGGCTTGCCGTCGTAGGCCGCTAGCGCGGGTTTGTAGTCGAAGAGGTCGAGCTGCGAGGGCGCCCCGACCATGTGGAGGTAAATGACGCGTTTGGCGCGCGGGGCGAAATGGGGCTGGCGCGCGGCGACCGCCGACGGCGCCGCGGCGAACAGGGATTGCGCGAGGAGCTGGTTGAGTGCGATCGCGCCGACGCCCAAGCCGGAGTTTTTCAGGAACGTGCGGCGCGTGACGTCGCGGAGGTGGGCTTCGAGGGGGTGCATGGCGCGTCAGTTCTTCGTGATTGTCTCGTCGAGGTTTAGCAGCGCGCTGGCGACGGCCTGCCAAGCGGCGGGGTCGTCCTTCGCCGCGCGCTGCTGGGCGAGGAGATGGCGCAACGCCTCCAGCTCGACCGCGGCGGGCGGGCGCGCGACGCACAGCCCGAAGGCGTGGCGCAGGCGCGCGTCGTCGGTGGCGTCCGGCAACTCCTGGGTGACGCGCTTCGCGAGCGCGGCGGCGGCCTCGACGTAAACGGGATCGTTGAGGAGCGTGAGGGCCTGGAGCGGCGTGTTGGAGCGCGAGCGCCGAACCGTGCAAGCACCCCGGCCCGTCGCGTCGAAATTCATGAAGCTCGGGTAAGGCGAACCGCGCTTCCAGACCGTGTAGAGGCCGCGGCGGTAGGCATCCTCCCCGGCGCTCATCTCGTAGGTCACGCGATCGCCGCCGACCTTGGCATCCCAGAGGCCGGGCGGCTGGTAGGGCCGCACGGGCGGGCCGCCGAGCTTGGGCGAGAGCAGGCCGGCGATGGCGAGCGCGTTGTCGCGGATGGCCTCCGCCTCGAGGCGGAACCGCGGGCCGCGCGCGAGCAGGCGGTTCTGGTCGTCCCGCGCGAGCAACTCGGGCGTGAGCCGCGACGACTGCCGGTAGGTGGCCGAAAGCGCGATCAGCCGGTGGACCCGCTTCATGCTCCAGCCGTTCTCCATCAGCTCGACGGCGAGCCAGTCGAGCAACTCCGGGTGCGTGGGCGCCTCGCCCTTCACCCCGAAGTCCTCCGGCGTGCGCACCAGGCCGTGGCCGAAAAACTCCTGCCACCAACGGTTGACGGTCACGCGCGCGACGAGCGGGTTGTCGCGCGAGACGAGCCAGCGCGCGAGGTCGAGGCGGTTGCCGCCGCGCGGTCCGGCGTGCAGGTGCTCCGGTGTGCCGGGCTCCACGCGATCGCCGGGGTCGAGGAAATTCCCGCGCTTGAGCACGCTGGTCATCCTCGGCTCGGCGAGCTCGCGCATCACCAGCGTGCGCGGGCCGGCGATCTTCGCGAACTCCTGTTCGGTCTTCGTGCGCGACTGGCGCAGCGCGGCGATTTTCGCGTCCTGCGCGACCACGTGCGCGACCACCGCGTCGGTCTGCTCCGCGGTGCGCTGCGCCGGCTCGACGCGCAGCGCCGCCGCGACGTCCGCGGGCACGGCCTTCGCGCCGACCTCGCCCGTGATCGCCGAGAGCCGGAAACGCCCGATCGAGCGCCCGGCGCCGAGGGTGTGGGCCATGGTGAACACCAGCGTCGTCCCCTCGGCCGCGCCGATGGCCGCCGGAAGCTCAAATGTCACCCACTGATCGCGGCCAAACTGCGGGGAAATCGCCCAGCCCTTGGTGTTACCCGGGGCGATGAGGTTGGCGGAGGAAAACGAGGCCTGCGCAAACGAGTGCGCGGTGCGGACAAATTTGAGCGGGACGGCCTCGCCGCCGGCCTTCGCCGCCGTCACCGCGAAGGTGTTCAGCACGAAGTTCGGCCGTGCGGCGTCGCCGCGGCCAGGGCCGTTGCCCGGCAGCGAGCGATCAGTGAGGGCCTCGAGCTTCAGGCCGGTGATGCCGGTGAGCTTGGTCTTCACCGTGACCGTGTAGGTGTCCTTGTCCGGCACGTCGTCGACGAGCAGCACGGATTTGTCCGCGAGCACGCGGTGGGGCGAGCCCTCGCTCGAGGAAAACTCGGCGACCTCGAGCGCATGGCTCTGCGGTGCATCGGCCAGGGCGGCGCGCGCCGTCTCCTCCCACGCCGGGAGGTCGGCGCGGATCCGCGCGGTCGCGGCGGCAATGTCGTCGTCGATTTTCTTCAGCCGCAGCCCGATTTCAGCGCGGCGGGCGTCGTTGGCCGTGTCGGGCAGCGTCACGAACGGCCCGGTGAACGCGAGCGTGGCCGTGGCCCGGGCGGTCGCAAAGGCCGTCTCGCGCTCCGTCTGGTTGAAATAGGCGAAGAGCTGGTAGTAGTCCTTCTGCGAAAAAGGATCGTATTTGTGGTTGTGGCACTGCGCGCATTCGAGCGTGGAGCCGAGCCAGACGGTGCCGGTGGTGTTGACGCGGTCGATGACTTGGTTGACGCGGCCCTCCTCCTGATCCGTGCCGGCCTCGACATTGGTGGGCGCCGCGCGGTGGAAACCGGTCGCGATCAGCGGATCGGGATTCTTCTTATCGTCCGCCCCCGGCAGCAGGTCGCCCGCAATCTGCATGATCGTGAACTGATCGAACGGCAGATCGGCGTTCATCGCGCGGACGACCCAGTCGCGGTAAGGCCACGATTCCCGGAGGTCGTCGCGCTGGAAGCCGTGCGAATCCGCGTAGCGCGCGAGGTCGAGCCACGGGCGCGCCCATTTCTCGCCGTAGTGCGGCGATGCCAGCAAACGGTCGACGACGCGCTCGTGCGCACCGGGCGCGATGTCAGCCACGAAGGTCGCGACCTCCGCCGGTGTCGGCGGGAGGCCGATCAAATCAAGCGAGACGCGGCGCAGCCAACGCGGCCGATCAACCTCGGGGGACCGAGCGAGGTTCTCCTGCGCAAGCCGCGCCACGACGAAGGCGTCGATGGGATTTCCGGGGGCGGAATTCCGCCGACCCAGCGCCGGCACCGGCGGTCGCACCGGAGCGACATACGCCCAATGCTTCAAATCCTCCGGCCATGCCGCGCCCTCGTCGATCCAGCGTTTGAGCAGCGCGATCTCGGCGGGTTTGAGGCGGTCGCCTTTTTGCGGCATCGCCTCGTCGTCGTGCGGGGAAATCACGCGCTGGTAGATTTCGCTTTTGTCCGCGGAACCGGGGACCAGCGCGGGCAGGCCGGATTTGCCGCCGCGCAGCCCCTGGGTGCGCGAGGTGAGGCCCAGGCCGCCCTTGTTGTCCTCGCGCCCGTGGCAATCGTAGCAGCGCTGGGCGAGGATCGGCTGGATGTCGCGCGCAAAGTCGACGCTGGGCTCGGCCGCCAGCGCCGCCGCGGAAAGCGACAGCGCAGCAAATGACGCCAGCAGGGCGCGACGGCGGGCAGAGAGGGTCAACATGGGGCCGGGGGACAATCCGCAATTTGCAGCAAATCCATGCCGGCTGCCAAGGCGCGATTCCGCCGCGGGGAGGACGCGATCATGTCACGGGCTGGCCGGAATGGGCCAGACGTAGCCGACGGCCGCCTTCTCGCGCTCGATGCGCGCGGTGAAGTCCGCGATGCGCGCCGCGTGGGCCGGATCGGCGGAGAGGTCGCGCAGCTCGCGCGGGTCCGACTGCAAGTCGAAGAACTCGACGCGGCCGTGCGACGGGTAGCGGATCAGCTTCCAGCGCTGGTCGCGCAGGGCGAACTGCTCGTCGCGGAAATGCGTGAACGCCACGTCGCGCACGTGCTCGCGCTCGCCACGCAGGATCGGCGCAAGGCTCAGGCCATCGACGCGCGCGGGCGGCGCGAAGCCCGCGAGGCGGCACAACGTCGGAAACACATCGATCATGTGGACAAACGCGCGGCTCTCGCGCGGCGCGATGCCGGGGCCCGTGATGAGGAGCGGGATGTGCAGGCCGCCGTTTTCATAGACGTCGGATTTCGCGAAGCGGCCGTGGTGGCCGAGCGAATAGCCGTTGTCGCCGAGAAAGGCGACGATGGTGTTGGCGTCGACCTTGGTCTCGGCGAGCGCGGCGACGATCTGCCCCACCCCGTCGTCAAGAAACGAGATCGAGGCGTAGTATTGGGCCAGCGCGTCACGGGCGCGCGCCTCGGTCCACGGGCCGGCGGACTCTTTCGGGGCGCGGCCTTTTTTCTTCTGGGCCTCGGCCGCTTCGTCGGCCTCGGCGCGGAGAAACGGATGCTGGCTGCGAAACTCCGCCGGCAGCGCGATCTTGTCCGGCGCGTAAAGCGCGCGGAAGCGATCGGCCGAGGGATAAGGCGAGTGCGGCACGCGCGGCTCGACCACGAGGAGGAACGGCCGCCGGCCCGCGTGCTCGCGGATGAAGGGCAGCGCATTGGCGAGGTGCGTCTCGAGCGGGATCGAACTGCCCTCGATGTTGCGCTCGAACTCGGCGTTGAGCGGCGACGGGACGTTTACGCCCTTGCCCGTCCGCAGCGTGGCGTAGCCCGCGGCGCGAAAGGCCCGGCCCAGCGCGTAGCCGGCCGGATCGGTCTCCGCCGGTCGCTGCTGCGACCAACGAAAAAGCCCCCGGCCCGAATGCAGCTGCGTGCGCGCGGGCGTGCAGACCGACGAGCGATCGGCGCCGGAGACGTAGGCATGACGGAACACCACGCTGCGCCGCGCCAGCGCGTCGAGGTGCGGCGTCTTGAGATCAGGGTGCCCGAGGTGGCCGAGCGCGTCGGCCCGATGATCGTCGGAGACGATGACGACGACGTTGGGCGGCGGTGGGTTTGCGGCGCGGACGAGGCCGACGACTGCGGCGAACAGGAGCGCAAAGCGCATGGGGATTTTCATTCCGACGGGAGCGTGGAGCAGCGTAGCCGGAAACGGGAGAAAATTTCCCACGCACCAAGACCCGCTGCCCACCTCTGCGGGGCAAGCCGTTTTCGGCCGTGCGGCCGCGCCACCCTCCGGCGGCCCGCGCAGCCGGCGAGTCCCAGCACCGAAGGGCTCGCAGCGGTTCCCGCCGGCGCCTTCGGATCACACGCGCGCAAGCCGACCCGACTTGGCCGAATCCGTGGCGGCCTCGACTATTCGCGCGGTGCGGGCCGCATCAGCGAGCGTCGCCGGCGGCGCCCCCGACCCGCGCACGGCGGCGAGAAACTGACGGACGAATCGCTCGCCGCAGTCTCCCGCGTAGGACGTCGTGTCGCGCAGCCGGAACGATTTGCGGCGGACACCCGAAGGAAGCTCGACCTGCAGGCGCGGCTCGAGGGACGGCCAGACCATGCGGCCGGCGCGACCGTAGAGCGCGAGGTAGGCGTCGTAGCCGCCCGCGTTGAGATAGCCGCCGCCGCTGAACGCGAGCGCGTAGCCCGCGTGAAAGGTGCCGACTGCGCCGGAGCGAAACTCGAGCGCGAGCGCCGCGGTGTCCTCGACGTCGATCGCTTCGCCCGAGCGCGTCGCAAGGCGCGCGGCGACGCCGACGATCTCGTCGCCTGAGATGTGCTGCAGCAAGTCGAGGTAGTGGCAGCCGAGCCAGAGCAAGATGCCGCCGCCCGCCTCGCCCCGGCGGAAAAGCCAGGACCGCGGATCGCGAAAGCGCACCTGCGTCGCGAGGAACCGCGCCTCAAGCGAGAGCAGCGGGCCAAGCTCGGCGGCGCGGCGGCGCATCGCCTCGGCGCACGGGTGGGCGCGGCGGGCGTAGAGCACGCTGGCGACGAGCCCGGCGCGGGTCGCGCTGCGGTGCAGCGCGGCGATCTCGGCGGACGCAAGCGCGACGGGCTTCTCGGCGAGCAGGTGTTTGCCGGCGGCGAGCACGCGACGGGCGAGCGCGGCGGATTCATCGTGACGGACGCACAGAATGGCGAAGTCGCACGCGGCGAGCGCGGCGTCGAGTTCGGCGGTGACAAGGGCGACCTTGGGGCTGCGCGGGAGCGCGGAGTTTTTCCTCGTGGCGCTAGGATGGGCGTCCCAGAGCGTGACGCGACGCACCTCGCGGAGATTTTCCAGCGTCGAGAGCAACGCGCCCGAGTGCGGATGCGAAAGGCCGAGGAGCGCGGCGTGCATCGCTACGTGGCCGAAAGCTCGGCGAATGCCTCCGGCATGTCGAACGCCCGCGCGGCGAGCGCCTGCTCGATGTGCGCGGGATTGCGCCCGCCGACGATTACGCGATCGATGCCAACGTGGTGCATCACCCACGCCTGCGCGAGCAGGGTCTGCGGCACGCCGAGCCGCCGCGCGACGCGCTCCAAGGCGTCGAGCCGCTGCCAGCCGAGCGGCGTGAAGTAGATGTCGCGATGGCCGGGCGAGACATCGAAGCGCGTGCCCGGCTGCACCGAGGCGCGGTGTTTTCCTGAGAGAAAGCCGGCGCCAAGCGGGCTGTAGGTGACCACTTGGATGGCGTTTTGCGCGCAGAACAAGCGCACCGCATCGTCGGCCTCGCGCACGGCGAGGTTGTGGTTGTTCTGGAGAAACGTGAACTGCGCCACGCCGAGTGATCGCTGGAGGTTCCAAACCGCGGCGAGCTGTTCGGCGGTGAAGTTACTCGCGCCGAGCGCGCGCACTAGGCCGGTGCGGACGAAGGTGTCGAGCGTCTGCACGGCCTCGGCGGTCGCGGCGGCCGCGTCCCATTTGTGCAGGTAGAGCAGGTCGACGCACTCGGCGTCGAGCCGCGCGAGCGAGGCCTGGAGCGCGGCGGTCATCGCGGTCGCGGTGAACGGCGGGTAGATCTTGGTCGCGAGAAAAATCTCGCGCGGCGTCGGGCGGCGATCGGCGAGCCACGCGCCGATGATACGCTCGGCGGCGCCGGCCGAGTAGAGCGCGGCGGTGTCGAGGAACGTGAGGCCGCGCGCCACGGCGTGGTCGAGCAGCGCAAACGCGGCGGCCTGATCAATCTCGCGGCCGAAGGTGGAGGAGCCGAGACCGAGGGCGGCGACGGGCCGGGGCGGATGGCGGGTGGAGTCGGGCACAAAAAAGGGCGGGCGCAGGGCCCGCCCGATGGTCGCAACGTGCGAACGGTTTAGAAACTGAATTTCGCCGAGAGGCTGTAAGTGCGCGGCGTCGAGGGCTGCACGGAGAAGCGGCTGTTGCCGCCGGCGTAGAAATCGGAGTCGGCGAGGTTGTTGACCCCAAGGTTGAAGTTCCACGCCTTGTGCGAGTAGGTGAAGAAGGCGTTGTAGACATTGAAGCCGGGGATGGCGGGGGCGCCGCTCTGGATGAGTTTTCCGAGGCGAAACGCGTTGGCGCCGATGCCAAAGCCCTTGAGCGGGCCGTCCTGGAATTCATATTTGGCCAGCAAGCTGTGGCTCGTCTTGAACGTGCGGGGCAGACGCGCGCCCGTCTGGTCATGGGCGCCTTTGCCCGCGAACATCGTGGCGATGATATTCCAGCCGGCGGCAGGGCGGAAATTCAGATCGTATTCCATGCCCTCGGAGGTCGCGACGCCGGCCGGGGCGGCGTAGACTTGAGGTGTGCCGAGATTGAAGCGCACCGGGAGATTGGCGGTGACGGCGCGGAACCAGACGATGCTGCCCGTGACCATGCCCTGCAGGCCGGCGGCTTTCACGCCGACCTCGTCGACCCGGCCAGTGGAGGGCGGCAAGGGGCGGCCACTCTGATCGCGGTCGTCGGCACCGGACGGAACGAAGTTTGTGGCGCGGGAGGCGAAGAGGGAGATGTCCTTGCGCGGCTTGTAGACGAGGCCCAGGCGATAGAGCCCCTTGTCGCCCTTGCTCTCGCGGAAGGCGGCGTTGAGGACATCGAGGTGGGACGTGTTGCTGCTCCACGCCCAGGTGCCCGCGACGGTGGCAATCAACATGTCGTTGATCACGTGGGCCTGATGCTGGAGGTAGATGTTGGCGGCGTCTCGCTGCTGCACCGTGGTGGCGGCGCCGGGAATCACGGGGTCGACGGGATTGGCGGGGAAGATCGGATTGACCATCGGGAACACCACGGTGCCGGTCTGCGGCGAGATGAGGGCGGTGGTGACAAGGCCCTGCGAGTCGGCCTGCGTGCTGGCGGACCAACCGAAGTTTGTCTGCTGTCGGAGGCCCGACACACTGAACTCGGCGATGTAGTCGTTGACGACGCTGGAGAGCTTCTGCGTCTGCGCGAGCGTGAGGAGACTGAAGCGCTGGGAGTCGGTGGCCTCGAGGATGCCGTTCGCTCCGAGGAGGTTCGCGTTGTTGTTGGCGGCACGGCTGTCGTGGTCGGAACGGCGCTCGGAGTAGAAGGCGACCTGCAGCTTCGACTCGAACTGCTTCGTGAAACGGTGGATCACGGTGCCCTCGATCTCGTGCTTGGTGAAGACCGAGTTGCTCCACGGAGCCTTGTAGCCCTGGCGACGGCCGCTGATATAGGAGACGTTGTTGTTTTGATCGAGGAAGTTGTTCGCGAAGAGGCCGCTGGTCTTGATTCGCGAGTATTCGTAGCGCAGGCGGATGGTCGTGTCGCGAAGATCGAACTGGAACGACGGGGACACGATCGTGCGATCATCGAACAGATCATCCTGGTATTGCTGGCCGCTCTGCTGCGCAGCGACGAAGCGATATGCGCTCTTGAAACCCGAGGACATGTCGACGGGGCCGCCCACATCGACTTCGCCCCGGAGGAGTCCGTTGCTGTCGACGAGCGCGCGGATGGACCCCTTGTTCTTATAGATGGGATTCTTGGTCGTGCGCAGCAGCATGCCCTGCGTCACGGGACGCGTGCCGAAGAGGACCGCCTGCGCGCCCTTGACGACTTCCATCGTCTCGGTCGTCACATCGTCATCGATCGACGGGAAATACTCGGCGCCGTTCTTGAAGGTCTTGGTGAGGCGTTCGCCGCGGATATAGAAGAGATTATTGGCGCCGAACGACGCGACGCCGCTCGAGGCGTATTTCGCAAAATCACTCGGGTAGGGAAAATTGCCGAGGTCCTCGATCAGGAGGCGCGGCACGATCTGGATCGAGCCGGCGATGTCGATGAGTTCCTGGCGGGTCTTGAGGCCGGCCGTGGCGTTGGAGACGTTGTAGGACTTGTCCACGCTGGCGGTTACCTCGAAGCGCGATAGTGTCACCGCCTCGTCCCGCGCGGCGGCGGGGGCGCCTTGGGCGAAGACGGCGGGAGCGAGGGACAGGGCGGCGGCGAAAACGCAAACGGCGTGGGATGCGCGGCGGTCGTCAGGGCGGAGCGGATTTTGGTTGGTCATGGGGAAAGCCTAGGTGGACGGCTCCCTTACGGGTCAATAATTCTGCTATGTCAAAATTATTATGGATAGTGGAGGCATTATTAATCAATGCCGCGCCCCGCGCGGCCGGCTCAGGGCTCCGCCAGCTCCACCGGCAGCACGATGTGGCCCGGCGCCGTCTTGGGGTCAGTGACCTGCGCCGCAAGGAGGCGGCCGATGGCGGCGCCGATCTCCTCGGGTCGCACTTTCGGGAAAACGTAGGGATACGGGCACTCCCCCTTCGGGCGCTGGTAGAGTCCGCTCACAATCAGCCGCGGGCGACGACGGCCCTTCAAGCCCAGCTGATCGATGGCGGCGACCGCGGCGTCCGCCTTCGCTTCGGAACGGCACAGCAGGCAAAGATCGGTCGGGTGCCGTTGCACGATCTCGGAGACCTCGGCGACGATGGCGCCATGATCGTCAGGCAGGTGCGAGATGGAGAAGTGGCCGGATTTGCGGCCGGAGTCGCCGAGCAACCGGCCGATCTCGCGGAGCACGATGTTGTCACCCGGGAACATCACCTCGCGCGTGAGGGCGCACACGTGGCTGCAATCGTGCGAATTGGCGTAGTCCGCGATCAGCCGGGCGATCCCAAGGTTGTCCTGTTCCACCCAAGCCATCCCGTGGATTGAGGGATAGAGCGAGCCGTGCACGACGGCCGGCAGGCCGCTGTCCTTGACCGCCCGTTGCACCACAAACGGCACCTTGGTCACGACGATGCCCGCGGTTTCCTTGGCGCGAAGCACCTCCCCGATCAGACCATCGACGTAGTCGGTCGGATCGGTCACCGGCAGGAAATTGAACTGCACGTCCGCGCCGGGCAGCACGCCTTGGATGCCGACCAGGACGCCATCCGCCACCAAGCCCTCCTGCCGGAGGTAACTGCGATGGACGAGCATGAACACGCGCTTGAGCAGACCCGGGCTCGACTCGCGCTGGAGCGAGCCAATGAAGGTGCCGCGGCGCTGCACCCGCTGGAGGATCCGCCGTTGCGAGAGGAGCTGCAACGCCCGGTTTGCGGTGGACGAGCTGACGCCCAGCATCTTCGCGGCGTCGGTCAGCGAGAGATAGGGATCGCCGGGTTTGAGCCGACGCCGGCGGATGTCGGCCTCGAGCTGCTGGGCGAGCTCCATGATGCGTGGTGTCTGGGAATAGCCGGAACTCATGTCGTGCGATCGGCGAGGGACTTCGCCGCGGGTAGTCGCGGAGCACACGATAAAAATCATCATCAAGCCATAAAATTCTTGTGGTTTGGGATTTTAATATCTCGCCTGTGTCCCCATGCCCTCGAAATCAGCCTCCCTCGCCTCGTTCCGCCTGCAAGGCTTGGTTGCCGCCACGTTCACGCCCTTCCGCGCCGATGGCTCGCTCCATGCCGCCCGGATCA
The DNA here is from genome assembly GCA_016794665.1 of Opitutaceae bacterium. GTDB lineage: Bacteria > Verrucomicrobiota > Verrucomicrobiia > Opitutales > Opitutaceae > ER46. Next base: position 12,976 of record JAEUHB010000060.1, read on the forward strand.
AGCCGGTGATCGACGCGGTGATCGCCCAGGGGGCGGCCGGGCTCTACGTCTGCGGCAGCACGGGCGAAGGGCCCCTGCTCACGACCGAGGAGCGCCAGCTGGTCGCCGCCGCGAGCGTGCGCGCTGCGGCCGGACGCGTGCCGGTCGTCGTCCAGGTCGGGCACAACAGCGTCGAGGAAGCACGCGGCCTGGCCGCCCACGCCCAGCGCATCGGCGCCGATGCGATCTCGGCGACACCACCGGGGTATTTCAAACCGGACGCGCTGGAAAATTTCATCTCGTGCATGGAGCGCATCGCGAGCGGCGCGCCGAAGCTTCCGTTCTACTACTACCACATCCCCGTGCTCTCCGGCGTGCGCTTCGATATGGTCGAGTTCCTTCAACGGGGCGCGCCGCGCATCCCGACCCTGCGCGGGATAAAATTCTCCGACCCGGCGCTGCACGAGTTGCTCGCGTGCATCGAGCATGACGGTGGGCGGCACGACATTCTGTTTGGAGTCGATGAGATGCTCCTCGGTGCGCTGGCGATGGGCGTGCGCGGAGCCGTGGGCTCGACCTACAACTTCGCCGCCCCGCTCTACCGGAAAATCATAGCGGCCTTCGATTCGGGCGATCTCGCAGAGGCGCGCCGGCTGCAGTCGCTCTCGGCCGCGATGGTGCGAACCATCGTCGCGGACGGCGGACGTGGCGGCTTCAAGGCCACGATGGCGCTGATCGGCGCGGACTGCGGCCACAACCGCATGCCGCTCGCGACGTGTTCCTCGGCGCAGCGCGCGAATTTGAAGAAATCGCTCGGCGCGCTCGGCTTCTTCGACTGGGCGCGCAAGTAGCGCGGAGCGAAGGCCGACGGCATTCCCCATGAGCCTGTCTCCCTCGCGTCTGGTCCAACTCAAGGACACCTACACCCGCGGCCTGCTCGGGAGCACGATTCCCTTCTGGCTGAAGCACGGCCTCGACCGCGAGTGCGGCGGCCTCATCACCGGACTCGCCGAGGACGGCGCCGTGATCGACACCGACAAGGCCGTGTGGCTCCAAGGCCGCGCGGCGTGGACGTTTGCCACGCTCTACAACACCGTCGAGCAGCGCCCCGAGTGGCTCGACGCCTCGCGGCACTGCCTCGATTTCATCCGCGCGCACTGCCGCGGTCCCGGCGGGAAACTCTACTTCACCGTCACCCGCGACGGCCGACCGCTGCGGATGCGGCGCTATGTCTACAGCGAGTGCTTTGCCGCGATTGGCAGCGCCGCGTATGCGAAGGCCACCGGCGACGCGCGCGCCGCCGCGGAGGCCCTCCAGTATTTCGACACCTATCTCCACCACAGCTTCACGCCTGGCGTGATGCCGCCGAAAACCGATCCCGCCACGCGGCCGATGCAGGGCGTGGCGCCGCACATGATCGCGATTGTGACGGCGCAGGAAATTCGCGCGCTCCTCGGCGACCTCACCGTGCGCGGCGCCACCTGCACGCAGTGGATTGACCGGTCGATTGCGGCGATTGAGCGTGACTTTTTCAAACCCGAGTTGGCCGCGCTCATGGAGGTCGTGGGCGCCGACGGAGCGGTGCTCGACACCTTCGACGGCCGCACGCTCAATCCCGGCCACGCAATCGAGTGCGGGTGGTTCATTTTGCACGAGGCGAAGCACCGCGGACGCGACGCGCGCCTGCTGAAACTTGGCCTCGCCATCCTCGACTGCATGTGGGCCCGCGGCTGGGACCGCGAGTTCGGCGGCCTGCTCTACTTCACCGATCTCCACGGCAAGCCGGTGCAGGAATACTGGGCCGAGATGAAATTCTGGTGGCCGCACAACGAGGCCGAGATCGCCACGCTCCTCGCCCATCAGCTGACGGGCGAGGCGAAATACGCCGCGTGGCACACGCTCGTGCACGACTGGTCGCACCGCGTCTTCGCCGATCCAGTGCATGGCGAGTGGTTTGGCTACGCGCACCGCGACGGCCGCATCGCAACGCGCCTCAAGGGTAACACTTGGAAGGGCCCGTTCCACCTCCCGCGCATGCAATGGTATTGCGGCAGGCTGGTGCGCGAATTGATGGCGGCGCCATGAGCGCGCCCACCGCTGCGCCAGGCGAGACGTCGCGCGTTTCGCGTTACGCCTGGATCGTTGTCGGCCTGCTCTGGTTCGTCGCGCTGCTCAACTATCTCGACCGGCTCGCGATCACCTCGATGCGCGAATGGATCGTGGCCGACATCCCGATGAGCGACGCGCGCTTCGGGCTGCTCACCTCGGTGTTCCTCTGGATTTACGGCACCGTGAGCCCGGTGGGCGGATACCTGGCGGATCGCTACAGCCGCAAGTGGGTGATCCTCGTCAGCCTTGGCGTGTGGTCCGGCGTGACGTGGCTCACCGGGCACATGCACAGTTTTGAAAGCCTCCTCGCGGCGCGTGCCCTGATGGGCATCAGCGAGGCGTGCTACATTTCGGCCGCGCTTGCGCTGATCGCGGACCATCATGCGGGCGGGACGCGGTCGCTGGCGACGGGGCTCCACCAGAGCGGGCTGTATGCGGGCGCGGCGCTCGGTGGCGCCGGCGGCTGGATCGCGGCGGATCACGGCTGGCGGGCGGCCTTCACAATCTTCGGGGCGGTGGGCGTGGCCTACTCAATCCTCCTGATTCTGACGCTGCGGAACCACGAACGGCCGGCGCCGGAACCGACGGCAGGGCGGGCGGCCGCGATCTCCGCGGGCGCGGCCGCGCGGGAGCTGTTATCGTCGCGCGCGTATTGGGCGCTCATCGTTTACATCGGGCTCGCGGGCATGGCATTTTGGCTGATCAACGGTTGGCTGCCGACGTTTTTGCAGGAGCGGTTTTCGGGTTGGAAGCCGACCGGCGCGATTGCCGCGTGCCTTCCCGCTGCGTGGGCCGCGAAGATGGAAATCACCCGCGGCAACGCGGGGCTGTGGGCGACGGTGCCGGTGCAAGCGGCCTCGTTTGCCGGCATCTTGATCGGCGGGGCATGGGCCGAGCGTTGGGGGCGCCCCCACGAGCGAAGCCGCCGGCTGCGTCCGGCCGGGGGGGGGGGTGGCGC
>JAEUHB010000133.1 GCA_016794665.1 Opitutaceae bacterium
CGGCCACCAGATCAACCACCAGGTGAACGTGCGCACGGGCTCGGCCTACGAGACCTTCCATGCCGGCTACGACATCAGCTTCGTGCCCGACTCCACCTACCTGCCCGTCGACCTCCAATACGGCCCCGATGGCGCCGTCTACACGATCGACTGGAGCGACAACCAGCACTGTCACAATCCGCGCGACGAAATCTGGGATCGCACCACCGGCCGCCTCTACCGCGTCTCGTGGGCCGCGACCTACAAGCCCTCCAAGGTCGACCTCGGAGCGATGACCGACGCCCAGCTCGCCGCGCTGCACACGCACAAGAGCGAGTGGCATGTCCGCGTTGCTCGCCGCGTGCTGCAAGAACGCGCCGCGTCGCGCGCGATCGATGCGGGTGCGCTCGGCGCGCTGCGCGCGCAGGCCGGCGACACCAAGGCCGACATTTCCTCCCAGCTACGCGCGCTCTGGACCTTGCACGTGACGAACAACCTCGACGCCGCGCGCCTCAACGCCGCGCTCGCGCACTCCTCCGAGACCGTGCGCGCCTGGGCGGTGCAGCTCGGCACCGAGCGGGCCAACGCGCTCGCGGTCAACGCCGACACCCTCGCGCGCCTCGCCAAGGGCGACGCCTCGTCGCTCGTGCGCATGGCCGTGGCCTCCGCCGTGCCCGCGCTCCCGCTCGCGCAGCGCTGGCCCGTCGCCGCCGCGCTGGCCGCCCGCGCCGAGGACGCGACGGATCGTTTCCTGCCCAAGATGGTGTGGTTCGCGCTCGCGCCCGCCGTGGCCGCCGATGTGCCGCGGGCCCTCGACCTCGCCGCGCGCACGCCGCTCCCTTCGCTCTCCGACTCGATCCTCTGGTTCGCCGCCCGCACCGCCGCGGGTCGCGATCAAATCGCGGCGCGCGTCGCCAATTCTTCGACCGCCGCGGCGAGCGCCGCGCGCTCCCTGCGCATCCTCGCGTTTTCGCTCGAGGCCGAGGCCGGCCTGCCCATGCCCGGCGCGTGGGCGCAGGTCACCGCGCGCTTCGGCGCTTCGTCGGAGCCGACCGTCCGCGGCGCGTGGGAGCAGCTCTCCGCCCTTTTCGGCGACAAGGCCGTGCTCGCGCCCATCCGCGCGCGGCTCGCCGACGCCAGCACGCCGCTCGCCGAGCGCCGCCGCGCCATCGATCTCCTGCGCCGCGCGGGCGACACCGAGTCGACCGCGCTTCTCGTGAAGCTGCTCGACGACGCGCAGCTCCGCGCCGCCGTCATCCCGCTCCTCGCCAACGCCGCCGATTCCGCCGCCGTGTCGGCCGGGCTCATCAAGGGCTTCGCCGCGTTTGCCCCTGCCGACCGCACCGCCGCGCTCGCCGCGCTCACCAGCAAGCCCGCGCTCGCGTTGCCGCTGCTCCGCGCCGTCGAGACCGGCGCCTTCGACAAAAAGAACCTCACCGCGCTCCACGCCCGCCAGCTCCGCAACCTGCGCAACGGCGAGGTCACGCGCGCCCTCGATCGCGTGTGGGGCCGCACGGGCGAGACCAGCGCCGACGCCAAGGCCAGCATCGCCCGCATCCGCGACCTCTACCGCAACGCCCCGCTCTGGTCCTACGACGTCAAAGCCGGCCGCGCCGTCTACGAGAAAGCCTGCGCCTCCTGCCACGCCACCGACGCCGGCTCGTCCGTCGGCAAGCTCGGCCCCAACCTCAACGGCACCTGGCGCAACGGCCTCGAGTATTTCCTCGAGAACATCATCGACCCCAACGCCGTCGTCGGCACGGAGTTCCAGCTCAACCTCGTGACCAAGCGCGATGGCACCGTCATCGCCGGCATGATCGACAAGGAGTCCGACACCGCCCTCGCCGTGCGCACGATGACGGAGACCGTCACGATTCCCAAGGCCGACATCCGCTCCCGCGAGGTCACGCCGCAATCGCTGATGCCCGCCGGCCTCCTCGAGTCCCTCCCCGAGCGCGAGGCCCTCGAGCTGCTGCTCTTCCTCACGACGGAGCCGAGGTGAGCAGAACCAAGGCATGACCCACAGAGGGCACAGTGCTCAGCCACAGAGTTCACAGAGAGTTCGATCGTTGTCTGGCTCCGTGTGCTCTGTGTCTGAGCTCGGTGGTCTCTGTGGCAAAAAGTTCTTCCGAAAATGAGGCTCCTCTTCCTCGCGTTTGCCCTGTTGTTCGCAATGCCGCTACGCGCCGCCGAGCGTCCGAACATCCTCCTCATCTACACCGACGACATCGGCTACGGCGATGTCGGCTGCTACGGCGCGACCAAGGTCCGCACGCCGCACATTGACCGGCTCGCGCGCGAAGGGCGCCGCTTCACCGATGCGCACTCCGCCTCCGCCGTCTGCACGCCGTCACGCTACGCGCTCGTCACGGGCGAATATCCGTTCCGCATCGACAGCTGGGCGCCGATCTTTTCGCGCGCGGGGCTCATCGTCGATCCGGCGAAGACCACGATCGCGAGCCTGCTGAAGCGTCAGGGCTACGCGACGGCGTGCATCGGCAAGTGGCACCTCGGCTTCGGGCCCAAGGGGCAGCAGCCCGACTGGAACGCCGTGCTCAAGCCCGGCCCGCGCGAGCTCGGCTTCGACTGGTTCTACGGCCTGCCCACCGTCAGCAGCCACGCGCCTTTTGTGCTCGTGGAAAACGATCGCGTGCTCGGCCTCGATCCGGCCGACCCGCTCGTGTTTGGCGGCACGCCCGTCACCAAGCCCTTCCCCGAAAAAATCCTGACGGCCAACCCCGTCTCGGGCGGCAAGGCCGCGCACGCGCTTTACGACGACGAGCAGCTCGGCACTCAGTTCACGGAAAAGGCCCTCGGCTGGATCCGCGAGAAAAAGGCCGCGCCGTTTTTCCTGCTCTTCGCCACGCCGCACATCCACCACCCATTCACGCCGCATCCGCGCTTCAAGGGCACGAGTGAGGCCGGCCGCTACGGCGACTTCATCCACGAGCTCGACTGGATGGTCGGTGAGCTGCTCCGCACGCTCGACGAGCTGAAGCTGGCCGACAACACGCTCGTGATCTTCACGAGCGACAACGGCGGGATGCTCAACGAGGGCGGCCAGGACGCGTGGCGGGCCGGCCACCGCGCCAACGGCGACCTGCTCGGCTACAAGTTCGGCGCGTGGGAAGGCGGGCACCGCGTGCCCTTCATCGCCCGCTGGCCCGGAAAGATCCCGGCCAACTCAAAGTCCGACCAACTCATCTCCTCGATCGATTTGCTCGCGACCTTCGCGGCCATCGTGCGCCAGACGCTCACCGTGGCCGAGGGTCCGGACAGTTTCAACATCCTGCCCGCGCTCACGGGCTCACCCGCGAAGCCCATCCGCGATCATCTCGTGATCGCGCCGTTTGCGGCGAAGAACGTCACGCTCCGCTCGGGCCCCTGGGTCTACATCAGCGCGCAGGGTGACGGCGGGTTCGGCGGCATCCGCGGCGGGCCGGGCAGCCTCGGCTTCAGCCAGCGCGTGAACAGCGACGTCACGCCCGACGGAAAGGTCAAACCCGACGCCCCGCCCGATCAGCTTTACCATCTCGGCCGCGATCCGCAGCAGGCGAGGAATGTTGTGCGCGACGAGCCCGCGGTCGCCGCGCGCTTGCGCGCGGAGCTCGCCGCGCACCGCGCCGCCCCGCGCACGGCGCCGCCCCGCTGATTCAGCTTGGCTCAAACTTTACTTCATGACGCCACCCCGCCCGTTTTCGCTGCTCCTTTTGTTTTCCACTGCGCTGGCCGCGGCCGGCTCCGTCGCGCCCGCTCCCCATTGGTGGCAATTGCCGCCGCTGCCCGATCGCCACGGCTTCGCGTGCCCGTTTGCGGGTGAGACGCGCGGCATCGCGATCGTCGCAGGCGGTGCGAATTTCCCGGAGAGGCAACTCTGGGAAGGCGGGGCCGGCGCCAAGCGTTGGCACGATCGTGTCTTCGTCCTTGAGCCCGGGGCCGAGTCGTGGCGCCTCGCCGGCCGCCTGCCGCGCCCGCTCGGCTACGGCGTCTCCGCCTCGACCGACACCGGCGTGATCATCGCCGGCGGCGGCGACGCGCAGCGGCACTACGCCGACGTGTTCGCGCTCGACTGGCGCGACGGCCAGCTCGTCACGCGCAACCTCCCGCCGCTCCCGCGCGCGACCGCGCTCTGCTCCGGCACGCGCGTGGGCGACACCCTCTACGTGACCGGCGGCCTGCCTGATCCCACGTCGAAGTCCCCGCTCAACGACGCCTTCGCGCTCGACCTGCGCGCGGTGGAGAAAGGCTGGCGGCGCCTGCCGCCGGTGCCGGGCCCCGGGCGGCATCTCGCCGTCGCGGCGGCGCTCGACGGCGCGCTCCACCTCTTTAGCGGGGTGAACTTCGAGCCCGACGGCGCGGGCGGCCACCGCACGATCTACCTGCGGGACGCCTACCGATTGTCCGCCGGAGCCGGCAAATGGGAGCGCCTGCCCGATCTGCCCCATGCCGCAGTCGCCGGCGCGAACCCCGCGCCCACGTTTGCGGGCGAGGCCTATCTCATCGGCGGCACCGATGGCGCGCTGTTCGGCAAGCCGCCGCAGGAGTTTCACCAGGTCCCGCGCCGCATCCAGGTTTACGACCCACGGAAAAAGGCGTGGCGCGAAGCCACGCAGGCCCCGATGGCCCGCGTCGCCGTCTCCACGATCCAGCTCGGCGATCGCTGGGTCCTGCCGAGCGGCGAGATTAGCGCGGGCGTGCGCTCGCCCGAAGTCTGGTCCATTTACTGGCCGGCGCCCGCTCCATGAAATCCCTCGCCCGCTCCGTTTTCCTCGCCGCCGCCTCAGTGGCCGCGCTCGGCCTCGCCGCCAAGGCCGCGACCCCGCCGCCGAAGCCCAACGTCATCGTCATCTTCACCGATGACCAAGGCTGGGGCGATCTCGGCTGCTACGGCTCGCCCAACCTCGACACGCCGCACATCGACCGGCTCGCCGCCGAGGGGATGCGTTTCACGAATTTCTACGCCGCGCCGTTCTGCGGCCCGTCGCGCGCGCAGCTCATGACCGGCTGCTACGCCACGCGCGTGAATCACGCGCGCAACCCCGCGCCCAATTCCAACTTCGGCCTCAACCCCGCCGAGATCACCATCGCCGAGCTGCTCAAGTCCGCCGGCTACGCCACGATGATGATCGGCAAGTGGCACCTCGGCGACGCGCCTGAGCTGCTGCCCGTGCGGCAGGGTTTCGACGCGTGGTTCGGCCTGCCGTTCTCGAACGACATGTGGCGCTACCACCCCAACATGCCGGTGCGCGATAACGAGGACGCGCTCATGCGCGCCACGCGCGAGCGCGCCGCCTACACCGGGTTCGCGGGGCAGGGGAACCCTTATCCGCCCGCGGGCGGCTTCCCCAACGATCTCCCGCTGATGCGCAACGATCGCGTCGTCGAGTCGAATCCCGACCAGCGCCAGCTCACGACGCGCTACACCGAGGCCGCGCTCGCGTTCATCACCGCGCAGAAGGAGAAGCCGTTCTTCCTCTACCTCGCGCACGCCATGCCGCACGTGCCGCTCTTTGTCTCGGAAAAGTTCGCCGGCAAATCGAAGCGCGGCCTCTACGGCGACGTGATGATGGAGCTCGACTGGAGCACCGGCCAGATCATGGCGCACCTGAAAGCACTCGGCCTCGACGAACGCACGCTCGTCGTCTTCACGAGCGACAACGGCCCGTGGCTGCAATACGGCGTCGACGGCGGCTCCGCCGGCCCGTTGCGCGAGGGCAAGGGCACCACGTGGGAAGGCGGCGTGCGCGTGCCGGCGATCTTCCGCTGGCCAGGAAAAATTCCCGCCGGCCGCCGCACGGGCGTCGTCGCCGCCAACTTCGATGTGCTGCCTACGGTCGCGCGGCTCGCCGGCGCGGCGCTCCCGGCGGATCGCACGCTCGATGGCCGTGATCTCTGGCCCGTCCTCAGCGGCGCGAGCGACCGCAGCCCCCGTGACCATTTCCACTACCTCGGCGGGAGCGCGTTGCCGACGGCCGTGCAATACCGGGCGATCCGCGACGACCGCTGGAAACTCACCGTCGCGATTCGCGATCACCGGCTTGCCCCGGCCGAACTCTACGACCTCGAGGCCGACATCGGGGAAAAATTCGATCGCCTGAAGCAGCATCCTGAAATCGCCGCGCGCTTGCTGCCGGCGGCGCAGGCGTTCTACGACGAGCTGCGCGCCAACATCCGCCCCGCGGGCCGACGCGCCGCGGCAACCAAGTAACCTTCCTTTCGCCC
>JAEUHB010000142.1 GCA_016794665.1 Opitutaceae bacterium
CTCGCGTTCATGGTGCTGCCGGTCGTCATCACGGCCAGCGAGGAGTCGCTCAAGGCCGTGCCCAAGGGCTTCCGCGAGGGCTCGCTCGCGCTCGGCGCGACGAAGTGGCAGACCATCCGCAAGAATGTGCTCCCCTACGCGATGCCCGGCATCCTCACCTCGTCGATTCTGGGCATTGCGCGCGTGGCGGGCGAGACGGCGCCGATCATGTTCACCGCGGCCTACGTCGTGCGCGACAAGCTGCCGTGGGAGGTCGAGAAATGGACGGACTTCTTTTTCCAAGGCGTGATGGCGCTGCCCTACCACATCTACGTCGTCAGCTCCAAGATCCCGCAGAACGCCTACACCGAGCGGGTGCAATACGGCACCGCCTTCGTCTTCCTCGGCATCGTCGCGCTGATCGCGACGACCTCGATTCTGTTGAGAAACCGTCTGCGCAACCGCTACAAATGGTAACCGCCGAACCCGCGCCCATGGAAACCCGCCGCCCCGTGCCCCCCTCCGCCCCCGCCCAGGAAGGCCGGGCCACCGTCCGCCTGCCCACCGCGGCTGTCCCTTCCGGCGCCGCGCCCGGCGCCCTGCCGGCGGCGGGCAACCAGCTCATCGTCGACATCCAGGATCTCGACTTTTGCTACGGGGCGACGCAGGCGCTATTCGACATCACGCTCGGCCTTGAGGCCCGCAAGGTCACCGCCTTCATCGGCCCCTCCGGTTGTGGCAAGTCCACGCTGCTCCGCTGCCTTAACCGCATGAACGACCTCATCGACGGCACCCGCGTCGCCGGCGGCACGATCAAGATCCACGGGGTCGACATCTACCAGCCGGACGTCGACGTGATCGAGCTGCGCAAGCGCGTCGGCATGGTCTTCCAGAAATCGAATCCCTTCCCCAAGTCGATCTACGAGAACATCACCTACGGCCTCCGCCTCCACGGCCGCCCGACCAAGGCCCATCTCGACGAGGTGGTGGAAAAATCCCTCCGGGGCGCCGCCCTTTGGGACGAGGTCAAGGACCGCCTCCACTCCAGCGGCCTCGGCCTCTCCGGCGGCCAGCAACAGCGCCTCTGCATCGCCCGCGCGATCGCTGTCGAGCCCGAGATCATCCTCATGGATGAGCCGTGCTCGGCCCTCGACCCGGTCGCCACGGCCAAGGTCGAGGAGCTCATCCAGGAGCTGCGCTCGCGCTACACCATCATCATCGTCACGCACAACATGCAGCAAGCCGCGCGTTGCTCGGACCGGACGGCCTTCTTCTACCTCGGCCGCCTGATCGAGTATGCGGACACCCGCGCGATTTTCACCAACCCGTCCAATCCGCAGACCGAGGCCTACGTCTCGGGCCGCTTCGGCTGAGCCCCGCGCCATGACCCACTACAACGAAGAACTCGCCAAGTTGAAGGAGAGCCTGCTCGCGATGGCGAGCCACGCGGAGTCCTCCGTCTCTCGCGCCATCCGCGCCCTCGTCGAGCGCGACGACGCGATCGCCCGCCAGGTCGAGGAGGACGACAACGTCCTCGACCAGTTCGAGATCGAGATCGACGACACCGCGATCCACCTCCTCGCCAAGGCCCCGCTCGCCACCGAGCTCCGCCTCATCACGGTCGCGATGAAAATCTCGCACAACCTCGAGCGCGTGGGCGACGAGGCCACCACCATTGCCCGCCGCGCCCTCGACCTCAACACCGAGCCCCAGCTCAAGCCCTACGTCGACCTCCCCCGCATGGCCGCCATGTCGCTTGAGATGCTGCGCGACGCCATCACCGCCTTCGTCAACCGCGAGACCGAGCGCGCGCGCGCCGTCATCCCGCGCGACAAGGATGTCGACGACCTCAACCGCCAGCTCCACCGCGAGCTGTCCAGCTACATGGTCGAGCGCCCCACCACCATCAGCCGTTGCCTCCGTCTCATGGTCATCTCCAAGGCCATCGAGCGCATCGCCGACCACGCCACCAACATCGCCGAGGAAGTCGTCTACCTTTACGAGGCGAAGGACATCCGCCACGCCGATCTCAAGCGCCCATGAAGCCCAAGATTCTCGTCGTCGACGACGAGCCGGATGCCCTGGAAATCCTCGGCTACAAACTCAAGGAGGCCGGTTACGCCCCCCTGTTTGCGAAGGACGGCACCCGCGCCCTCGCCGCCGCGCGCGACGAGCGCCCGGCCCTGATCGTGCTCGACCTCATGCTCCCCGAGATCGACGGCCTCGAGGTCTGCAAGCTCCTCCGCCGTGATCCCCTCACCAGCGCGATCCCCATCCTCATGCTCACCGCCAAGGCCGCGGAGATGGACCGCGTGATCGGCCTTGAGCTCGGCGCCGACGACTACGTGACCAAGCCCTTCAGCCCGCGGGAGCTCGTGCTGCGCATCAAGAAACTCCTCGCCCGCGTGAAGGCCGCGGACGAGCCCGCGGCCTTGATCCGGCTCGACGGCCTCGAGATCGACGTGGCGCGCCACATCGTGAAGATCAGCGGAGAGACCGTCGCGCTCACGGCGACGGAATTCCGCCTCCTCGAGCTCCTCGCGCGCCGGCGTGGCCGCGTGCAGTCCCGCGATCGCCTGCTGCAGGACGTCTGGGGCTACGAGAACCCGATCGACAGCCGCACCGTCGACACCCACATGCGCCGCCTCCGCGAGAAGATTGGCGATGTCGCGCGCCATCTTGAAACCGTCCGCGGAGTGGGCTACCGCTTCCGCGCGGACGAATGACGGCGCTCCACATCCTCCTCGCCCTCCTGCTGGCCGCCGCGGCCGGCGCGGCGTGGTGGCTGCGTGCCCTGCGCCAGGCGGATGCCGCGCGCCATGCCCGCGAGCTCGCCGAGCTGCGCGCGCAGCGCGACACCGAGCTTGCCGGGCAGGCCGAGCGCACCGCCTCCCTTTTTGATCGCATGGTCGAGGGCATCATCGTCGTGGGGGCCGACGGCCGCATCCGCCTCGCCAACCGGTCCGCCGGCGCACTCTTCAACTTTGCTCCGCCCGCCGCCGGCCGCACCGTGATCGAGGCCACGCGGCACCACGAGGTCGCCGCGCTCGCCGCCCGGCTCGAGCGCGAGCCGGAGGTGCTCAGCCACGAGCTGCGCCTCGACGGCGTCACGGAGACGCGCTTCCTGCAAATCAACGCCCTCGCCCTGCGCGCGCCCGGAGGCGCGGCGGACGGCGCGGTGCTCGTCTTCCACGATCTCACCCGGCTGCGCCAGCTCGAGGCCGTGCGGCAGGAGTTCGTCGCCAACGTCAGCCACGAGCTGCGCACGCCGCTCTCGCTCATCAAGAGCGCCGCCGAGACCCTCATCGACGGCGGCAAGGACGACCCCGCCGTGACCGCACGCTTCCTCGAGCTCATCGACAAGCACGCCAACCGCCTCACGCTGCTCATCGACGACCTCCTGCTGCTCGCCCGCCTCGACTCCGGCCGCATCGAGCTCGAGCTGCGCGCCGTGCCGCTGCGCTCCGCCGCCCAGGAGGCGATCGACGACGCCGCGATCATCGCGCAGGCGCGCCGCGTGACGTTGGAGAATCACGTCGAGGAACCGGCCGCCGCGCACGCGGATCCCGCGCGCCTGCGGCAGGTGCTCGCCAACCTGATCGACAACGCCATCAAGTATGGCCGCGAGGGCGGCACCGTGCGCGTCGGGGGGCGTGCGCTCGAAGGCGCGCGCGTCGAGCTGACCGTGCGCGACGACGGCCCCGGCATCCCGGCGGAGGCGCGGGCGCGGATCTTCGAGCGCTTCTACCGCGTGGACAAGGCCCGCTCGCGCGAGCAGGGCGGCACCGGCCTCGGCCTCGCCATCGTGAAGAACGTCGTGCAGGTGCACGGCGGCGACGTGCGCGTCGAGAGCGCGCCGGAACGCGGCACGGAGTTCTTCATCACCCTCCCGGCGGCGAAGGCGTAGTTGCCTTGGACTGCACCGCGCGCTAGAGCCGGGGCATGAACTCGCCCGACGCCCGCATCGCGGGCTGGTATCACCTGCTCGCCGCTTCGCTCGACAATCCCGCCGCCCAGCAGCAGCTCAACGCGATCTTTCAGCGGGCGAACCAGGAGCGGACCCCTCCGCTTGACCTGATCGGCACCCCGGATCCCGCCGAGGCGCACCGGTTTCTCCAGCTGGCCCACGCTGTCAACCAGGGACGGATGATGCAGACTGAACTGGGTCAGAAAAACCATGCGATGATGCTGGAGCAGGCCGACGGCATGCGCGATCAGGGCAGGAGCACCCGCGACATGATGGAGCGGTTCAAGAAGGGCATCCTGCACGCGATCGCGGATGCGGAGGTCGGCTACGGCATCACGAAATGGATGTATCTGATCCTGTTTGGGCTCGGGGTGCTGCTCGTGCTCGGTGCGGCGATCTGCGGGGTCATGGGCATCGGCGCGACTTGGGGCGCGGGCCTCGTGTTTGTCGGCGGCGCCAGCACGGTGGCGGCGCTGCTCTTCCGCCAGCAGAAGGCGCTGGAATCGAGCCGGGTGGACCTGCTCCAGCTGCAGATCTCGGTCACGGCTTGGCTCGACAATATCGTGCGCTTCAGCGGCGCGGTGGGGGTGATGTCGCAGACGACGGCGCCCACCCCCGAGCTCCTGGCCAAAATCTGGGACCAAAGCCGGCAGTCGACGACCGACGTGCTCGATATGCTGCAAACCTACTGCGAGGATCGACCGCGCCGGCCTTTCGACCGAGGCCGTGGGCCAAAGGCGCCGCCGGCTCAGGCCGCGACGTAGGCCTCGCGCGCCTGCACCTGCACCAACTCCCGGCCGGGCAGCACGCAGGCGGTGAGCGCGCCGCCCTGCACGCACGCGGTGTCGATGCCGAGCGACCAGCGCGACAGCGCCGGCTCGCGCCGCGGCGTGTGGCCGTAGACTACGAAGGGCGGGCCCTGCCACAGATCCGACCAGTGCGGCGCGTCGGGGAACTCCGAGCGCTTGTGCGGCTCGCCGTCCGGCCCCACGACTTGGATACGCGTGACCACGCGTGCGGGTTGGTGGCGCCACGCGCGGCGCGGCAGGAAACCGCCGTGCACGAGCACGGTGGAGAGCTCGGGGACGTGGTGGGTGAGCGGCATCGCGGCGAGGTAGGCCCAGTCTTTGTCGTCGAGCTGCTTCAGGGTCTCGTGGTCCGAGCGCTTGAGGTGCGAGGGATCGCCGGTCTTGCGGAAGTTGAGCAGGCGCAGCTCGTGGTTGCCGAGGAGCGCGCGGTGCGCGTGCCGCCGCGCGAGCGCGATCACCCGCGCGCTGTCCGGCCCGCGGTTCACCAGATCGCCGAGCAGGATCACGCGGTCGTGGCGGGTCAGCGCGAGCTTCGCGAGCAGCGCTTCGAACTCGTCGGCGCAGCCGTGGATGTCGCCCACGGCGATGGTGCGACCTTTCATGGCGAGGTGAGCATGGCGGAGGGCGGCGAGGGTTAGGCCGACGGGACGGCGGCGAAGTTTCGAGCCCAAAGTGCGCTTGTGGCCGGAAATTCACCTGTCTGGCGCCGCGCGAAATGTAACAATCGCGCGTTTGCGCAGCCTGGGCCCCGGGCGTAACACCAATGTAACCCAAGCCCAATCCCCGCCCATGAAGTCGAAACGCCGCCGCGCCGCCACGGAACCGACCGCCCCACTCGTGCTGCGCCGGAAACTGGTGCTGGCGCGCGCTCGCGCCAACACGCTCGCGGCGGCTGCGGCGGAGGCGAAAGCCGACTTCAAGAAGGCGAAGAAGGTTTCCAAGCACGCGCGCAAGCAGGCGAAGCAGGCGCGGAAGGAAGTGAAGACGCTCGCCCGTGAATTGAAGGCGGCGGTGAAGAAATCCCGGCCGCGGAAGAAGACCAAACGGGTCCCGGCGGCGCGGGCGACGAGGCCCGCCGCCCCGGCGGCCGCTGAGAGCGCGACGCCGGTGATGCTGGTGCCGGCGATTGCCGATGGCGGCGCCGATGCGGTGGCCGGCCCGGTGGCGGGGGCCGAGCCGGACCCTTTGCCGAAATCGGAGTGAGGCGCGATCGCGCTACGGGCGCCACACGCGCCGGGCCCGATAAGCGGCGAGGCGTTCGGCGAGGAGTCGTGCCGATGCGGGATCGGCCGCAGCCAGGGCGCGTTCGGCCGCAGCGACGGCCTCGGGCCAGCGGCCGAGCTCCGCGAGCGCGGCGGCGAGGGCGCTGAGCACGGTGGGATCGGATGGTGTGCGGCGCGCGATCGGCTCGATGAGCGCGAGGGCGGCGTGGGCGTCGCGCAGCGCGTCGTCGCGGGTGGTCGAAAGGATCCACGCGACCGTGACTTCCGTGCCGGCGACGCGGCGGAGCGTGCGGGCGGCGAGCGCATCGGCGCCGAAATCGTAGAAGGCCGCGCCCGCGGCCTCGTGGAGTTTGACGTGTTCCGCGGCCGGCGTGCGGAGCGCGGCTTCCGCGAGGAGTTCCTCCGCAGCGGCGATGGTGCCTTCGGCGGCGGCGGCAACGGCGGAAAAATAGAGCCGTTCCGCGTCGGTCTGGTCGAATGCGACGCGGTAAAGGCGGGAGATTTGCGTGGCGTCGCGGAGGCCGGGCGGTCGGCGGTAGGGAATGGGTTGAAGCCAGCGCGGCAGATCGGTGCCCGCGGCCAGCCGGTAGCCGAACGTGCGCCGGGCCGCCTCGGGCGTGAGGCCGGGATGCAGCAGCTGGATGTATTCGCCGAGGAAATTGGCGGCGGAAAGATGCGCGACGTGCGTGATGCCGCGTGCGCGCACCAATGCGCCGGCCACGTCGTCGGCCTGCGCCGCGAAAATCTCCGCGGCGGCGCGCAGGCCGGGGGCGTTCTCCCAGTAGAGCGTGCCGAGCGTGGCGAAGCGCCCGAAGTAGCCGATGCCGGCGGAACTGTTGGGGCTTGCGAGCAACGTGATCGGGCCTTCCGGCTGATCGCGGCGGATGGCGGCCGCGAGGTCGCGGTGGAGCGGCTGCAGCAGATCGGTGGCGGTGACGGCGCCGCGGCGGTTGTCGGCGCGCTCTCCGCCCACGCGCACGAGTGCGAGCATCGCGAACAGCGCGCCGACGCCAGTGACGAGCCAGCCCCGGCGCGCCGCCGGCGCGAGCGCGACGAGGGCGAGGAGCAGGGCGAGTTGCGCGGGCCCCGTGTTGAGCCACCAGCGCATCTCGAGCACCGACATCGTCGTGAGCGCGGCGACGACGAGCGTGAGGAACCCGGCGACCATCCCGCCGGAATCGCGGCGGCGCCAGGCCGCGGCAGCGCCCACGAGGAGCAGCGCGCACGATGCGAGATCGAAGGCGACGAAGCGGAAGCCGAACTGCGACGCGACGGCCGCGAGCGTCTTGCCCTCGGCGACAAAGTGCCGCAACGCCCCGACAAACGGATCGCTGACGAGGAAGACGTCGCGTCCCCCGAACAAAATCGCCAGCGGTGCAGCGAGGAGGGCGCCGAGGGCGAGACCGATCCGCCACCAGGGTGGCCGGGCGACCACCCACCCGCCGCCGAGGGCGACGAGCTCCGCGCCGCCCCACCAGAGCAGGCAATGGAGCGGGTGGTTGACCTCCAGGCGCAGCGCGAGGTGCGACGGCGCGTATTCCACGAGGTAAAATACAAAACTGGCCGCGGCGCCGACGCGGCCCCACAGCCGCCACAGCGACGGATCGAATGTCGCGCCATCGCGCCGCGCCGCGGCGCCGCGCCAGAGCGCGAGCACGAAGGCCGCCGCGCCGGCGAGCGCGATCACGGGAAGCGTGGTGGCCGCGCTCAGCCAAAGACCGAAGGCGCCGCAGAGGGCAGACACGATGGCCGCGCGGCGGGCGGTCGCCGTTTTGCCCGGGAGGACGGGTGAGCATTGCCGCGTCCAACCCGCGCCCATGCCGGCGACGCCGAGCAGCAGGCCGAGGACGGCGGCGGCGAGGAGGCCGTGGTGGTCGACGTTGGTGGGCGCGAAGCCCTCGTAGCAACGGGGGTGGCCGACGAGGCCGGCGCAGAGCAGCACGCCGGCGGCGGTGCCGGCCCGGCGGGCGACCCACGCGGAAAGTGTGACGACGACGGCGAGAAACAACGGGGCGTTGAACCACCACAGCGTGTGCTCGAGCGCGGCGGCACCCGTGTGGCCGGTGGCCGCATGTTGCACGGCGGCGGCGGCGCGGAGCAGCCACGTGAGCGGGGAGCTCCAGTGGACGGCGCGCCCGGCGGGGGCGTTGTCAGCGGTCGTGTGGCGCGGGCGCAGGGTGCCCGTCTCCTGCGCCGCGAGGACGTGGCGCACCCACATCTGGGCATCGGCTTGGCGGGCGGGGAGGAGTTGCGTGAGCGGAAGCGCAGGGGCGCCGGCGGGCAGCGGGGCCGCGGAGTCGAGCAGGGCGAGGTAGTCACGCACGGCGTTGGCGTGGGCGAGCACGAGGGCCGCGCATACAAGCCACGCGGCCGCGAGCACAAGCCAGCGGGGGCGCGGTGATTCGGTTGCGGGCGTCATGCGCGGGGATGCAGGTCGGGGTTTAGCCCCGACCCGCTGGGCGTAAAGCCCGGCCTCACTTGAGCGTGGCTCTGCCTAAAACGTCACGTCCACGCCCACGGTGGCGCGCCAGCCGCTGTTGCTGTTGTCCTCCACGTATTGGGGGAAGGACTGGTAGCTGACCTGCGGGCGCGAGGTGAGGTTGATGACGTTGCTGGTGAGCCGGATTTTCCGAGTGAGCCGGTAGCTCATCTCAAGGTCCACTTGCTCCCGGGCGGCAAAGGTGTCGTCCACGAAACGGTTGTCACCGATGCCGGTGAGATAGTCGGAGCGGTAGCTGTAGCGGACGTTGGCGCGAAAACTTCGCAGCGCGTAGTCGAGCGAGGCGTTGAACATGGTGTCCGAGAAACCGAAGGTGGGCAGCTTCTCGCCGCGGCGCAGCGCGCCGTATTGGGCGTCGCTCTTGCCAAAGGTGGCGCTGACGTTGGCGGTGAGGCCGCGGAAGAGCGGCGGGAGAAAGTGCATTTTCTGCTGCACGATAAGCTCGATGCCGTAGTTGGTCGCACCCTCGGCGTTCTCCTGCTTCCGGTAACGGCGGGTGCCGAGCGGATCGATGATGGGCTCGCCGGTGACAGGATCGACGTCGTTGAAGCGGAGATCGGCGTTGTAATAGAAGCCCTTCATCTTTTTCCAAAAGAGCCCGGCGGAGTAGAGGCCGCCCTTCTCGGTGTATTTCTCGATCTGCGCGTCGAGGTTGTGCGAGGTCGTGGGATTGAGGAGCGGGTTGCCGACGGCGACGTTGCCGTTGATGTCCTCGGAGCGGCCGAGCGTGAGACGGTTGAGGCCCGGGCGGGCGTAGCTGCGGTTGTAGCTTTCGCGGAGGATGAGGTTTTTCTGGAGGGCGTGGCGGAAGTGGATGCCGGGCAGGGCGACGGTGTAGTCGCGGCCGGCCTTGCGGCTGCGGACGGAAAGCGTGCGTGCGTCCACCTCATAGCGCGTGGACTCCCACGAGTTGCGCTCGACGCGCAGGCCGCCGACGATCGTGGTGCGGCCCATCTGCATCGTGCCCATGCCGTAGGCGGCGGCGGTGCTCTCCTTGGCGGTGTAGTCCTCCTCGACCGACCCGCGCAGCGAGTCGTAGGGCACAAAGGGAAAGAGCGAAGGCGTGCTGGCAAGGAGCGCGCGGACCTTGCCGGGCTGCACCTCCATCCAGGTCTCGCGGCCGTTGATGGAGCGGTTCACCCGCCGCATCACGGCGTCGTAGGGGAAGTTGGGCGCGGCGACGGTGTCGTATTCAAATTGGTCCTGCTGGAACTTGGGCGTAGTCTCGAGGTATTTGGCGCCGAACTTGAGGGAGCCGGCAAGGCGCTCGCCGATGAACTTGCGTTCCCAGTCGAGCTTGGCGTTGAAGGCCTCCTCCCAGCGCTCCTCGGGTTCGATGCTGAGATCGCCGCGGGTGACGCCGCTGAGGTCGCGCGGGTCTAGCCCGTTGACCACGCGGACCTGGGGCTTGAGGGCGTTGCGCACGTCGTATTCCCAGGTGAAATAGCCGCGGGCGGCGTGGACGTTGCGGACGATGAAATCGGAGTCCTGGGTGCGCTGGTAGTGGGTGTAGCGGTAGAAGCCGTCGTAGGAAATCGTGTTGAGGCCGAGCTCGTGCCGGCCGCCGACGGAGAAGGCGTGGATGTCCGTGAAGTTGGTGTTCTCCTCGGCGGAGTAGCGAATCTCGCCGCGGGTGCCGTTGGCGCCGGGGATGCCGCGGCCCTGCCCGGTGGAGAGAAACTCAAAGGTCTTGCGGCCGTTGATCGCGTCCTGAAAGCGCGTGTCGACGTAGGGGCGGCTCAGGTAGCGGGAGGAGATGACGTCGGCGTGGCTGAAGAGGGGCTTGAAGTAGAACGTGTGCTCGCGGCCGAGGCGGTAGTCGATGGCGGCATTGAGGGCGTAGGACTTCGTGTCGCGGAGGTTGTATTGGACCGTGAGATTGGGGACGAAGTAGAAGGGGGAGCCGGGGAGGTTGTAGGTGGGATTGGTGGCGGGGTTGATTAGGGTGAAGTCGGTGTCGTTGTTCTCGTAGTAGCGGTTGGTGCGGTATTGGGAGAGCGTGACAGAAACGCCGAGGTTCTTGTGCGCGCCGAAGACGCCGTAGATGTCGGTGTAGGTGAGGCGTAGATTGTGGCCGAACTTCTCGGGGAGCCCGAGGTAGTTCATGCTGGCGCTGAGGCGGATCTCGCGCCCGTCGCGTTGAAAAGCGGAGCGGGACACCACGTTGATCATGCCGCCGATGGCGTCGCCGTCGCGGTCGGGCGTCGCGGCCTTGATGACCTCGATGTTCGCGATGCCGTCGGCCACGAGATCGCGGGTGGAAAAGCCGCGCGTGCCGAGGCGGTTGCCGTCGAGCTGGAACGAGTTGAACTCGCTCGCGAGGCCCCGGATGTTGACGCCCTCGGGCGCGCCGTCCTCGCCCTCGTTCACGGTGAGGCCGGGCAGGCGCTGAAGGGCGTAGCCGATGTTGCCGTCGTTCATCGCGCCAAACGTCTCCTCCGAGACGATGTTCATGATGCCGCGGGCGGTCTTCTGCTGGTTGATGGCGAGCGCCTGGCCGCGCGCCGCCTCCGCGACCTCAAACGCCTGCATGCGCAGCACCTCGCTCTTGAGCTCGGCGTTCGCGACCACGGAGCCACCGGCCGGGACCGCGACGGGCGCGCGGAAGGTGTCGAGGCCCACGTATTCCACCTCGACCGAAAGGGTGCCCGCCGGCACGCCGGCAATCGAGTAGCGGCCGTCGGGATCGGTTACATCGGCGAGCGGTGTGCCCACCACGCGCACCGTGGCGCCTTGGAGCGAGCGGCCGGTGGCGCCTTCGAACACGCGGCCGGAGATCGTGCCGGTGCCGGCGATCGACTGGGCGAGAGCTAGCGTCGGGGCGACGGCGAGGAGAAGCAGGCTGAGACCTTTGCAAAACAGGCAGACGGTTGCGTTCATGGCGATGCGGGGTGGGGTGGGAGGGCGGGCCGAGGGGAATCGCGGCGGGTCAGCTCCGGGCCTGGCTTGGCTGCCATGGGGCGACCGGGGCGCGGCGGTGTCCACGCGAATTTTCATGCGCGCCGCGGCCCCTAAATCGAATACTTGGCCTTCACGTCTTCCGGCAGCGGCGTCGCGCGGCCCGTGGCGAGCGTCACGAGCACGTAGTCCGTGTGACCCTCGCACACGCGTTTGCCCGCGGGCTCCTTGTCGATTTCGAAAGCCACGCGGCAGCCGTTCTCCGTGAAGTGGACGATCCAGCAGCGCACGGTCATGCGGTCGCCCCAGCCGAGCGGGCGCCGGTAGTCGATGTGCGCCGAGGTCATCCACCAGCCCAGCCCGCGGTCGGCGAAGGCGTGCATCGACATGCCGTAGAACTTTTCCATCTGCTCGAACCGCGCCGCCAGCACGTAGTCGAGGTAGCGCGTCGAGTGGACGTGCTGGTAGAGGTCGATGTCGTCCGGCCGCACGGCGAGCTCGGTCTCGAATTTGGAAAAGACGTTCATCCGAGGAAATGATCCAGCAGCCGGCGGTCGCGTTTTGTCGGGCGCCCGCTGCCTTTCTCCCGTGCGAGGACCTGCTGCACGCTGCGCTCGCGCAGGCGCGCGTATTCCTCCGGCGGCGTGAGGTCGGCGCAGAATTCCGGCAGCAGCTTCGCCCCCACCCGTGATCGCGGCACGGCGACGACGCGCAGCGTGCGTGTGAAAAGTCCCTGCTTCACGGTCACGATTTCGCCCGCGTGCACCTCACGCGCGGGTTTTGCCACGTGATCGTTCACCGCCACGCTGCCGGCGCGGCAAGCATCGGTCGCAAGCGCCCGCGTCTTGAAAACGCGCGTCGCCCACAGCCATTTGTCGAGGCGGTCGGCGGAGGCGGAGGGCGGCGTGCTCAACGCTGCGAAACAAGGAAGCGCGGGCCGCGAAGTCAATTTCGCCGCCCGCGCCGGGGAACGGAAGCCGGGCCCGCGTTCAGCCTTTGCGGACGCGCGGGAAATCCGCCCGCAGCCAGTCGTCGACGAGCGCCTTCTCGTGGCGCACCGGGTCGTCGCGGAAGCCCATCGTGATTTTCATCATGAAGGCGAGATCGCGCAGCTCGCGCACGCCTTCCTTCACCACGTTGCCCGCGGCGTCGGTGAGGCGGAAGGTGAGCTTGAGCGTCGGCGGGTAAAGGTCCTTGACGATGCGGATGTCGTCGAAGCGGGGCCCGCGCCACGGCTCGAAGTCGCCCGCCATGTCGACGTCCGTGAACGTGACCTTCAGCGTGTGGCCGTCGGGCACGTGGTATTTGGCCTGCCCGAGCAGGTGGTCGCGGATCTGGTCGAGGTAGGTGGTGCGCTTGTAGTCGCCCATCTGGCTGTCGCGCACATCGGTGAATTTCTCGGGCTCGAGGAACACGACCTCGGCGCGCGCCACGGTGTGGGCGCCCGGCGGCTTCAACGCGAACACAGGGCTCGCGGCAAGGAGGCTGACGAGGAGGAGACGCGAGGTTTTCATGGCAGCTGCTGGGACGAAGCATGGCATAAAAATGTTCCGCCGCCAGCGGTGGCGCGAAAGATTTCTTCGTGACGGAAGTGTTACCCGCCCGCCGCCGCAATCGTCACGACCACGAATTTGCTCGTGGGGGTGTTGCTTCCGGCCGCCGTGCTGCCGATGGGCACGAGCACATTGGCCTCGGGGAAATACGTCGCCACGCAGCCGCGCGGGATGCGGTAGGGAGCCACCATGAAGCCGCGCGCCACCCGCTCGGCGCCGCCGTGGCGGTTCGTGAGATCGACGCGCTGGCCCTGCATGAGCCCGAGCGCCGCGATGTCGTCGGCGTGCATGAACACCACGCGCCGCCCGCCGAACACGCCGCGGTAGCGATCGTCGAGGCCGTAGACGGTGGTGTTGAACTGATCGTGTGTCCGAATGGTCATCATCACGAACTCGCCCGGCCCGGCCACCGAGGGCGGGATCGGCGCGACAAAGAAATTGGCGCGCTTGGTCGCCGTGCGCCACTCGCGCCGTTCGCGCGGGGCGTTGGGCAGCGAAAACGGCCCGGCGCGCACGCGGCGGCTGTAGTCCTCGAAGCCCGGCACGACGCGCGCGATGCGCTCGCGGACGAGGTCGTAGTTCGCGGCAAACTCGCGCCACGGCGCCCGCAGCCCGAGCGCCTCGCCGAGCCCGCACACGATCGCCACCTCGCTGCGCAGCCCGGGTGAGGCCGGCGC
This sequence comes from Opitutaceae bacterium, assembly GCA_016794665.1. Taxonomy (GTDB): domain Bacteria; phylum Verrucomicrobiota; class Verrucomicrobiia; order Opitutales; family Opitutaceae; genus ER46. Next base: position 13,607 of record JAEUHB010000142.1, read on the forward strand.
GAGCCTGCCGCGCGATGAGTTGATGATGCCCATCGAGTCCTCCGTCGTGACGAGCTGCTCACCGCCCGACTGCACGTCGCGCTCGCTGCGGCCGAGGCAGGGCAAGATCAGCGCGGTGCGGCCGGTGACAAGGTGCGCGCGGTTCAGCTTGGTGGAGACGTGGGCCGTGAGCGCGCAACGCCGCAGCGCCGCGGCGGTGAACTCCGTGTCCGGCGTCGCCGAGAGAAAATTCCCCCCCATCGCGACGAACACCCGCACGCGCCCGTCGTGCATCGCGCGGATCGCTTCCACCGTGTCGAGCCCGTGCGCGCGCGGCGACACGAAGCCGAACTCCACGTCGAGCTGGTCGATCCATGCGGGCACTCGCTCGCAGATGCCCATCGTGCGATCGCCTTGCACGTTGGAGTGGCCGCGCACCGGGCATGCCCCGGCGCCCCGCCGGCCGATGCTGCCGCGCAGCAGGAGGAAATTCACGACCTGCTGGATGGTCGTGACCGCCTCGGGCTGCTGCGTGAGGCCCATCGCCCAGCAGCAGATTGTCGCGCGCGACTGGATCGCAATGGCGGCGGCGGCGCGGATTTCATTCTCCGCCACGCCGCTGGCCCCGATTATCTCGCCCCAATGCGCTGCGCGCAAATCGGCCGCCAGCGCCTCGAAGCCGTGCGTATGCCCGTGGATGAACGCGTGGTCGAGCACCGTGCCCGGGGCCGCGTCCTCGGCCTCGAGCATCGCCTTCATGAGGCCCTTGAACACCGCGAGGTCGCCCGCGATCCGCGATTGCAGCCAGAGATCGGCGAGCCGCGCGCCTTCGCCCGCGAGCGTCGGCAGCGCCTTGAGCGGATGCAGGAAATCCTGCGGGTTCTTGAAGCGTTCCGTGCCGATCTCGGGCAGCGGGTTGATGGAGACGATCGTGGCGCCGCGGGCCTTGGCCGACGCCAGCGCGGACAACATCCGCGGGTGGTTCGTGCCGGGGTTCTGCCCGATCACGAAGATTGCCTCGGCGTGATCAAAGTCCTCGAGCGTCACGGTGCCCTTGCCGATGCCGATGCTCTCGGTGAGCGCGGCGCCGCTCGACTCGTGGCACATGTTGGAGCAGTCGGGCAGGTTGTTCGTGCCGAATTGCCGCGCGAGCAGTTGCCAGAGAAACGCCGCCTCGTTGCTCGTGCGGCCCGAGGTGTAGAACGCCGCCGCGTCGGGCGTCGGCAGCGTGCGGAGCTCCGCGGCGATCAGTTGAAACGCGTCGTCCCACGCGATGGGCGCGTAGTGCGTGGCGCCGGGCCGCAGCACGAGCGGCTCGACGAGGCGGCCCTGCGCGTTGAGCCAGTGGTCGCTCCGCGCGGCGAGCTCGGCGACGCTGTGCGCCGCGAAAAACTCACGGCCGATCTTCAGCGGCGTCGCCTCGTCGGCGACGGCCTTCGCGCCGTTCTCGCAAAACTCAAACGTGTGCCGGTCGCGATCCGGGCTCGGCCACGCGCACGACTGGCAGTCGAAGCCGTCCGCCTGGTTCACGTCGAGCAGCGCGCGCACCCCGCGCGCGACGCCCATGCGACCGACGAGCGCGGCCGTCACGCCCACGGCCTTCAGCCCGGCGGCGGCGGCGCTCGGCGCGCCGAGCCGTGGCGGCTCGGTCTCGGGCGGGGGTTGCGCGGAGGGGACGGACATGTCCCCACCGTGGCGGAGGCGGGCGCGGGTATCAAACCCCGTCCGCGGTGAACGTTGCGTTTGCCGCCGGATCGGCAATCCTTCGGACCGCGCATGTTTGCCGCCTTGATCCGCTTCATCGCGGGCCGCCCTCCGCCCGAGCACGAGCACAACCCGTTCGTGGAGGACGTCCGCATCCATGACGACGCCGTGCGGCGCGATCCGCGCACGCTGCGGTTCATCCTCGTCTGCTGGATCCTGATCGCGGTGAAGCACGTGCTCGTGATCTGGGCGTGCGA
>JAEUHB010000147.1 GCA_016794665.1 Opitutaceae bacterium
GCCATAGCCCCCACGCCGCCGCATCCGCCACAGGTAGTAGGGCGCGAGCACCAGCAGCGCGGGCAAAAACAGCAGGCGGTAAACCCAAATCATCGCGGAATCGTCCGGCCATTGGCCGCGAAACCCCCGGATGGTGCAAAGATATTTCTCACCCGCCCCTTTTGCCTTTGCGCCGTCGGCGCGTTTTTTCGCCACTCTTCCCATGCGCCTCCCCGCCCTGCTGTCGCCTGCCACGCTCCTTTTCGCCACGGTCTTTGCCGCCACCCCGATCCCGTTTCCCCATGAGACGAGCGATCTGAGAATGGATCCGGCGGTGGCGTTCGGCACCTTGCCCAACGGCCTGCGCTACGCCGTCCGCGCCAACAAGGAGCCCAAGCAGCGCGTCGCCCTCCGCCTGCTCGTCGAGGCGGGCGCCGTCCACGAGGCCGACGACCAGCAGGGCGTCGCGCACTTCCTCGAGCACCTCGCGTTCAACGGCAGCAAGCACTTCGCCCCCGGCACGCTCATCGAGAAGCTGCAGCGCATGGGCATGAGCTTCGGCGCCGACACCAACGCGAGCACGTGGTATACGCGCACGCTCTACCTGCTCGAGCTGCCCGACACCAAGGACACCACGCTCGACGACGGCATCAGGATCTTCGGCGACTATGCCGGCGGGCTCCTGCTCAGGGCCGAGGAAATCGAGCGCGAGCGCGGCATCATCCTCAGCGAGAAGCGCACCCGCGACTCCGTCGGCGAGCGCACGCGGATCGCCGTGAACAACTTCCTCCTCGCCGGCACGGTCTTCGCGCGGCGCGATGTCATCGGCACCGACCACGTCCTCCGCACGGTCGGCCGCGATCGCTTCGCGGATTTCTACCAAACCTGGTATCGCCCGGAAACGATGAGCGTGGTCGTCGTGGGCGACATCGACGTGGCCGCGGTCGTGAAGAAACTCACCGCCGCCTTCACGCCGCTGCAGCCGCTCGGGCCGGCCCGCGCCACGCCGGACTACGGCACGCTGCCCGCGTTCTCCGGCGTGCGCGCGTTCCACCACCACGAGCCCGAAGCGCCGACCACGCAGGTCACCATCGCGACCATCACGCCCTACACCAAGCCGCGCGACACCGGCGCCAACCGCCTCAGGACCGTGCCCCGCGACATCGCGCACCGCATGATCAACCGCCGCCTTTCGATCCTCGCGAAGCAGGAGGGCGCGCCGTTTTCCAGCGCCGGCTCCGGCGCCTACGAGGCCTACGGCTTTTATCGCCAGACCCAAATCTCGATCACGAGCCGCGCCGACCAGTGGCGCGCCGCACTCGGCGTCGCCGACCAGGAGCTGCGGCGCGCGCTCGAGCACGGTTTCCAGCAATCCGAGCTCGCCGAGGTTGTCGCCAATTTCCGCAACAGCCTCGAGCAGGCCGTGAAGACCGCCCCCACCCGCCGCTCCAGCGACATCGCCGACGAGCTCGCCGAGTCTCTGCTCGAGCGCGACGTCTGGACCTCGGCCGAGGACGACCTCGCGCTCTACGGCCCCGCGCTCGGGAAGATCACCGTCGCCGATTGCCTCGCCGGCCTGCGCGCGGCGTGGAGCCCCGCGCACCGCCTCGTGCTCGTGACCGGCAATGCCAAGCTCCCCGCCGGCGACGCCGCCCTCGGCGAAATCACCGGCGCGTTTGAAAAATCCCGCGCCACACCTGTCACGGCGCCCGCCGCCGAGGCCGAGGTCAAGTGGGCCTACACGGATTTCGGCGCGCCCGGCAAAATCGCGAAGCGTGAGCGCGTCGAGGACCTCGACATCACGCTGGTCACGTTTGCCAACGGCGTCCGCCTCAACCTCAAGAAGACCGACTTCGACGCCAACCGCATCGTCCTCGGCGCGCGCATCGGCACCGGCCAGCTCACCGAGCCCAAGGACAAGCCCGGCCTCGCCAGCTACGCTGGCCGCATCTTCACCGCCGGCGGCCTCGGGCAACACAGCAGCGATGATCTGCGCCGCGTGCTCGCCGGCAAAAACGTCGGCACCGGCCTCGGCATCGGCGACGAGGCGCTCTCGCTCGGCGGCGGCACCACGCGCGAGCACTTGCTGCTCCAGCTCCAGCTCATGGCCGCCTACCTCACCGATCCCGGCTACCGCCCCGAGGCGGCGCGGCAGGCACAGAAAGCGCTCGAGCAAACCTACGCGCGCTTCGAGCACACCGCCGGCGGGCCGTTCACGCTTGAGGTCGCTCCGCTCCTCGCCAGCGGCGATCACCGCTTCGGCCTGCCGCCCAAGGCCGAAATGATGAAGCGCAACACCGACGAAGTCCGCGCGTGGCTCGCGCCCCAACTCGCCCGCGGCGCCATCGAGATCGCGATCGTGGGCGACCTCGATGTCGAGGCGGCGATCGACGCCGTCGCGCGGACGTTCGGGGCGCTGCCCGCCCGCGACTCGCGGCCCGCGCTCGATGAGCTGCGCCGCGTGTCGTTCCCCCGCGAGCCGTTTGCCAAGGACTACGCCGTCGCCACCGAGATCCAGAAGAGCGAGGTCCGCGTCTACTGGCCCGCGACCGATTCGAGCGACATCCACCGCACGCGCCGACTCAACCTCCTCGCCTCCGTCCTCTCCGATCGCCTCCGCCTGAAAATCCGCGAGGAACTCGGCGACGCCTACAGCCCCGGCGCCGGACTTAACACGCAGGACGTCTATCCCGGCTACGGCTACTTGCTCGCTGGCACCACCGTCGAGCCCGCCAAGGCCCAGCTCGTCATCGACACCATCGTGAAGATCGGCGCCGATCTCGCCGAGAAAGGCGTGACCGAGGACGAGCTGAAGCGCGCCAAGGAACCCGTGCTCACGAGCCTCCGCGAGAGCGCCCGCACCAACGGCTACTGGCTCGGCAACGTCCTCTCCCGCGCGCAGGAAAAACCGCAAGTCCTCGACTGGTGCCGCTCCCGCTACGCCGACAACGAGTCCATCTCCGTCGCCGACATCAACGCCCTCGCCAAGACCTACCTCGCCGCCGCCCGCGCCAGCCGCGTGACCATCGCGCCGGCGGGGAAGCCGTAACCTCACCATAGAACCTTCACGCCACGCCGGAGAGGTCATCAAATGTCCTGGCTCTTTGCCGCGATCATTTTGGCTGCGCTAGTCTTGGTGGTCTACGGGTGCTTCTCGTCGCAAGACCGCGACCGACTTCCTCCACCCTTGGCGCTGTATTGGTTCGGCATATCGGCCTTCCTATCGCTCACCTTTATCGCGTTCTGGTTTCTTCAGCCAGATAGTCTGCTCGTCGCCCCGTTGCAGGCTTGGATGGTCTACCTCGGCATCAGGCACGGACTTCGAAACACCCGGGAACATCGAGTCCGGGCGAGCGCCAACTACGGATCGATCAAGAAGACCTTCACGGAACTGGCCTACGACGATGCAGAGGTTGAGAACATCCTACAAAATCTCCCGGAGGGTCTTCAGGTCTCGAAGCGAACCAAAGAGATCGGTTTCTTGCGGGGCGGGTTTCGTCGCTTCGAGCGAATCGAGATCATGGGCCCATCGCAGACGATTCTGCTGGATTGCATCGACGGCCGGGTCGCAGGGAAGAGAATTTCCGTGCGAGTCCCGAGTCGCCGTAGTTGAAGAGCACGTCGTGCCGAAACTTGACGCACTCTGCGCCTGCGCCAAGTTCACCGCATGCCGTCCGCCAGCGCTAAACGCCCCAGCGTGAAGTCGAAAGCTATCAAGCTCGTGCAAGGACTGCCGGCATCGTCCACGTGGGATGACCTGATGTATCGCATCTACGTGCGCCAGAAAATCGAGGCGGGTTTGTCCGACATCCGCGCGGGTCGCGTGCATTCGCACGCCACGATTCGGAAGGAATTCGCGCTGCCGTGATCGTCGTCTGGTCCTCCGAGGCCCGCCGATCGCTGCGTGCGATCCGGCGGTTCATCGCGCAGGACTCGGAATTCTACGCGCCCGCATGGTCGGCCGCATCATCGACCGTGCCGGGCGCGTGGCTCTGGCTCCGACCCAAGGCCACCCGGTTCATGAATACCCGGAGGAGCCGTTGAAGGAAGTTCACGAGGCACCCTACCGGATCATCTACCGCGTCACGAACACCGAGCTTCAGGTCGTGACCGTCGTTCACTTCCGGCAGCGACTCGATCCCAATCGCGTCGGATTCGCGGGCTAATTCAATTGGCCTTCCGTTACTCCTCGCCCCGGCCCCAGCCTCACATTCAGCAGCGGCAGCAGCGCCATGAGGCCGAGCGCCGTCAACCCGAGCACCGCGTAGCCCGCGAGGTCATGCACCGTGCCCGCGATCGACTCGGGGCCATGGTGCCACGCCCACGCGGTGAGGAAAAGGCTGCGGCCGAGGTTCGTCACAAACGCCAGCACCAGCGCGGCGGCGACCAGCGCGATTTTTTTCCAGAGCCGCTCGAGGAACATCGCCGCGAGGAACGAGCCCGCGAACAGGCAGCCGGTGAGCGAGCGGATGCCCGCGCACGCGTCCTCCACGCCCACCGTGCCGCGCGGCAGCACGAGCACGTTGCCCTGCTGCTCCAGCGGCAGGCCGAGCACGTCGAACACCGCCGCCACCACCGTCACGACCTTGTGCAGCAGGAAAAGGTTGAGCCGCGTCTCCACCACCGAGACGAGCGGCGCCGACACGATCCACACGAGCGCGGGAAACAAGAACCACGCCGCGAGCCGCACGCGCGCGTCGCCCGTCACTCCCGTCGGGGCCGGGCCGGCCGTTTCCGGCGCGCCGAGAAAAACCAGCGCCAGCCCCAGCGCCGCCGCGCCGAGCGTCAGCGCCAGCGTCGCCGGCTGCGACGCACCCGCACTCGCGCGCAGCAGCGCCCCGAGGAGAAACAGCAGCGCCCCGCCCGCCAGCGCCGCCAGCGCCGCGCCGCGCAGCACCCACGCGCCGGCGCCCGCCGCCCGCGGGCT
>JAEUHB010000294.1 GCA_016794665.1 Opitutaceae bacterium
ACCCAGCATCGTCCGCACCGCCACCGCCGAACTCTACGACGCGCATGTGATGAAGAACTACGCGCGCGCCGCGTTGACGCTCACGCGCGGCCGGGGCACGCAGGTGTGGGACGACACCGGGCGCGGCTACCTCGACTTCACCTCCGGCATCGCGGTGAGCGCGCTCGGCCATTGTCACCCGCATTGGGTCGCCGCGGTGAAGCTGCAGGCCGCGGAGCTCAACCATGTGAGCAACCTCTTCCGGCACCCGAACCAAGGCGAGCTCGCGCGCCGGATCGTCGGCTACGCCGGGCCGGGGCGCGTGTTTTTCTGCAACAGCGGCGCCGAGGCCGACGAAGGCATGATCAAGCTCGCGCGCCTGCACGGCGTGAAGAAGGCCGGCGGCGAGGAGGGCAAATGCTACAAGGTGCTCGTCGCGAAAAATGCGTTCCACGGGCGGATGTTCGGCGGCATGAGCGCGACGCCGCAGGAGAAAATCCAAAAGGGCTTCCGCCCGCTCGTGCCCGGCTTCGCCGCCGCCGAACTGAACAGCGTCGAGTCGTTTGCCGCGCAAGTCGACGACGGCACCGCCGCGATTTTGCTCGAGACGATCCAGGGTGAGAGCGGCATCAACCCCTGCACGCCGGAATTCCTACAGGGCATCCGGCGCCTTTGTGATCAGCACAACCTCCTGCTGCTCCTCGATGAGGTGCAGTGTGGCATCGGGCGCACCGGGAAGTTCTACGCGTTTGAGCACGCGGGCGTGCGCCCCGACGTGATCGCGATGGCCAAGGGCCTGGGCGGCGGTTTTCCCATCGGCGCGATCTGGGCGGGCGAACGCGCGGCGGAGCTTTTCCAACCGGGTAACCACGGCACGACTTTCGGTGGCACGCCGCTCGCGTGCGCCGCGGGGCTGGCCGTGCTCGACGTGATCGAGAAGGAGCAGCTGCTCGCCCACGTGACGCACGCGAGCGCGCCGTGGCACGCTGCGCTCGGCGTCCTGGCGAAGGATTTCCCACAGCACATCGCCGCCGTGCGCGGCAAAGGCTTCCTCGTCGGCGTGCAGATGACGGCCGATCCCGCGCCGTGGCTTACCGCACTGCGTGAGCGCGGCCTGCTGGCGGTGAGCTCGGGCAACAATGTCATCCGCCTCCTCCCGCCGCTCAACGCGAGCGCCGCGGAGCTGGCGCAAAGCGTCGAGATTTTCCGCGCGGCGCTCGTGGCGAAGGCCTGAGCCCCGCGAAATTTGCACTCGTCCGCCGTGCGCCGCGCGCCTACACCCGTGCGCTTCCCATGAAGCACTTCCTGAAGGAGACCGACTTTGCGCGGTCCGAGCTGCCCAAGCTGTTTGCCCTGGCGCATGAGTTGAAGCGGTCGCGCGGCAAACGCTCGGCGCCGCGGCCCCTCGCCGGCCAGACGTGGGCGATGATCTTTTCCAAGTCGTCCACCCGCACGCGCGTGTCGTTTGAGGTCGGGATCCATGAGCTGGGCGGAAACCCGCTCTTCCTGAACAAAAACGACATCCAGCTCGGACGCGGCGAGACCATCGAGGACACGGCCAAGGTGCTGTCGCGTTTCGTCCACGGCCTGATCGTGCGGACTTACGACCATGCGGACGTCGAGACGCTCGCGAGCGCGGGCTCCGTGCCCGTGATCAACGCCCTCACGGATTTCCTGCACCCCTGCCAGATCTACGCGGATGCCTTCACGATGGCGGAGCGCTGGGCGAAAGGCGCGACTGGCAAGGCGCTCGTCGATGCGTTGCGCGGCCGGAAGATCGCGTTCCTCGGCGACACCGCCTGCAACATGGCCAATTCGTGGATCCTCGGGGCGAATCTCTTCGGGATGAAAATCTCGCTCGCGGGGCCGAAGGGCTTCGCGCCCGGCGCAGAGATTGATGCGTTGCTGGGCAAGGAGGGCTTTGCCCCCAAAGCCGCCTATCAGTTCACCACCGATCCGATGGAGGCGGTGCGCGGCGCGGACGTCGTCTACACCGACGTGTGGGTGAGCATGGGCAAGGAAGAGGAGACCAAGGAGCGCATTCGCGTGATGTCGCCCTACGCCGTCACGGGGAAGGTATTCGCCGCGGCCAAGCCTGACGCGCTCTTCATGCACTGCCTGCCGGCGCACGCCGGCGAGGAAGTGATGCCCGAGGTGCTCGCGAGCCCGCGCTCAATCATCTTCGACGAGGCGGAGAACCGCCTGCACATGCAGAAGGCGATCCTCGCCTCTCTCGCCGCCGCGCGGCGCGCCTAGGCTCCAAGTTCAACGGAACGGCGCGGGCGGGGGCGGGCCAGAACAGGCCGCGGACCCGCCCGCGCGTCCGTCTTAATTCTCGAGGATGTAGGTGAACCGGGAGCCGATTTTCTGAAACAAGCCGGTCGTCAGGTCGCCGTCGTCGATGCGGCGGTCGATCGCCATCATCTGGGCGTCCGTGTGCGTGACGCCGGTCGTGGATATGCCGGCCGTGATGCCAAAGTTGTTGTTGTCCCAGTTCCAGAGCCCGCCCACCGAGTTCGTCTTCGACCAGTTGGCGTGGCGGATTTCCCCGTCCATGCCGGCGGGCACGGTGCCGCTGCCGGCGTTGGGCGGCCACCCGCCGTTCAGGACGGAGTAACTCTCGAACGCCTGGGCAAAGACCCGGAGATCGGAAATGAAGCGGTTATTGGCGGAGGCGAGGCGGGACTTCTGGAGCGCGGGCATCACCAGCATCGCAAGGATGCCGATGATGACGACTGCAACCATGATCTCGACGAGCGTGAAGCCGCCGCCGCGGCGGCGGCGCGGTGGCGCGGACGGATGGAATTTGTGCATGGCGGGTTCCTGGCATGATCGAATGATGAATGATATTCCCTGACCCGTCCGATTATCCATGCCGTGGAATTCGGCGCAATTTCGCCAAGGTAAAGCCCCCATGAACCTGCCGGGCGCCGGCCCGCGCCGGATCGGGGCGGGGGCGCGTCAAACTCGCGCTAAAGTTTTCCTTGGCGCGCCGCGGCCCCGGCCCCAAACACTCGGCCTTCCCATGAAAATCGTCCTCGCCTACTCGGGCGGCCTCGACACGTCCGTCATCGTCAAATGGCTCCGCGAAACCTACGACGCGGAGATCGTCACATTCGCCGCCGACATCGGTCAGGAGGAGGAATTGAAGGGCCTCCCGCAGAAAGCCCGCGCCACCGGCGCCGCCAAGCACTACACGCTCGATCTCACGGAGGAGTTCGCGCGCGACTTCATCTACCCGATGATCCGCGCCAACGCCGTCTACGAAGGCCAGTATTACCTGGGCACCTCGATCGCGCGCCCGCTCATCGCCAAGGCGCAGGTGGACATCGCGAAGAAGGAAAAGGCCGACACCGTCGCGCACGGTGCCACCGGCAAAGGCAATGACCAGTGCCGCTTTGAGCTTACCTACATGGCGCTCGATCCCCGCCTCGCCATCCTCGCGCCGTGGAAGATTGAGAAGTTCCGCGACGAGTTCCCGGGCCGCGCCGAGATGATCGATTACTGCGCGAAGCACGAAATCCCGGTCGAGGCCTCGCTCAAGAAGCCCTACTCGATGGACCGAAACCTCCTCCACATCTCCTACGAGGCCGGCATCCTCGAGGACCCTTGGTTCGACCCGACGACCAAGGAGAACAAGGGCATGTTTAAGCTCTCCGTCTCGCCCGAGGACGCGCCGGACAAGCCGGAATACGTCGAGCTCGAGTTCGAGCGCGGCAACTGCACCGCGGTGAACGGCAAAAAACTATCCCCCGCGGGCGTGCTCAAGGCGCTCAACAAGCTCGGCGGCAAGCACGGCATCGGCCGCGTCGACCTCGTCGAGAACCGCTTCGTCGGCATGAAGTCCCGCGGCGTCTACGAGACGCCCGGCGGCACGATCCTGATGCAGGGCCACCGGCAGGTGGAGTCGCTCACG
>JAEUHB010000309.1 GCA_016794665.1 Opitutaceae bacterium
AGCTGGGCGTTGGCTTTCTTCCAGATGCGCTCGGCGGACTTGCCGTCGAGCAGCTCGTCGACGCCGAAGTAGCGCTTGAGCTCGAGGGCGGACCAGTGGTGGAGCGGGTTGCGCAGGGTGTGCGGGACGGTCTCGGCCCACGCCTGGAACTTCTCGCGCGGCGAGGCGTTGCCGGTGACATACTGCTCCTTCACGCCGTTGGTGCGCATCGCGCGCCACTTGTAGTGATCGCCGCCGAGCCAGAGTTCGGCGAGGTCGGCGAACTGGTGGTTCTTCGCGATGAGGTCGGGCGGCAGGTGGCAGTGGTAATCGTAGATCGGTTCGTCGGCCGCGTAGTCGTGGTAGAGGGCGCGGGCCTGCTTGGTGGAGAGGAGAAAGTCAGGGTGGATGAAAGGGCGGGCGGGCATTTTCGATTTGGGATTTTCGGTTTTCGATTGGGCCAAGCGCAGACGAAAGGGCGACAGGTTATTTCGAGATGTCGTTCAGCATCGCATCGAGCGACGTGTAGCCGGCGAGGAGTTTACGGGCGGCGGCGCAGGTGGCGGCGGGGGCGAGGCCGGTGTTCTCGGCGAGGAAAACGATGTAGCTCGCGATGTGCTTGGCGAAATGCAGCCGACCTTCGTCGCTCACGCCGTAGAAGCGCGCGCGCTGACGATAGCCGGCGGGCGTGTGGTCGCCGAGCGCGGCCTTTTCCGCGCGGCCGCCGGCCGCGAGCACGAAGAGGAAGTTATACTCGAACCAGAACATGTGCTCCGGGCTGGGAGTCAGCGATTCGAGTGCGGCGCGCGTGGCCGTGGGATTGGCGAACACCTCCGTGCCTTTGCCGGCCTTGGCCAAGGCATCCGTAATGAAGACCCGCGCCATCTTCTGCTCCGTGGCGTCGGCGCTGAACGCGCCTGCGACCGCGAGTTCCAGCGTGAATTTATACCAATCGCGCCACAGCGCCTGATCGGCGGCGTTCTTCGAGGCGAAGAGCGCGCGGCCCATCTCGTAGGTGTAGCGGCCACTCGTCTTGATCTCGAGGCGGCCGCCAGTGACCGACCCCATCACCTGGTAATTCTCGGCGGATTTGCCGGAGCCGGAGTGGAAACCGATGCTCGCGCCAAACTGCTTGCACACCGCCCATTGTTTCTCGGCCAGCGCGCGGAGCTGCGCGTTGTCCGGGAACGGCATGTTCTTCTGGAAGCCGAACGCGGGCGCGACGAAGTGGATCTTCATCCCGAGGGCCTCGCAGAGCGAGAGCATGATCGCCGTCGTCTCGGGCGTGGTGAGCCCGGGCAACTCGTCGATCGAGAGTTCCCGCAGGTAGGCGCGGCCGACGGAGGTTGTGAAATGCTTCGCGCGTGCGGCGGCGTATTTTTCGTCGCGGCGCTTCATCTTTTGCAGCGACGGCCAGATGTAGGCGAGGAGCTTGGCGAAGTCGGCCTCGTTGAGCGTGAGACCGACGGACGCGACGCGCGCCTTCACCTTGGCCAGGAGATCGGCGGGGACATTTTGCTGCACCCACGCGGCCGCGTCGGTCGCGACTTTTGTCTGCGCAAGCTCCGGCGAGAGATCGAAGGTGATGTAGCTCGCGAAGAGGCAGCCGGTGACGAGGGCGTCCTCGCGGTTGTCGAATTTTCCGCCGATGGGCTGGTGGTCGGCATTGAAGGACCACGCGATGCCACGGCGGTGGAAACCGGTCTTCAGCTTGGTGAGCACGCAGCCGTGGCTCATGCCCTCGACGCTCTGGCCTTGGTGGCCCTCGGGGACGTTGGTGCCGATGAAGGGGAACGGCACGGTGTCCAATTTGCCCGCGAGCATCACATCGGTGTCGTAGACGAGCTCGCGCGGGATTGAGTTTTGGTTGGCGGTGACGCCGAGGCTGAGCGCGCTCATCGCCCAATCGACCGCCGGCCAGTGC
>JAEUHB010000312.1 GCA_016794665.1 Opitutaceae bacterium
TGCTCCTCGGGCGTGACCTCGCCGGCCGGCTTGCGCAGCACCGCCCGCAGCGCCGGCGGCGCGCGCAAGTGATCCTTGGCCCGCGTGTCCGTGGTCGCGTCGATCCTGAAGTGCCGGAGGGTGGCGCCCACGGTCTCCGACTGCTGCTCCAGCGTCACGATGATCGTCGCGCCGGGCTCGAGCGCGATCGGCTGTTCGGGCTCCAGCGTCAGCTCGTGCGGGCCGTCGGCTGCGCCGGTGAGACCCCAGCCGCGCTTGCTCGCGGCCGGTGCGCCCCGCCTCCGCCGCGCGGCGCCCGACCGGGCGTCGGGTTCCGCGGCGACGAGCGTCTCATCATGGTCCGGTTGCGCGTAGTCGGCGGCCGCGCGCGCAATCTTCACGTCGCGGGGCTCGCCGGGGTTGAACGTGCGGCTCGGCTTCGGCGCCGGCGTCACGCCCTGGTCCCAGACCGGCTTCCGTTCCTCATCGAGCACCGTGATCTTCAAGCCGGCGGGCGTGGGCTCCAGCCCGCGGCGGGCCCAAAGGACGATCTTCTCAATGGGTTGCGTGCGACCGAGGTCGAGTTCCCACCAAGGGTTGTCGCCGGCCTCCGTGACGCTCACGGAATCCTTCTCGGGCGCGCCGTCGGTCTGCCCGTCGATGGCCCGCGCGGCCACCGCCCCGCCGGCCGTCGTGCTCTGCTTGGCAGTCCCCTGCAGCGCGACGTTCTCGCCCCCGGCAAACACCTCCACCTCCGCGATCGCGAGGGTGCGGTTGACGCCGGGAAACTCGATCCGCACGCGCCGGCCGCGTCGCACGGACTGGGCCGGTCGCACGCTCACGCGCAGGCGTGACACGAGGGGCGGCGCGCCCTCCGTCGGCAGGGCGACCACGCGCAACGCATTGACTTTGCCTGCGCCAAAATCACCCAGCTCGACGGTCGTGGTGTCCTTGCGCTTGCCCGCGGCGACCTCAAGCCGCCCGTCGGGCTGCGTCTCGATTTTGGCCCCGGCGGAGGATTTGGCCGCGACCACGCGCGGCGTCGCCCAGTCGAGCTGACGCGGAAAAGCCTGCGCCCACGCGATCGCGGCCGCGGCGTGCGCGGGCCGCGCGGCCCGCAATTTCTCATCCAGCCTCGCGATCTCCGCCTCGTTTTCCGCGCGCTGCCTTTTCTGCGCCTCGCTGAAGAACTCGAGCACGGGCGACTCGTCGTTTTTGTCCGCGTCCTCGGTCTGGTTGAGGATCGCGTAGAGCGAGAAATACTCCTTCTGCGTGAGCGGATCGTATTTGTGCGTGTGGCACTGCGCGCAGGCCATCGAGGTGCCCATCCACACGGCCATCGTGGTGTTGACGCGGTCGACGACGGCGACGGTGCGGAACTCCTCGTCGTCCGTGCCGCCCTCGGTGTTGTTCATCGTGTTGCGATGAAAGCCCGTCGCGAAGAGCTGATCCTCGGTCGGGTTCGGCAAAAGATCGCCCGCGATTTGCTCGGCGGTGAACTGGTCGAAGGGCAGGTTGCGATTGAACGCGTCGATCACGTAGTCGCGGTAGCGCCAGATGCTGCGGGGCTGGTCATCGGCGTAGCCCTTCGAGTCGGCGTATCGCGCCAGGTCGAGCCACTGCCGCGCCCAGTGCTCGCCGTAGGCGGGCTTGGCGAGCTGGCGATCGACGAAGCGCTCGTAGGCATCGGCCGCACGGTCGGCAGAGAACTGATCAACTTCCGTGAGCGTCGGCGGCAGCCCGGTGAGGTCGAGCGCGACGCGGCGCGCGAGCGCGGCGCGATCCGCCTCCGGTTGCGGCGCGAGCTTCGCGGCTTCGAGGCGGCTCAGGACAAAGGCATCGATGGGGTTCCGCGGCCAGCGAGTGTTTTTCACCGCCGGCACGGCGGGAAGCTTCGGCGGCTCGTAGGACCAGTGGCGCGCGTAGTTCGCCCCGCCCGCAATCCAGCGCTTGAGCAGGTCGAGCTCGGCGGCGGAGACCGTCTTGCCGGTCTTGCGCGGCGGCATGACCTCCTCGGCGTCGGTGCTCGTGATGCGGGCGATGAGTTCGCTCTTCGCCGGATTGCCGGGCACGATGGCGAACGCCCCGCCACCGAGGTCCTCGCGCGCACCGGCGAGCGTGTCGAGGCGCAGGCCGTGCTGGCCGCCCTTGCGATTTTCGTCGTCGGGGCCATGGCAGCGGAAGCACTTGTCGGAGAGAATCGGCCGGATGTCGCGGTTGAAGTCGATTGCATCGGCCGCGTGCAGGCTTGCGCTCAAAACGAGCGTCACGAGCAACGAGGTGGGGCCGGGAATCCGCATGGCCCAACGAAGGCGCGGCGGCCGCAGCAGGGCAACGCCGCAGTTGCTGAGCGCGCGAGCGGCCGTTCCCCGCCGCCCCACTCCGCGCCGGGCCACCACCGGCCGCCGCCACCAGCCCGCCCCGCCCTACCCGCGCGCCACCGGCCGCGCCGGATCGGCGATCCACTCGCTCCACGAGCCGGGATATAACCTCGATCCGCGCATGCCCGCGTGCTCCATCGCGAAAAGATTCACGCAGGCGGTGACGCCCGACCCGCATTGGTGGCACACATCCTCGGGCGCGCGGCCCGCAAGCAACGACTCAAACTCCCGCCTGAGCTCCGCGGCCGGGCGCCACGTGAGGTCCGGGTTGAGATTGGCTTTGAAAAACCGGTTCAGCGCCCCGGGGATGTGCCCCGCCACGGGATCGATCGGCTCGACCTCGCCGCGGAAGCGCTCGCCGGCGCGGGCGTCGACGACCGCGGCCTTTGGATCGGCGAGGCGGCGCGCCACTTCGCCGGCCTCCCAAATCATGCCGGGCACCGGGCGCGCGCGGAGCACGGCGGGCCGGGCGAGGGGCACCTCGGCGGTGACGGCGCGGCCCTCGGCCTGCCACTTGCCCCAGCCACCGTCGAGCAGCGCAACCCTTGCGAGCCCGATCCAGCGGGCGAGCCACCAGAGCCGCGCCGCGTAGGCGCCGCCGGCGTCGTCGTAGGCGACGACCAACGACGACTCCGTCACACCGCAGCGGCCGAGGAATTCCGCGAGCGCCTGCGGCTCCGGCAATGGATGGCGGCCGTTGCGCCCGGTCTTCCCACCCGCGAGGTCCGTCTCGATCGCGGCGAAGTGGGCGCCGGGGATATGACCCTCGCGATAGGCACGCAGGCCCTTGCCATGGTCGGCGAGGTCGTGGCGGCAGTCGAAGACGACGCAGGTCGGATCGGGGAGGCGGGCGGCTAGTTCGGCGGGCGCGATGAGCATGAGCGGAGAAAACCGCGCCGCAGCGCGAGCGCACGCGAATTCAACGCGGCCTTGCGCGCGGCGCCGCGCGTGCAAAAGACTCCGCGCATGGATCAATCGCACCGCGACCCGCTCCACGGCGTGACCCTTGAGCGCCTGCTGACCGAGCTCGTCGACGAGTTTGGCTGGGACGAGCTGGCCTATCACGTCCGCGTGCGGTGCTTTCGTTTTGATCCGAACCTGAAGTCGAGCCTCGTCTTCCTGCGGAAGACGCCGTGGGCGCGCGCCAAGGTCGAGGAGCTCTACGTGCGCTGGAAGCGCCACGAAGGCTGACTCAGGCGCGCGGCATCCCGATCTGCCGCAGCGCCTCGTAGGCCGCGACGGCGGCAGCGGCGCTGAGGTTGAGCGAGCGGAGCGTGGGATTGGCGTGCGGGATCGTCACGCGCCGGGCGACGCCGATCTCATCGTGCAGCCACGCGGGGGCGCCGGAGCTCTCGTTGCCAAAGACGAGGCCGTCGCCGTCGGCGAAGCGCACGTCCCAGAAGCTCGTCTCGGCCTTCGTCGTGAAGAGCCACAGGCGCCTCGGCCCGTGCGGGCTCGCGCGGAACGCGGGCCAGTCGGCGTGCTCGTGCACGTCGAGCTGACGCCAGTAGTCCATGCCGGCGCGGCGGAGGTTGCGGTCGTTGATGACGTAGCCGAGCGGGTGGATGAGGTGCAGACGCGACCGCGTGAGGGCGCACATGCGGCCGATGTTGCCGGTGTTGGGCGCGATCTCGGGCTGGAAGAGCACCACGTGAATCATCGCGGGATGCTCGCGGGTCCGCGCGGCGGGTGGCAAGCGCGGGCGCCCGCGCCGGCAGCTCCGCCCGATCAAGATTTGGCGGAAGCCGCGGCGGCGCTTCGCCCCGCCCAGGAAGCACGCGGACGCCCGATCAGAAGCGGCCGTTTACGCCGACGGTCGCGGTGACAAAGTTGACGATCGAGCGGCGGTGGCGGTTCTTGTAGCCGATGTAGAGTTCCTGCGGTTCATTGAGCGCGTTGGAAATGTCGAAGCTGAATCCCACCGCCGGCCGGTATTGGTAACCGAAGCCGAGGTTCACGGTCTTGGCCGAGAAGCGGTATTGGTTGAGGGCCGGATTGGTGACGTTGAGCGCGGTGACGAGATGCTCCCCCGTGAAGTTGTAAAGGACGCGGGTGCTGAACTTGCCATACCGCCATGAGAGCGAGGCATTGGCCGCGTGCGGGATGAAACCGTTGACCTCCCTGCGCGTGAGGTAGCGCGTGCCCTCGCGACGGCCATGGGTGTTGATCCGGGTATAATTGAACGAGGCGGCGAGGCCCTTGAGCGCGCCGGGCAGGAAGGTGAACTGCTGGCTGTAGGCGAACTCGAGGCCTTGCGCGATGGCGTCGCCTCCGTTGATCGTGGTGCGCTCGGTCCAGCCGGCGTATTCGCCGCCGTAGCCGTTGTCAGGTCCATCGGCGATGGTGTCGCCGTCGGCGGTCACGAGGAAACCGCGGATATCCTTGTGGAACCAGCCGAGCGTGACGCTGCCGACCGGTTCGAAATAAAACTCGAGCGTGGAGTCCCAGTTGGTGGCGGTGTAGGGCCCGAGGCCAGGGTTGTTGATCGTGACGGTGCGGTTGGCCTCGCTGGGGGTCTCACCGGGAAGGAGATTGCCGATGGGCGGGCGGCCGTAGCTGGTGGAATAGCTGACGCGCCATTTCAGGTTGCGCGTGATATCGTAGAACGCATGGACGCTCGGGAAGCTCTTGGAGTATTTGCCCTCGTTCACCCGGTAGTTGTTCGCGTAATCACGATTGGCCCAACCAACGGGATCCTGCGCCTGCTGCGCGGCGGTGCTCAGCGTGCGGCCACGCACCCAACCCCGCGCGCTGGTCTCGGTCGTCTCGAAGCGCACGCCACCCAGGTAGCCCGCGCGGGACAACCAGCCTTCACGCCCAAGCCGGCCCTGGGCCATGAAGTAGTAGGCGGGGACTTCCTCGGTCAGCCAGCGCGTGCCGGTGTATTTCTGCTGCTGGTTGAAATACAAGTCCTCGACCCACAGGTTGGGATTGGTCGGGCGGCCGTCGGTGGTGAACATGTGCGACTGCCAAACCGGGATGGCGCGGCCGGTCTTGGTCCGATCGTAGCTGACGTATTTCGGATCGTGCGGCAGCGGCGGGCCGCCGGGCGCGTAGGCCCAGCGGTGGTTGTCGAGCGTCGCCGAGTCCATCCGGAGCTGGCGCCAGTGAAAGCCAGTCTTCAAGTTGGTCGGCATCGAGATCGGGAGCGTGTAGCGGGCATCGATGCGGAATTGCTTCAGGAACTGGTCGTTTTCGGCGCGATTCTGCACCAGGCCGTCAGTCGGGCGCGGGCGATAGTTCGCGGGATCGGTGAAGTCCGGGCCGCCGTTGGGGAGGAACCGCGGGTGATCCTTGTCCGGGCCGGAGCGATCAAGAATCCAGCCGGCGCCGCCGAAGGTATACGCGCCGGTGGTCTGGTTAATCGCGCTGATGAGCCGCATGTTCATCGTGCCGCCTTTGCCATTGCCACTGTTGAGATGCGTGGTGGCGAGCGAGCCGGCATATTCGATGAGGAGGTTGCCGTAGTTGTGCTCGCCCGTGGCATCGACGCGGCGCATGCGCACGTAGTAATTGAGCGGGCCATCCATGATGGAGTCGATGTTGGCTGCGACGACGGGGCGCACGACCGTGATGAAATCATTGAACGCCCCGGCGACGACGCCGGTGGTGGTGGCGTTGGGCACCGTGGTGTTGTTGCCGGTGAAGGCGCGCACCGTCACGCGGCGGCGCATGCGCTCGAAGTTGTCGTTGCCCGTCACGCCGAGAGAGAAGCGCGTCGTGGGCGACCACCGGTAGTCCGCCTTGAGGTTCAGCGACATTTGCTTCCGGTTGTTGATGTTGTCCCAAGTCTGGTAGTCCCAAACGGGCGCGGGACCGTTGGCGATGTTGGTGTAGTCGAAGATATTCGCGAAGCCACCGACGGCGTTTTCCGAATAGAACAGGTTGGCCGAGATGCCAAGGTTGCGGGTGTCGCCGAACACATCGAACACCTCCTGGTGCGCGACATTAAGGACCGGGTGGTAGCGGTGATCCTTGCGCATCGGTGTCTGTTCGAAAAACGGCGGCGCCGCGCGCATGGAGAAATTGTAGGTGGTGCGGCTCTTTTCACGCATGGTGAACGTCGCGCGGGTCTTGAAATTGATGGTGCCGCCGAGCGAGTCGGCGCCCTTGTCGGGCGTGTGGCCCTTGATGAGTTCCAACGCGTCGAACATCGTGCCGGTGATCGACTGGAGCTCGAAGCTCCGGTTGGTGCCGAGCGTGGTCATCGACTGGCCGTCCACCGTCACGTTGTTCAGCGTCGGATCCATGCCACGCATGTTGAAGCGATACGCCAGGCCCTCGTCGGTCGGGCTGCCGGCCACCCCAGGCAAACGCATCACCACCTCGCCGGCGCTCATGTTGGGCAGGTAGCCGAAGGAATCCATGGCGATGATGTCCTTCACGTTGTCGGCATTCCGCTTTTCCGTGATCATCGCGGCGTTGCCCTCGCGCTCGCCGGTCACCTTGAAGGCGTCGAGCTTGTAGATGCCGGAGGTGAGTTCGAAATCGCGCAGCGCGCGCTGCCCGGCCGCGACGTTCACCACACCGGCCTGCCGGTCCAGGCCGATGTAGGTGACGGCGATTTCGTGCGCGCCGGCCGGCACGCCGGAAAAACTGTAACGGCCTGTGCCGTCGGTCAGCGTGCTAAGTCCCAGCTTCGGCAACTCCACGCGCGCGCCCTCGAGGGTGTTGCGGGTCTGGGTATTGCTGACGACGCCGGAGACCACGCCGCTGTCGGCGGCGCGGGCGAGGAACGGGAGAAGCGCGCAGCAGAGCGCAACGAGCACGAGACGAGGACGCGAGGAGTTCATGGGAAACGGGGTGGTGTGGGCTGAGGCGCCGTCGCGGGACCTCAGAAGGGCCAGGTGACGCGGCGACGATTTCCCCTGGGCGCGCCCGCCGCAAACGAAAAATCCGACTTACCTACCGCCAGTGCTGTCGCAATTTCGCCCGCACAAAGCGCACGCTCGCCGCGAGCTGCTCCATGCCATCGACGCCATCCTCGATGCTCACCCAGCCGTCGAAGCCCGCGCCGCGCAGGGTGGAGAAAATCGCGTCATAGTCGTTGAGGCCTTTCCCAATTTCGCCGTGGCGCAGGCGCTTCACGTAGCCTTCGGAGCCGCCCTCTTCACGCCGCAAATCGTCCAGCGTGCCCTCGATCAAGTAACGGTCACTCGCGTGCATCGTCACGACGCGGTGCTTCACGCGCTGCAGCAACGCCAGCGGATCGTCGCCCGCGATATACGCGTTGCTCGGATCGTAGTTCACGCCAAAGCGCGAGTGCGTGATGCGCGCGACGAGGTCGCAGAACACGTCCATCTTCTGCGCAAACTCGGGGTAGCTCCAGAAATCGTCCTTGTAGTGGTTCTCGATGATGAGCGTCACGCCGCAGCGCTCCGCCTCGGGCAGGCACGCCTCGATGCTTTGCGCGACGAGCGCGAGCCCCTGCTCTCGCGTCAACTCGGGCCGTCGCTGCCCAGACAGCACGCGGCAAAAACCCGCGCCCAACGCCGCGGCCATGCGGATCCAGTTCTTCTCCTTCTCGATCTCGGTGCGGCGGAACTCGGCGTCAGGGTGCGAAAAGTCCGGCGAGCAGCACAGCATCGGGATCACCATGCCACGCGACTCCACCTCGCGGCGCGCCCGCGGCCAGTTGGCCGGATCGGCGAGCTCCCACATGCCGGAGTAATATTCGAGCCCATCAAGCTGGAGCGGCGCGGCGAGATCGACCCACTCGCGCAGGGTCATGGTGCGATCCTTCACGAGCTGGCGCATGAAGGCCTTGGGGAAAGCGGCGAGCTTGGGCATGGCGAATAGTCCGGTCTACTTCCCGTTCCCCTTGTTCGGGTTCCGCCCGATGATCGAATACTGCTCGAGCTCCACGACCGATCCACTGATCGGGCGCGACTCGTCGCCCAGCCAGAACACCGCCGCGCTCGCGATCTCCCCGGGCATGATCAGCCGTCCGGACGGCGCGAACTGCTGGGGCACCTTGAGGTGCCAATCCACCGCCATGCCGTGCTCGATCTGGTGGTGGTATTCGCGGTCGGTGAGGACCCAGCCGACGTTGAGGTGATTGAAGCGCACGCGGTCGTTGCAGTGCGCGTTCGCCAGATTGCGCGAGAGCGTCTGCAGGCCGCCCTTCGAGAGGCTGTAGTCGAGCAGGTTGGCCTGCCCGCTGTGCGCGTTGATCGAGCCGATGTTCAGCACGCTGCCTTCGGATTTCCGGAGGTGCGGCAGAGCGGCCTGGATGAGGAACACCGGCGCGCGCAGGTTCACCGCCATCATGCGCTCGAAAAACGCCACCGTCGTCGTCTCGAGGTTCGTGCGCGCGACGATCGCCGCGTTGTTCACGATGCCGTCGATGCGCCCAAACGCCTTCAGCGCCGCGGCGACAATCTTCGCCGGGCTCGCGGGGTCCGCGAGATCGGCGAGGCAAAGCGCCGACTTCTTGGCCCCGAGTTTTTTCACCAGCGCCTTGCCGTCGGCGCGCTCGATGCCGTGAACGAGCACGCGCGCGCCCTCGGCGACGCAGCGCTCCGCGATGGCCTTGCCGATGCCGCTCGTGCCACCGGTGACGATGATGACTTTGTTCTTCAGGCGCATGGTGAAAACCTCACGCCGGCTTGAGCACGGCCTTCACGATCGCGCCGCCGTGCATTTTCTCGAACGCCTCGTGCCAGCTCTCCAGCGCCCACACGCCGCCGAGGATCGGACGCACGTCGAGCTGCCCCGACGCCAGCAGGGCGAGCACGCGCTCCCAGATCGGCCAGTTGTGGCTGAAGCTGCCTTGCAGCGTCACATTTTTCTGCACGAGCGGATCGAGCGAGAAGTTCAGCGGCTGAGGGCCCCAGCCCACCTTGCTGATCCAGCCCGCGGGGCGCACGAGCTCGAGCGCGGTCTTGAGCGCCGCGGAGGCGCCCGCGGCATCGATCACGCCGTCCGCGCCAAGGCCGTCGCGTTCGCGTGCCCACGCGGTGGCGTCCCCGATGATCACGGAGCAGCCGTAAGCTTTCGCGACTTCAAGGCGGGTCTTGTCGCGCTCGAGGCCGACCAGCGCGACCTCCGCGCCGGCGAGCTTCGCCATCGCCGCGCACAAAATCCCGATCGGGCCCGGCCCCAGCACGATCACGCGATCACCGGGGCGGACCTTCGCGTTGTTCACGACGGCGTTATAGGCGACGCAGCACGGCTCGGTGAGCGCCGCATGCTCCATCGCGAGGCCGGCGGGCACGCGGTGCAGGCAACGCGCGGGCACGCGCACGTAGCGCGTCATCGCGCCGTCGACGCCGTAGCCGAAGCCCTTGCGCCTCGGCTCGAGGTTGTAGAGGCCGGCGCGGGTGAGCGGGCTGTTGAGATCGATCACGGCCGCGGTCTCGCTGACGACGCGGTCGCCGGTGCTCCAGTTCTTCACGTTGGCGCCGAGCTCGGCGATCACACCGCCGAACTCGTGGCCGAGCACGACCGGGTAGTTCACCGGCCAGCTGTGGTGGCCGGTCCATTGGTGGAGGTCGCTGCCGCAGACGCCCACGGCCTCGACCGCGAGGATGACATCATCGGCGCCCGGCTCCGGGCGCGCGAATTCGCGCAGCTCCACGCTGTGTGGCGTGGAGGAAAAATTGACGACAGCAGGGGATTTCATTTCCGGGCCTTTCCAACTTTCACGTCACCGAAGCCATGCACGCGATCGCAGATGATGCGGAGCGTGCCTTCCAAGTTTCCATCCGCGGTGCGAAACGCATCGGCGTCCACCGCGAGCGGGGCGCCGATGACGACGAGCGGCGCGCCAAACTCCGGCGTGCGCACCGCCTGCTCCAGCGTGAGCCCGCCCACCGCCTGCACCGGCACGTTCACGGCCGCGACAATCTCGCGCAGTTGATCGAGCGGGTTCGGCATCCGCCGGCCCGCGGCCGCAATGCCGCGGCGCTCGTCGTAGCCGATGTGGTGAATCACAAAATCGCAGCCGAGGTCCTCGATGATCTTCGCGCCCTCGACCATGTCGGGGAAGCCGAGGTTGTCACCCATCACCTTCACGCCGTAGTCGCGGCCGGCTTTCACGACGACCTTGAGGGTTTCCTCATGCGCGCGGGCCATGACGACGACATGAGTCGCGCCGGCCTTGGCCATCATCTCGGCCTCGAGGTAGCCGCCGTCCATGATCTTAAGATCGGCGACGATGGGTGTCGTGGGGAAACGCTCGCGCAGCGCGCGCACGCCGTGCACGCCCTCGGCGAGGATGAAGGGCGTGCCCGCCTCCAGCCAATCCACTCCCGCGCGCAACGCGGTTTCCGCGGTGGCGAGCGCCTCGGCGCGATCGATGAGGTCGAGTGAAATCTGGACGATGGGCCGCATGGGTCGGGGAAAGGCGCAGAAAGTGGCGGGCTTCTCCGCCACGCGTCAACGCGCGAGACACCAGCGCGAACGCGCCAACAGGTTCAGATCGCCTCGGCGGCCGGCACCGAAAGACCGATGAAGCGCCCGGTCAGCGCATCGAGCCGCACCATGGCGCCCGACGCCGCTTGCGCGATCAACTCGCCGTTGCGCTCATCGAGGATGCGCGCGCACGGATCGGTCGCGAGCGGCCAGTCGGCCATCCAGGCCAGGCGATGCGCGCCATCAAGGCAGTAGAGGTTGGGCACGCCCGGCAACAGGCCGTAGGGATGCTCGCGCACATACGTGCACAGCGGGCCGCGGCGAAACTCCAGGATCGCGGTGGCCAGCGGCTCATGCCGCAGCGCCCGGCTCCCAAAAGGGCCGAGGCAATAGAGCGCTCCTTCGAGCACGGCGAAGCAATCCTGAGGGGCAGTCACAAGCTGGAGGCGCGGATGACAACGATTCGACCCGCGCGCCGCCACATTTTTCTTCAGCGTAGTTTCTACCTGCAAATGATTGGAGACGCGGCGCCGCCGGCGCGGCGCCCCGCCTCAGCGCACCTGCAAGGTATCGCCGCCAAACTCGAGCCCGAGCGAGGGCACGACGACCGCCTTGCGCGCACCCTGCTTTCGCACCGTGCCCGCGCGCCATGCGTCGTAGCCGGTCGCCTGCGCGATCGCGAGGGCGGCATCGGCGTTTTCCGGCGCGACATAGGCAGCGAAGCCGACGCCCATGTTGAAGGTCGCATACATCTCGCGCCGCTCGATCGGGCCGGCCTCCTCGAGGAACCGAAACAGCGCCGGGGCCGGCCGCGGCGCGGTGATCTCGTAGACAAAGGGTTCCTCGAGGCGCATGAGCTTGCGCCACCCGTGGCCGGTCACGTGCGCGACGTAGTTCAGCTTGAGCCCGCGGCGCTGGCACTCGCGCACGAACGCCACGTAGATCACCGAGGGCGCGAGCAGCGCTTCGCCATATGAGCGCGCGTCGCCGTGGCCGATGGGAGTCTCGTAGCCGCGCGGCAACTGGGCGGCCACGCGCCGGCACAGCGAGAGGCCGTTGGTCTGCACGCCCGAGCTGGCGAAAAACAAAATCGCGTCGCCGTCGCGCACATCGCCGGTGATGCGCAGATTCTTCGGATAAATTTTTCCAATCGCCGAACCCGCGAGCACAATCGCCGCGGGCTCGACGACGCCGCCCAACGTGGGCGTCTCGCCCCCACCCCACACGGCGCCCGCCGTGCGGCAGCCCTCGGCGAATCCCGCCACGAGCGCATTCGTCCGCGTGGCGTCGGCGAACCACCCTGAGTCGCCCACCGCGGCGTGCATGGCGACCGAGATGGGCAGCGCGCCGCAGGTGATGAGGTCGTTGACGATCGTCGCGACGGTATCGATCGCGATCTCGCGGTAGAAACATTTCCCCGTCGCAGCATAGACGGCGTCGGCCACGAGGTTCTTCGTCCCGAGCCCCTCCTCGACGTGCGCGAGGAAA
>JAEUHB010000313.1 GCA_016794665.1 Opitutaceae bacterium
AATACCCCACGATGTTTCGCCCCCGCGAGGGCTACGATCCCGACGCCACCGACATGTATGTGCCCAAGGCCGTAAAATACCCGTGGGCACCCGACACCTACCTCGCATTTCCGCCCATCTACTACCACTACGGCGACACGAACCCCGCCGGGCGCGTCGCCCTCGACGATCCCGCCCGCCGCCGCGGCGACGGCCCGCTCGAAACGCAACTCATGACGAGCCGCGACGGCGAGAACTGGTCGCGCCACCCGCGCCCTGTCTGGCTTGGCGTCGGCGCCTATCCCGGCGGCCTCGACGTCCACCAGACCTATATGGCCCACGGCATGGTCCGCCGCGGCGACGAGATCTGGATGTATGCCTACAACACTGAGGAATACCACTCCGGTGGGCGTTTCGGGCCGTTTCGCCGCGCCATCCATCGCACGGTGCAGCGCCTTGATCGCTTCGTCGCCGCCGAGTCGCCCTACGATCGCGCGGGGACGCTGGTGAGCCGCCCGCTCACGTTCACGGGAAAAAAGCTCGTGCTCAACGCCGACACGTCCGCCACCGGCTTCATCCAAGTCGGCCTCCGCCGCGCCGACGGCACCGCGATCCCCGGCTTCGGCGTCGACGACTGCGTCTACGTCAGCGGCAACGAACTCCGCCATGTGGTCGAGTGGCTCGGCCGCGGCACCGATGTCTCCGCGCTCGCCGGCCAGCCCGTGCAGCTCGTCATCCGCACGCGCGGCTCACGCCTCGTCGCGCTGCAGTTCGAGCCGTAGTGTTGGGAAAATCGAAATTCGAAAATCCCCAATCGAAAATCCTTAATGTCCCTCCAGCTTCTCGATCTCGCCGTCATCGCGCTCTACTTCGTCGTGATCGCTGGCATCGGCGTCTGGGCCACGCGCGGGCCAAAGACCGCGGAGCGCTACTTCGTCGCCGGCCGCAGCATCCCGATGTGGGCGGTCGCCTTCACGATCATGGCGACGATCATCAGCACAGGCACCTTCGTCGGCCACCCGGGCACCGCCTACCAGAAGGGCCTCATCCTGCTCGTGCCGCACCTGCTCGTGCCGTTCGTGCTGCTCGCCGTCGCCAAGGTCGTCGTGCCGTTCTACCGGCGCGTGGTGAAGATGAGCGCCTACGAATACATCGGCCAGCGCTTCGGGCTGGGCGGGCGTTTCTACACGTCGTTCGGTTTCCTCGCCGACCGCATCTTCGACCTCGGCGTCACGCTCGTCACCACCGCCCTCGCGATCAACGTGCTCACGGGCTGGGACCTCAAGACCGTGATCCTCGGCGTCGGCGTGTTCACGATTCTCTACACGATGCTCGGCGGCATGGAGGCCGTCGTGTGGACCGATGTCGTGCAGGGGGTCGTGCTGATGATCGGCGGGCTCTTCGTGCTCGGGCGGCTGATGTTTGCGCCGGAGGCCGGCGCGCCGTTTGCGGTCGTCGCCGAGACGTGGCGCCAGGGCAAGCTCACGCTCGGCTCATGGGACCTGTCGTGGAAAACCTTCACCGATCCCGCGCTCACGACCACGTGGCTCTTCTGCCTCGCCTACGCCGTGCAGTGGACGCGCCGCTACGCGACCGACCAGCACATCGTGCAGCGCTACCTCGTCGCCAAGTCCGACGAGGCCGCGAGCCGCGCCGCCTTCGTGAGCGCGCTGATGTGCGTGCCGGTGTTTGTCGTGTTCATGTTCGCGGGCGCCTGCCTCGCGGGCTTCTTTTCGCTCGCCAATGTTCCCCCGCCCGCCGTCCCCGACAGCGCGATGCCCTACTTTCTGGCCAACTTCATGCCGGTGGGCCTGCTCGGCCTCGTCATCGCCGCCGTGCTCGCCGCCGCGATGTCCACCGTGAGCGCCGACCTCAGCAGCGTGGGCACCGTGCTCACCACCGACTACTACCTGCATTTCAAGCCCGACGCCTCCGACCGCGCGCGGCTGCTTTGCGGCCGCCTGATGATCGCCGGCGCCGGCGCGCTCACCGTCATCGCCGCGTGGCTGCTGCTACCGGAAAAAGGCTCCGCGCCCCTCATGGAGCGCGTGATCCTCATCGCGTCGATTCTCTCCGGCGGCACGCTCGGGCTGTTCTGCCTCGGCTTCCTCACGACCACCGCCACGCGCCAAGGCTGCTACGTCGGCATCGCGTGCTGCCTGCTCTACACCGCATGGGCGCTGCTCACCAAGGGCCGCGAGCCGACCCTCGACCTCGGCGCCGCGAACTTCCGCTTCAACCCGATCCTCATCGGCGTCGGCGGCCACCTCGTGCTCTTCGGCAGCGGGTGGCTCGCGAGCAAAGTCCTCGGCGGGCACCAGCCGGAGGACGTGGAGCGGCTGACGATTTATGGGCTGCGGCAAAGTAATACGGCGCCCGCCAATTCCTGAAATTCCCACGCAGTGAGAGACCACCGGATGACTGCAAATGTTGTGGAGCTTGAAAAGCGCTTGGGAACTCGTCTGCCGACGGACTACCGGACCTTTCTCCTTACTCATCTGGACAGTTTACTCGAGCACGCTCTGCTCTTCGTGCCACCGCGCTCAGGGGTAATCGATACTCTTCTCACTGCTGAGGAGATTCTGAGGAATGATGATGAAGACAGGATCGGTATCCCAGCGAAGTCTCTGCTACACATCGGCGGTAATTTGATGGGCGGCTACCTCTATTTGAAGGTATCTGATGACGCACTTGGTCAGTTGCACTACATGGAGAACAACGTGTTTAGAGAGCAGTTCACGTCGTTCTCGGCATTCCTAAATGAGACCCAGACAGACGTCGCCTAACATCCTCCTCGTCATCGCCGACGACTTCGGCGTGCACCAGCTCGGTTGCACGAGCGGCGGCGCCGGGTTTTTCCAAACCCCGCGACTCGATCAGCTCGCCGCCGAGGGCGTGCGCTTCGCCCGCGCCTACGCGACCGCGCCCGTGTGCTCGCCGTCGCGCGCGAGCCTCTACACGGGGCTGCACCCGGCGCGGCTGCACCTCACGGAGTTTATCCCTGGCAGCACCGCGCACAACCCGCCGCTCCTCGCCCCGCCGTGGCAGCGCGGCCTGCCAGTTGCGATCGACACGCTCGGCGACGTGCTGCGCCGCCACGGCTACGCGACGGGCCACTTCGGGAAATGGCACCTCGCCCCCGACTACCACTACGCGCCCGGCCGCCCGATGGACCCGGAGTCGCAGGGGTTCGACGAGGTGTTCGTCACGCGCAAGCCCCAGCCCAACGCCGATCCCGAGCGCGACCCGCACCACATCGAGTCGCTCACGGATCGCGCGATCGAGTTTTGCACGCGGCCGCGCACGCAGCCGTTTCTCTGCGTGCTCGCGCACAACGCCGTCCACCGCCCCGAGCTCGCGCCCGCCGCCGCGATCGCGCGCCACGCCGCGCAGCCCGGCGCCGACCCGGAGGTGAACCGCCCCGTGTTCGCCGCGATGGTGGAGCAGCTCGACGCCGCGACCGGCCGGCTGCTCGACGCGTTGCGCCGCGCCGGCCGCGACCGCGACACGCTCGTCGTCTTCACCGCCGACCACGGCCCGATGGCGCCGAGCGACGCGCGCAAGCCCCTCCGCGGCGCCAAGGCCGATCTCTACGAGGGTGGCCTGCGCGTGCCGCTGCTGCTGCGCTGGCCCAGCCGCATCCCCGCCGGCGCCGTGCGCGACACCCCCGTGAGCGGCACCGATCTTTTTCCCACGCTGCTCGCCGCCGCCGGCGCACCCGCGGTCGAGGTCGACGGGGAGGACCTCTGGCCTGCGATTGAAGGCCACGTCGCGCAACCCGTGCACGCGGCGCTGCACTGGCATTACCCCCACTATCACCATCTCGGCCGCGGCCCCTGCGGCGCGATCCTGCGCGGCGACTACAAGTTGATCGAATGGTTTGGCCCTGCGCCGCGCACGGAGTTGTTCAACCTCGCCGCGGATCCGGGCGAACGGCACGACCTCGCCGCCGCCGAACCCGCCCGCACCGCCGCGCTGCTCACCGCGCTGCAATCATGGCGCCGCTACATCGGCGCGCAGGAGATGGCGCCGAATCCCGCCTACGATCCCGCCGCACCCACCGTGCTCACCGCACCCAACGAGTAATCTTAGCTTTCGCAGAAAAGTTAACCACTGATGCACACGGATGAACACTAATAGTCAGAATCCCGGAGGCATTTCATTAGTGCCCATCAGTGTTCATCAGTGGTTCAACTCCGTTCCGATTGCCTCATGAACCCCGTCATCCTCCAGCAACCCCGCCGTATCCTCTTCGGCACCGGCACCGCGAAGCAGACCGCCGACGAGCTCGCCGCCGCGGGCAAGCGCCGCCTCTTCGTGATCTCGAGCCCGACCGCCGCGCGCCACAGCGCGGATTTGATCGCGACGTGGCGCACGCGTTTCGAGGCCGTCGAGGTCAACGACACCGTCAACCGCGAGCCCGAGATCGCGTTGTTTGAATCCGTGCTCGCCGGCGCGCGCGCGTTTGCCCCCGATGCGATCGTGGGCCTCGGCGGCGGCAGCCCGCTCGACACGGCGAAGCTCGTCGCCGCGCTGCTCGACGGCCGGCAGGCCGTCCGCGAGACCTTCGGCATCGGCAACCTGCGCGGACGCGCCGTCTTCCTCGCCTGCGTGCCGACGACCGCCGGCACCGGCGCCGAGGTCTCGCCCAACGCCGTGCTCATCGACGAGGCGGAGAAAGTGAAGAAGGGCGTCATCAGCCCGCACCTCGTGCCCGATGTGGCGATCGTCGATCCGGCGCTTACGGTTTCCGTGCCGGCGTCGGTCACGGCCGCTGTCGGCCTCGACGCGCTCGTGCACTGCATGGAGGGCTACGCCAACAAGGCCGCGCACCCCGCCGTCGACGTCTTCGCGCTCGAGGGCATC